>CAJUOE010000001.1 GCA_910587895.1 uncultured Lachnospiraceae bacterium
GCAGAAGAGGTATCGCACCTGGAAATCTCGTTTCCCGGAATTGCATTGGGAGAATTTACAAACAGTCTGGCCTTCTTTTCTTCCATAAATGTAAAATCAGACAATGCGGGAACCACTGACAAACCGCCGCCGATATATAACATAAGACCGCAAGGTGTTTCTAATGGAAATCTGGAAAATTGACATTAACAGGAACTATTGCGTGATTGCTTATGCTATGCCTACGCATAGCGTGCATTCACCTATTCCTGTTAGGGCATTCCAGAGCCTCCATTAGAAGTAGTGTGGATTGCACGCTACTTTTTTGCTCCTTGCCCAACGAAAGGAAAAGGCTATGGGTAAAGTTCAGATTCTTGCCGTCCTCACGATGGACGGGTGTCATTCTTCAGAATTATATGGCAAAGCGTATGAGGATTTACGCCTTGCCCGCTGCGATATTGACAAAATAAGGGAAAACGCGCTTTACCATATCACGCCGGACTACTCCATCTCCATGTTGGACGAATGGCGGAAAGACAATACAAACATCTGCTATCTCGCAGAAGCCACTCCCGATAATTCGGACTATATCAACGGGCTGTTGCGTATGCGGGTGGTGGATGAGATTATCCTATATACCGTGCCTTTCATATCGGGAACGGGACGGCATTTCTTCAAGTCGGCACTACCTGAAGCACGTTGGACACTCTCCTCGCAAAAGAGTTATTCCAACGGAGTGTACCGGAGCATCTACACACGTATGGAAACCATGAAATAGCCGGAATGTTCTATAGAAGAACACTTTTATAATCCGTTTAATAAAGCAATGTTCTGAAAAAGAACATTTTAAGAAGGCTATAATTCATATCGGATAAAAAATATCAATTTTTATCGCATTGAAATCCAGTACGTTGTAAAGACCGTGCCGGATTTTTTGCTTTTTGGTCGCGATTTTTGCCAATACTATTCATGTGCGCATACCGAAAACAGAGTGTAAAATTTCAAAATTGACAGGACATGAATTATTTTCTATTGGCGGAAACCGATTTCTTCCGCCGGATAAACGAAGCCGGGGACTGCAATATGGAAAAAGCATACACGGCTTTCGCCACCCAAGTGATCGAACTGTGTATCGGCAGCCCGGATACGAACCGGACCATCATCGCGTTGGCTTACATCGAAATCGAATTACAGCATCATCCCGTGCGTAACCTTCCCGAAGAAAAGAAGGAAATATCCAACAATGTCAGCAAGGCTCTCTCTTTCGTAAGGAAGATGCAGAAGTTTCTTGCCGCTCCCCAAGTGCCGCCACTAATCCCCATCCAAACATCCACCGACAACACAAACGAAAATACCGCCTCGCCATTGCAATGGACGGGCAACGCCATCGACCTCGTGGAGCTGATATACGGCATCAACGAGATGGGCTGTATCAACAACGGCAATATGCCGCTCAAACAGCTTGCTCCGCTCTTGTACAAAATATTCGGCGTGGAATCAAAGGACTGCTACCGTTTCTACATCGACATCAAACGCCGGAAGAACGAGAGCCGCACCTACTTCCTTGACAAAATGCAGGAAAAACTGAACGAGAAGATGCTCCGTGACGAAGAGATGGAGCGGATGAGAAGATAGCAAGTATACATATACGAAAAGACAGGATGGAGCATTCCTGTCTTTTTCGTTTACATTTGATTACATGCTAATTAGTTCGATATGAAACCTTTCAACCTGCTAATGATATATTGTAAAGTATTATGTCTGGTAAATAATAGAACCATTCGTGCTATCAAAATTAATAATTACTACGAACGGTGAAAGAAGCGCTTTAAGATTGGCCACGAGCTGACCGTTCTTCACCAAAATGAACGAGGGTGTTTCCTCAAGTTGGTA
>CAJUOE010000002.1 GCA_910587895.1 uncultured Lachnospiraceae bacterium
CTGCCACAAAGAAACCTTTTTACGTGCAAGCACGCCAAAGCTTTCTTTCCGTCAGCCGGGCACTGCTCGTTGCTTTTAGATATTATACCCTTTTTTCCAAAAAAAAGAAACAAATATTTTCTTTTTTATAAAAAAATCATTTTTCACTTGCAATATAGCGTTCTTTCTGGTAGAATATTCATGTTGTGAGCCTGTGGTTGAATTGTATAGGCTTAGTAAGTTGCAAGGAGGTGCAATTATGGCAAAATGCAGCATTTGTGGAAAAGGCGCACATTTCGGAAAGAATGTCAGCCATTCACATAGAAGAACCAACAGAATGTGGAAAGCTAACATTAAATCCGTAAGATGTAAAGTAAATGGAAGTGATAACGCTAAGAAGATTTATGTTTGTACTTCTTGCCTGAAAAGCGGAAAAGTAGAAAGAGCTTAGTTCCTTTCGATTTTAATCCGGGCAGTACATTGGCCAATCAATGTACTGCCCATTTTTTGTCTTCCTATAACAAAAAATAATATGCGCACTCGCCCACTTTGTTCCTTAACAGCAGAACAGATTGTACCCCAGCAGCAACAATGCAAAGATAATCAACACTCCCACCACGTCACTGGGTAAAATCAGCATGATAGCCATCCCTACTGCAATCCAAAATAAAATAAAGCCTAGCAACCTTCTCATGGCATCACCGAAAAAACAGAGTATATATCATTATCAATATATGCCCTGCCTCTTCTGTTCATGCGTAATTTAAAAAATCTGCTTATACCTTATCACTCTTCCGTAGGAATATTCAGTTTCTCAGAGAGATCCTTTGCGGCCTCTTTTTTTGCTGATTCCTCTGCCTGCGACATGTGTTTTGAGGAACTCTTATTTGTGAATTTATCTACCAGCTCCGGTACCAGATCCAGAATTTTGGTGACGCTGTCCTGATTCTTGACGTTGACCAGTTTCGTGCTGCCATTCTGGATAACCAGCACGGCACTCGGCGTAATCTTGCCGCCGATACCTCCGGCTGCACTGTTCTTTTTATCCTGGCTAAACGCGCCGGCTCCCACTCCAAACGATACCTCAACCAATGGAAGGATGATCGTCTCTCCGATATGCACCGCGTCTCCTACAACAGTCTTTGTTGTGATAAAGCTATCCATCCCTTTAAACAGAGACTGAACGGTCGTGTTAAAATTATTCTCCTGCATAGTCATTACCTCCTGTTATTTCCTGATTCTTCTCCATACTAATCTTAGCTCTTTATCTATGAATAGCCGGATTGCTGACAGTATAAAATGCCAGAGCCGGATATGTCCTCTCATCTGCAGCTTTCCCTGCACAAAAAAATGT
Source organism: uncultured Lachnospiraceae bacterium (assembly GCA_910587895.1). Lineage (GTDB taxonomy): Bacteria > Bacillota > Clostridia > Lachnospirales > Lachnospiraceae > Petralouisia. The sequence continues at coordinate 1,334 of CAJUOE010000002.1, forward strand.
TCCGTCTGAAAATCGGGATAAACGTTAATTTTATATCGCGCCCAGAAAGGAATCATACTCAAAACTCCCAGTACCTGTCCGGTTCGCGCCGGATCTGCCATGCCAAATGCAAGCTCGCCCGAAACCTTACGTGGAGAAATGTGACGTACCAGATATCGAAATATCCGCCAGACCTTCCTCACAGCGCTCTTATTAGTTTCATCCGAAATCATGTTTTTTATGTTCTGAAATTTTTCTTTTGCGTTCCCGGCGCTTTTCGCTCTATCTGAAATCCTCTCCCGCCATCTGTCATCCACACTCTCATCCGTTATTTCTGTGGGAGAGGCATCCGTTTCTTCTGGCGATTTCCCACCTGATAATTCTTCTGGCGTTTCTCTATCCGACGGCTCTTCCTCTGTTAATTCCCCATCTGATGATTCTTCTTTCGCTGACTCCCCATCCAAGGGCTCTTCCTCTGTTAATTCCCCATCTGATGATTCTTCTTTCGCTGACTTTCCATCTGACGGTTTTTCCCCGGCTGATTTCCCATCCGATGGCTCTTCCTCGGCTGATTTCCCATCCGATGGCTCTTCCTCTGTAAATTCTCCATCCGATGGTTCTTCCTCCGTCAGACTAATTGGAAACCCGAATATTCGCAGCCGAAAAATAACATCCTTCTCCTCATAGCGAACGCGAAAATCAATGATATGCAACAGCCATGAGAAAACGGCAAAGCCTGACGCTTCCTCATCAAATTCTGCCTTCATGCGATAGCGGACCGGAACCGCAACTACTGCCGCAAGCAGCAGGACGCAGATACCAAGCAGAACACCGATAATTTTCAGTATCAGGAACAGGATTTGCATCTGCGCCCTCTCCTGAAATTCTTTTGTTGGCTGAGAAAATACTCCCTGACGTCCAGATTTCCGGTTTTCTGGAATACCTCTAATATAATTTTACCTGCAAGCTCTACCGCATTATCATACCCCTTGTCCACGCCGATTACCAGCATGTCCTGTTTCGGATAAGATTTCTGCATCAGTTCCTTTGCAGAAATAATATCCAGAAGGTTTGCGGGATTGCTGCTCAATGCAATCACATAAATATCCAATTGTCCGGCATTGTGAAGAATCTTCCACTTCACTTTTTCTTTTTTGGGCTCGATGCTTTCTCCCGCATAAAACTCTTGATACCAGATCATTCCACTCTCCATTTAAAGAGAAAAGGCGTCCCATTTGAACACCTTTTCTATCCGTACTTCTGCCTGCATTGCGGGCAAAATACTAATAATATTTTCTGTTGCCCCAAAGATTACTCTTTTTCAAATCAAGATATTCATTGTATGCTCGTTCAACTATCTGTTTCTCATTCGCAAAACGCAGTAAATGATATGCTTCGTGAAATTTGTAATATCCTGAATCAACAAAATATTCTTCCCGTTGTGGTTTGCTGTAATAACTGTCCGCCATCATCAGATACCAGTGGACGTCCTTTTCCACCGTATCGTCTGGAACGGTAAAAGTATACTGGCTCTTTCCTACATACTTAATAATCTGGGCATCCACCCCAGTCTCTTCCAGCACCTCTCTTGCCGCCGTGTCCTTGTACTCCTCACCTGGCTCCACAGTTCCCTTCGGAAGGACCCAGCCCTCATATTTGTTTTTGTAATTCTTATACAAAAGCAAAATCTTGCCGCGAAATATTACCACACCACCACAACTTGTTGCTTCAATCATTGCAATACCTCCTGATGTGGTCTTCGAACTTTACACACAGTATACCCCTTTTTATGTTATCTTGCAAGATTTTTTTACGGCGCAAAGTATGTGTCAAACACCTGTTTTGCAATCGGAACGGCTACTGTGCTCCCCGCCCCTCCGTTTTCTACGATGACGGTTACCACAATACTGCCCTTTTCCTCTGTGGAGGCATAGCCGGTAAACCAGGCATGGCTCTCTCCCTTGATATTGCTGAATTCCGCAGAACCGGTCTTGCCAGCCGCGTGATAGGACTGTCCATTTAATTTTGAGCCGGTTCCCTCGCTGACAACCAGGGACATGAACTCCTGCATTTTTTTGGCTTCGCTTTCACTCAGCAGCGTTCCATAAGGCAGGGAATTAAATTTCTTCACGGTAACGCCTCTGTAATTTTCCGTATGGTCTATGATAGAGGGACGCATCAGGATGCCATTATTGGCAATCGCCGAAGTAATCAATGCCATATGCATTGGCGTAACCAACGTCTCTCCCTGCCCGATTGCCATCTGCGTCACCTCATCCGCATTGGATTTGGCATCCAGCACAAAGCTGCTTTTGTTCGACGGATAGGAAACCGGCAAATCCGTATCAAACAATAATTCTTTGCAGAGACCGGCAAACCTTGTTTTGTTCAGTCCCAGACCGATATTGGCATAAGACGTATTGCAGGATTTGGCAAACGATTTCTGCAGATCCTCCTCCCCATGGACGGCATTGTCATAACAGTGAATCTCCGTATTGTCCATGGTAATGCTGCCGGTACAGTCATAATGGTAATCTTCATAATTCGAATTCTCACGCAGGTATTCCAGCGTCGTGAGGATCTTAAATGTGGAACCCGGCGGATAAAGCCCCTGGGTCACACGGTTCACAAGCACGGAATTCTCACTGTCCGTATTGGAAATGATGCTTTCCCAGTTATCTGCAATCGTATTGGGGTCAAAATCCGGCTTTGATACCATCGTCAAAATTTTTCCGGTGGAAGGCTCCATCGCAATGACTGCACCCCGGTTGCCCCCCAACGCCTGGTACGCCGCCTCCTGAAGGCGGTAATCCAACGTCGTCACTACGTTATCGCCCGGATTTTTCTTATCCTGTATGCCGTTGATAACCTGCTCTAAAAAGAAGGCATGGGAACGCAGCAGATTGAAATTCCCAAACGACTCAATGCCGGACTTCCCATTGCTGTCATATCCTACCGCATGGGCGAACATCGCGCCGTAAGGATAATAGCGCGTCTCGCTGCCATCCTCTCCCACAACGGTCTGCGCCAATACCTTCTCATCGGAGGACAAAATCTGCCCCCGCGTCACATGCTCGGCAAACGTATTTTGCCTCGTATTGTAAGGACTGTTGATAAAATCCTCACTCTTAAATACCTGAAAGTAAACGAAATATCCCATCATCATGATAAATACAGCCACAAACAGATAGGTGATAATGACAAATTCCTGATTCCTCGCCCGCTTAGTCGAGGTTTTTGACTTTCGTTCCATGGATGTTTTCTTCATGGGATAAGCCGCCTCCTTTCCGTTTCTTAGGTTTCTTCTCGCCCTTCCTGCCGTTTCCTTTCTTAGTCGTTTCCTTCTTTCGCTGCGCCTCCTTCTCCTGCTCCGTCCGCTCGCGCAGCAGGTACAGCCCCTGAATAACGGCAAAAATAACCAATGTGCTTAACAGGGAACTGCCGCCATAGCTCACAAGCGGAAGCGTCACTCCTGTGGAGGGAATGAATTTAATATCCCCGCCTATGGAGAGCAGAACCTGAAAGCCGTAAAGCGTTCCAAGGCCCAGAGCCACCAGCTTATAGAAAACATCTTTTATCTGCATGGCAATATTGAGAAACATCAAAAAGCAGCTCACGCAGACAAGAATCAGGCAGATAGCAAAAATTCCGCCCAGCTCCTCCGAAATAGCGGAAAAGATAAAATCCTGTTTGACTTCCGGTATCTTGTTGGGCATTCCCTGGTTGAGCCCCATTCCGAACCATCCTCCAGTACCGATAGCAAAGAGGGAATTTGATACCTGATTCCCTTCTCTCTCAAATACCGCCAGCGGATCCTGCCATGCGACCACGCGCACGCGCACATGGTTAAACAGAAAATACGCCGCCACGGACGCCACGGCCCCGCACAAAAGCCCTCCGGCAAAGTAATACAATTTCCTGGTCGCCACATACAGCATCACCATATAGGCGATAAAAAAAATCAATCCCGCGCCCAGGTCTTTGGACAGCACAAGAATGATGACATGAAGTCCCGCCACGATCGTTGCTTTTACCACCTGCATGAATTCCGTGGATTCATAAAACATGGACGCCACAAAAAACACAAAGATAATCTTAATGAATTCAGAAGGTTGAACGGATATCCCCGCTACGGAAAAAGATAATTTCGCCCCGTGGGATACCGCCCCCAGCACCGCCACCACGCCCAGCATGGTAATGCCCGCAAGTGCATACATCCAGGTCAGATTGCGCAGAAACTCCCATTTGCTGATAAAATATGGAATCAGCATCGTCAAGGCCATGGCAATCACGGCTATCTGAAACTGTTTCATGGCATGTTCATAGGACAGCCGCGTCAGCATCACAAATCCAATGCAAAGCAGCATACACATATTATTTACCACGAGTTTGGACACCCGTTTATAAAAGATTGCATAACAAATTTGCACAACTGCAAAAAATACGACCTGCATCGCGTAAAATTTTATAATCTCCGTATTGAGCGTGGATGCAAACAGCACGGCGTATGCATTCAGATGGAACAGATACATATATACGACCTGGCTCCTGTATTTTTCCGCCTGCTCTTCCTTGTCCACGCTGCGCTTAAGGGAAGAAAAGCACTGGTAGGTATACAGTGCAAACAGGATAATCATTGTATATTTCGATAATTCCGTAATCAAATGTACCATAAATTATTCGACTCCTCGCTTAAAATGCCCATTGGTAAACTTCCCCCCGTAACCGTTTTTCTCTGTCTTTCCTGCCAGCGCCTGCCTGTAATATTCAAAAACCTGCGCCACCTGATCGCCGTTTTCTACAGTAAACGAAAGCCGCACGCTTTTTGGATGCAGCGCCTGTATCTGCCGGTATTGGTGAAACAACGCCAGCGGACATATATTATATATCACATTGTAACAGTCCTCGCAGAGGTTTTTCACCGGAAACAGATTCCCATAGCGGTCTTTCAGATAAGAAACGCCCTCCACTTTGTCACATCCGTCCATATTCTTATGTAAACACTGTACACTGAGCATTACCGGCTGATATCCATATAAAATCATTTCCCCATCCGTACAGTCCAGTCCCGCCAGTTCTTTTCTGTTTAATTCTACCGGAATCGTGTACTGTTGCAGGGACAGGCTGCGCCATCCGCGGACTGCCTCATTTGAATACGCGTACAGATGGTAATCCCCCTGCACCATATGGGCAGGAAACTGCTGCTCCTTCACAAAAGACAATTCCTCCAGATTACGGACGAGAACCCCGTCCACCCCTGTCTCTGTTATCAAACGCCAGTGATCCTCATACCATCGCGCCTCCTGCATCCGAAACACATGGGGCAGCGCAAGATAACATTCTTTTCCCGCATCGTGCGCCCTTTGCACAAGCCCTTTTAATGCCCCGCATAACCGTTTTTGCCCCAGCGCAAACACCTCCAGATAAATTCGTTTCACTTCCGGCTGCGGCAAAACCACCTGAAACTGCTCCAACGTCCCGGTCAGGACGGACAGGTTGATGGTTTCATCCTCAAATCGCTGTGCATGTTGATCCCATGATGCGGATGCATCGCTTTTTCCTGCATGTTCCGGCAGCGTCCTTCGATATTGTCCCAGTAGCGCCTCATACAGCGTGTCAATTCCCTTCCTGCGCAGCTGGTTTAAGACGCCCACCGGAAGAAAACTCTCCGCATCCATTTCCAGCTGCAAATCTTCAAACTGAAACGGCGTATTGCCGGTCTTTTTCATCTTCTCAAGAACCGTTTTTTCAGACAAAGGCTGTTTCTCTGCCTTCTGCACAACATCACCCATCGTCTCAATCTCTATGCCATTGTATTTTAACACAAGACTTGCAGGATTGTTTATAGAAAGTCTTAATATTCCCTTTATATTTTCTTTATTATCATTCCCGCCATCCGCATCCTCATGGATAAGCGGCGTTATGCTGGTATTTTTCTCATGCGACGGCTTTTGGAAGGTAACCATCTCCCTGCCGTTTCGCCTCCGGTAATATCCATCTGTAAAACCACAGCGGTTCCCCAAATCCAGCAATCTCTGATAATCTTCGTCACTTACCCGATAAGGCCGACCGGGATTACGCTCGTAAATATCAAGGTATTTGCGGTAAATGGCGGTCACCCCTGCTGCATACTCCGCCTGTTTCATCCGCCCCTCAATCTTAAACGAATAAATACCGCTTTTTACAAGTTCCGGTATCATGCGGATCGTGCAGAGGTCTTTTAAGCTCAGGGGATAACTTTCGCCCCCGCGCCTTTCCTGCGTCTCCTGCCCTGCCAGCAATCCGTAAGAAAGACGGCAAGGCTGCGCGCATCTGCCACGGTTGCCGCTCCTTCCGCCAATCATACTGCTCAACAAACATTGCCCGGAATACGAATAGCACAGCGCACCGTGAACAAAACTCTCAATCTCAGCCCCCGTCTTTCGGTAAATATCGGAAATTTCTTCCAAAGACAGCTCGCGCGCTGTCACAATACGGCTGCAGCCCTCCTCCAGCAAAAGCCTGGCACCGTAAGCGCCAGTGACCGTCATCTGCGTGCTTGCATGGATAGAAAGTCCGGGAAAATGCGTCTTTATAAAATGCAGGACGCCGATATCCTGTACAATTACCGCATCCAGCCCCGCCTCATACAGAGGGGCAAGGTAACCATACAATTCTTTAATCTCCGCATTCTTCAACAGCGTGTTTACAGTAAGGTACAGCCGTTTTCCTTTTAAATGCACATAATCAATGGCTGCAAGCATTTCCTCCTCTGTAAAATTCTTTGCATATGCGCGCGCACCAAACCTATCTCCCGCCGCATATACTGCATCCGCCCCCGCATTCAGGACAGCCTTTAAGATTGCAAAGGAGCCCGCCGGAGCCAAAAGCTCTGTCTTTCTGTTCAAATTGCCGTTCCTTTCGTCTTTATGCATACGAAAACCTTTTACTTCTTCTTCCTGGAACCTGAGCCTGCATTCTGATTCCCATTCTGGCTCTTACTTCCATCCTGATTCCCGTTTCCATTCTGGTTACTGTTCCCATCCTGGTTTTTGTTCCCATTCTGGCTACTGTTCCCATCCTGGTTTTTGTTCCCATTCTGGCTACTGTTCCCATCCTGGTTTTTGTTCCCATTCTGGTTACTGTTCCCATTCTGGTTCTCGGAAACCGGCTGCGAGTCCGCCAGAGTCTGCCCTTTCACCTTGCCAAGCAGCGCATCGGCAAGCGACGTCTCAAGTTTCGCCTTATTCAGCAAGAGTTCCTTATTCTCCTTCTCCAGATTCGCAGCGGTTTCCTCACTGCTTTCGACCTTTATCTTGGCAGAAATCAAATCGTGCTGCAGTTCATAGATTTCCCTCTCCTTCTCACGAACTGTCTTTTCCAGCATTTCTGCCTGTTCCTTTGCCTTAAAATAATCATCTGCAATATTCAGCTCCAAAAGCGTTGCCTTCATATCCAGCGGAATCTGGCGAAACTGCTCCATCTCGTCAAACTCGTTGAGCTTATTATTGATATAATTCGCCACCTTCTGTAAATATTCCTCGCTCTCATAGCCGCTTAAAGTGTAAATTTTCCCGCCAATCAACACGTCTGCACTGGTTTTCACTGACATATATATTAATCCTCCCTGCATGATATCCTCTGCTATCCTCTATACTATACCAGGTGATACAGAAAAACAACCTCATTTTACAATTCCAAAGTGCTGGTAGGCGAAATCTGTCGCCACCCGCCCTTTCGGCGTCCGGTTGATAAATCCATTCTTCACCAAATACGGCTCATAGACGTCCTCTATCGTACCAGAATCCTCTCCCAGTGACGCTGCCAGCGTATCCAGGCCTACCGGTCCTCCCTGGAATTTCTCAATCATCGTCATCAGAATATTGCGGTCGTTCTGGTCGAGTCCGAACTTATCCACTTCCAGAAGATCCAGCGCGAACGACGCCACTTCCTTCGTAATCCTGCCGTCATATTTGACCTGTGCAAAATCCCGGACACGCTTTAACAAGCGGTTTGCAAGCCGCGGCGTCCCTCTGGAGCGGCGTGCCAGCTCATATGCACCGTCCTCGTCAATCTCAACCCCCAGTTTTACCGCCGATTGAAGGACAATCGTCTTTAACTCCTCCGGCTCGTAAAACTCCAGATGATGCATCACGCCAAAACGGTCACGCAACGGCGCAGACAAAAGCCCTGCCCTTGTCGTCGCCCCCACAAGCGTAAAATGCGGCAAATCCAGCCGAATGGAGCGCGCCCCCTGGCCTTTGCCAATCATGATGTCAATTACATAGTCTTCCATCGCCGGATACAGCACTTCCTCCACCTGCCGGTTCAGCCTGTGAATCTCATCCACAAAGAGGATATCCCCCTCCTGAAGGCTGCTTAAGATTGCCGCCATCTCTCCCGGCTTGCCAATCGCAGGACCCGAAGTGATTTTCATATGTACTTCCATTTCGTTGGCGATAATCCCTGCCAGCGTCGTCTTCCCGAGTCCCGGCGGGCCGTAAAACAGCACATGGTCCAGCGCCTCTCCCCTCTGCTTTGCCGCCTCAATATAGACCTTTAACGTCTTCTTTGCTTTCTTCTGCCCGATATACTCCTCCAGACGCTGCGGGCGGAGGCTTGTCTCAATTTTCTGATCCTCCTCCTGTATCTGCGTGGAGATGACACGTTTTTCCATGAAAGATGTTCCTTTCCATTACATTTTATATCCACAAAATCGCTATTCTTCTTGCATTTTCAAATCCCATATTGTCTCTTCAATCACTTTCATACACTCATCAATGTTTTTCTGAATATCCCTTCCCCAAAACCTGATAACTGTCCACCCTTCAAACAAAAGTCGTTTATTTACTTCATTGTCACGTTCTCTATTTCTGGAAATTTTACTAATCCAATATTTACTATTATTGCCCTTTTGCAATTTTGGCATAAGAATCTCCCAGTCCTTCCCATGAAAAAATTCGCTATCACAAAAAATAGCAATTTTATATCTTGACAATACTATATCTGGTTTACCCGTAATACTTCCAACATTTTTGCGGTATCGATATCCCTGATGCCATAAATTTTTTCTTAATTTCACTTCTATACTAGTATCCTTTGACCGTATATTCTGCATATTTTTTCTTCTCTGTTCTCTAGTCAAATTATCCATTTGTCATCCACTGCCTTCCAAATATATTTTATCAACATCCTATAAGCATTAACTTTTTCATCTACTCAATATGTTATTAATGTTTGAACTGCTCTACAAAATCACAATACATTCTTTCCAGCTTATTATCCAAAGCAATTTGATTGTTCAATTTTTCTAAGAAAGCCTCCTGACTATTAGCTCTTCTAATCCAATTCGCAACATTACCTGCCCCATCCAGTAACTCTGATATAATAGAAATAGTTTGACTCAAAAAATTATCGGCAAAATAATCTATTATTTTCTTCTTATACTCGCAATCTTGTTCACCGCGATAAAATTGTTCATAATCAAAATATCTTTTTTCTTCACTTCTACAGAATTCTTTTTTTATTTCATAATAAAGAGTAATACAATAAAACATACATGTATTATTAATTTCTTTATTTCTTAAGGACATTTTCATCCTATTTTCCAATGTAGCATCTGTTTCCCTTTCTGATAATTCTCTAAGTTTTTCGCTGGTACGTTCGATTCTTGTCTCATAAGTCTTTTTCATCTTCAATTTTGCCTGTTTGTACAGATATTTTATGAACAAAGCTTCATCTATATCTTCTCTACTTTTTGAAAATAAAATTCCCGGTGTTTCTCCGCTATTTTCTGGATAAAAAAATATTTGATGATAATACTCATTGATTATAACATCATCATTAGAATAATCTCTATTAAATAAACTGCTTTTCTTGTCTTTTGCATAGAACGGTTTACTCATGAACGCAGCAAACGCCAACTGTGCTAATTCCTCATTTGTTGTTCTTTGATGTTTTTCAAATTTGGGATAAGGTGGAATTTTAGATCCTCTTTTAATCTCTACATATATATTGGGTTTTTCACCTTGAGCATAATTTTCTTTTAGCTTTCTTTGTTCAATTCTATTAGAAACCATATCTCTGCTTGTTATGGGATTTTGTGAATTATTATATATAGAAATATTATCACGCAAATTTGGATTTGTAACCTCCATGATTCTGGCAAGGACATAAACATTTTTTAACTTCTCAACCGCATCATCATTATTATACATATTTGCATTTTTTAAATATAAACCTAATGCACTTGTAGTTTGAGCTCCATTTATAATAGAAAAATTCTTCAATTTAATCAAGTCTACATTTTCATCGTCATCTTTTTGTGCATCCAATTCCTCTGCAATAATTGTAATTCCGTTATTATAATGCCAAAATCTGGTTGGCTCTTTATCAATGGTATTCTTCATATCATCATATGTTTTCGATTTAGCATTTAAAGAATCTCTTAAGTTTTGCCCAAACAAAATATTTCTCCCTAACGAAGTACTAATGTATTTATTACACAATTTAGCCAAATCATATCCTCGTAGATTACATAATAGAGCCTGTTCTCCCTCTGCATCACGATCATACAAAATATAGTTACTAAAAGCATCCGATTTAAACTCATCATAAGGAACTTTAGCATCATTTATACTTTCAATACATTCTGTACTTTGACATAAGGTTTCCATTTCGTGTATCGTAACTACTTTTTCATTTTTTGAAAAACCCTTCCCATAATTTAATTCTCCAGCATGAAAAACATAATATGTACAATTTTTTCTATAAGATTCACTAAAATTCGTTTCTGAAATAATTTCTTTTAAATTTGGTTGGACTAAATTCGGATCCTTCAAAAATTTTTTTATAGTTCTTCCCATTTCTGCAAAACATTTTGAGATTTCATTTTCTGTCAACTGACTGTATTTAGCCTGTATAATATCATAAAAATATTCATCACCATCATCAATTTCAACAAACAAATCTATTCCACTATCTGGCGGCGCTACTATAATTTTACTAATCTTATCAATGTTATTTGGTTCTACCACAAAATTCAATAATTTGGAATACACAATATCTAATATAGCCAGCGTAAAAGCATCTCCCTTGATTCCATTGCGAACAATCGGTTTAAGATTAGGTAATCCCACAAATTTTCCATACATTTCTTCTATCTGTTTCTTCACTTTACTTTCCATTTTTATCCCTCCTGAATATTTATTACTCTAATTCACTCAATTTCTTGCAAATAGACTCTGCAACATACCAAAACATAACGGGTGGAATAGCATTTCCCAATGCTTTATATTGTGCTGCCTCACTTCCTATCAGTTTAAAGCTTTCCGGAAAACTCTGTATTCTAGCCACTTCCCTCGGTGTAAACCTTCTATAGCGTTCTCCTTCCATTAAAACTGGATCTGTGCTATTTAAGGATACTTTTGCCAGATGCGCTCCTACAGTATTACATGGCTTTGTTATATCTTGTGCCCTCCCTTTGTTCATGCTTTTCCGATTTTTCATCATTCCTTCCACAGCCTTGCTACTAAAAAAATACCTTTCATCTACTCTTTTTTCTAAAACAGAACTTAATGGTTGATATAATTCCTCCTCTTTTATTATCTTTTCAGGAAATGAATAATTTATTTTCAAATCCTTTCTAAATCCTATAATTATCACCCTTTCTCTTTTTTGTGGCACGCCATATTCTGCCGAATTCAGCACTGCATATTGAACATTATAACCGCTTTTTTCAAACTCTTCAATAATAAGGGGAAATGCACTTCTTTTATTAGCAGTTAATAATCCCTTGACGTTTTCTGCCACAAAACATTTAGGCTGTTTATCGCGCAGGATCCGACACATCTCAAAAAAAAGTTTTCCTCTTTCATCCTTAACTCCCAGCCTTTTAGGATTTTGGGCAATGATTGAAAATGATTGACAAGGAAAACCACCTGTCAAAATATCAAAATCCGGTATTTCTTCCGATGATACTTCTCTGATATCCCTATTATCAGGTACTATGCCAAAATTTTCTTGAAAAATGTTGCATGCATTATCATCAATATCATTTGCATACACTATTTCCATGTGATTACTGCCATATTTTTTCCCTAAAAACTCAAATCCGCCCAGAAGTCCAACATCCGTTCCGCCACAACCACAGAATAGAGATACAACTTTTAATTTTTCCATGTCAGCAACTCCTCAAATTCTCCAACTTTATTGGGGTCAAATGTAATATCTGCACCATCACTTGGAATCATTTCAATTTTATCTCGTTTATATAATCCAACAGGGTCTTGTAATAGAAATAATTTTCTTTCTTTTTTACTTAACATCAAGCGATACACATAATATCTATCATGGGTGCTGCTTGCTGTATTCCACTCATTTTTTGTTAAATGTACTCGATTAAAATGTAATGGTTTTGAACTAATAGTCGATTTTACCTCAATATACCGTTTTCGTTCATCCAATTCTACAGAACTAATATCATATCCTACTGCATATTGCGTAGGTATTCGCTTGATTAGGTGAATCAGATCTTCTCTTCCCCCTATTTTCATTCTCATGCATTCATGACCATGCACTAAACTTTCTCCTATGTCACCAATATCCTTTGCTGTAAGATTGTCATAATATGTAAGAAACCTTTTTTCAATAACGCTATCCCTTTCCACCAAATCTTCCAATCCACCTATTGAATCTGTAGTAGTATTCTCTTTGAGTTGTTTCAACTCTTCTTCATCAGATGCAATATATGCCAAAATATCGGTTGAAAAATCAGTATCAGCCATATCTCGATTAACATAGGAAAACCATGCATTGGTACATTCTTTTACTTCTGTCATTGTTCCTTCTCTTCTGCTAATCATTCCGTCATATTCTGAAAACCACTCCGATGATTCAATAAATTTAATAATTGCTTCTTCCTCAAGCGGATTCAAATAATATGTGTAATTATCATATGTTTTCAGTAAATTTGCGATTTCCATATAATCCATTATATCACCAGCATAGCGAATAACATCACCATCCTGATCATACTCTAGTTTATTGACTCTATTCTTTGCTATCCGTTTCCAAGTTTTATCTACTCCCTCCCCATCCCTTGTAACTCGAAGATCATTAAAAACACAATGGCAGACTTCTGGTTTTGTTAAACCGATAGAATTTCCACCATTTTTATTTGCATACTTTAGTAATTTCAAAATATATTGAGCTGGCTTAAAATGCACACCATTTTCAATCTGTTCCAAAACATATTTGGGCTTTATGTGTGCTCCGGGATACTGAAAATTATAAAGAAAAGTCTTAAAACATTCTACCAAGTCTTGATTTTGTGCCAATTCTATTGCACGCCTTCCTGGTTTATCTGTATAGTTGGTATGTTCAATAAAGCCAAATAACGCTGATATTTCTGTCCGCCAGTTATTTATCGTTTTTAACTCCCGATGTGAATTTCCAGGGTAACTATAAATCGCCTCATTAACTTTTTCAACAAATTCATCAATAGGTTTCTCCCCAACAGCAGATATTTCTTCAGCCATATAAATAAGGACATTTTCAATATCCCCCTTAAATCTAGGACGTACATGATGTATTCTAAAATAATATTCGTCTGAAATTTTATACTCATTCATTTTTCTCCAACTCCTTTTTTAACTGCTCGGCAATTGCCTGTGCCATCAATGGTGGAACAGCATTTCCCACTTGCCGAAATTGCTGTGTCTTGTTTCCCAAAAAATAAAAATCATCTGGAAAAGACTGAAGTCTTGCACACTCCCGTACTGTGGGTACTCTATTATATTTGTAGTGAAAATGATGCCGATGCCCTGTATCAATGGTAGGTGCAGGTTTATCACTTCTAAATCTCGTCCAAGCCACATGAAAATTTCTTGAGTCCCTATATTCCTCCGGAAGATTTTTATAATTTCCTCCATCTGGTACTAAAGAAATAATCTTTCTCACCTTTTCTGAATGATTTGCAGCAATATGATTTCTAACGTCTGTTGACCTTGCTCTCATAAGTTTTTGATACTCATTTTGCATATCAGTGGCATACTCTGCCATTTCTACACCAATTTCATCTTCTAATGGCGGTAAATCAGATAATGCCATACTGCAAGTCACTTGATTATCAACTTTCTCTGGATAACAAAAACTACCGGTTTTCATTCCCACAAATATAACCCGTCTCCTATTCTGCGGTACGCCATAATCAGCTGCACACACAATCTTATATTGAATATCATATCCCATATCGTTAAACTTCTTTATAATACTATCTTTTATCCGACCACCAAACAATCCCACTAATCCTGGAACATTTTCTATCACAAATGCTTTAGGTCTGATCTCTTCTACCAATCTTATATATGACATATATAATTTATTCCTAGGATCATCGAACTTCCGCGGACCAGACAGTGACATCCCCTGACAAGGTGGTCCGCCAATGATAACATCTATTTTTTTCCCATCTAACATAGGCTTTATATCATCTTCATATGAAATTTTCGTAATATCCCCACATATTGATTTTGCATCGCTGTGATTTAATTCAAAAGTTTCTAATGCCTTAGAATCATTATCAATCCCCAGCAACACATTATATCCTGCGCACTCAAATCCATATGATAACCCTCCACACCCACAAAACAAATCTAAAACATTAAAAGACATAATTTTTCTCCTGTTAAATGTTCCAATTTTTCCCGAAAATAATTACGTTTTTCCATACTTTGTCCCATATTTATGACAGCTCCTTAATCATTTCCATATACGGCAGTTCCCGGTATCCGCATTTCTCATATACCAAAACGGCATTTGTATTTTCCTCTTCTACCTCAAGCTTTAAGAGCACCGCCTGCTTGCGGTAACGCTCCTCCACAAAGGAAAGAAACCGCGTGCCAACCCCGCTCCCGCGGTATTCCGGTTTCAGGTACAAATCTTCAACCCAGATACAGTTGCCGCCGAATTCTGTCGAGAAACTCTTTGCAATCATGCCGTATCCTGCCACCTGATCCCCTTCCCAAAATACAAATCCCTCAATGAACGGGTTCTCACTGACGCAGGCCTGGACATTGCGTTTCATCGTGTCCTTTGGCACGTCATGGAACACAGCAGGCGAATCGTAAAATACCCGCATCATTTCCAGGACAGCCTGCTGGTCTTTTTCTTCCATTTCTTTTATTGCAATCATGTCTTTCTCCTTCTTTAAAATCCGTTATTAGAGAAACGCCATCTGTTTCAACGCCGCCTTCAGCACTTCTTCCACTGTGGCATCTTCCGTAATTTCCACGCCGTTTACCGCCTTCAAAGCCTCCGTGGAAGAATAGCCCAGCGCGGTCAACGCCTGTACGGCCTCGCTCTTTACAACGGAGCCAAAATTGCCAGCCTCCTCGGAGACATGCCGTGACTTTGCCTCGAACGCATCTTCCAGGCTCAACTTATCCTTTAACTCCAGAATCAGACGCTGCGCCGTCTTGGTTCCAATTCCCGGCGCTTTGGCAATCGTCTTTGCATCCTCTCCTAGCACGGCAAAGCGCAAATCATCCGGCGTCATAACCGTTAAAATAGCAAGCGCTCCTTTGGGGCCAATTCCATTAACGCCCAAAAGCAGCTTAAAAATGTTAAGGTCATCCCGTGTGAGAAACCCGTAAAGTTTCATGGAATCTTCTTTCACATGGAAGTACGTATAAATCTTAATCTCCTGCCCGATCCCATGAAAACTGTCAATCATGCTCGCCGGAATATGGATGTTATAGCCGATCTGATTCACTTCCAGCACAATGGCATCCTCAGAGATCTCAACCAGTTCACCCTTCATGTACGAATACATCTCACTGCTCCTCCTGCCCTGCGAATTCCCCGTAAAAATAAAAGCCCCTGCACTCCTTTAACTTCACGTTCACAATCTTTCCGATTAATTCCTCATTTCCCGGAAAATGAACCATAAAATTATTGCCCATCCTTCCGCTCACAAGGCTTTCATCCTGTTCATTCACTTCTTCTACCAGAACCTCTTCCACTCTTCCGGTCAAAGCGTTTGCCCGCTCGGTCGCATGGCGCTGCACTTCCTTTAACAATCGGTCAAAACGATCTTTTACCACATCCTCCGGTACCTGCTCTTCCTTTATGGCTGCCGGAGTGCCGGTTCGTTTCGAGTAAATAAAGGTAAACGCGCTCTCATAGCCTACCTTGCGCACCACATCCATCGTCTCCTGAAAGTCTTCTTCGGTCTCCCCCGGAAACCCTACAATAATATCTGTGGTCAGCGCAATATCCGGAACTGCCCTGCGTATTTTCTCTACCAGCAACAGATATTGCTCTTTGTCGTAATGGCGGTTCATCTCCTTTAGAATCCGGCTGCTCCCCGATTGGAGCGGCAAATGCAAGTGATTGCATATTTTGCGGGAATTTGCCATCACTTCAATCAATTCATCCGAAAGGTCTTTGGGATGGGATGTCATGAAACGAATGCGCCGGATTCCCTCTATCTTCTCAATTTCCAAAAGCAATTCTGCAAATGTCACCGGCTCCTCAAGGTTCTTCCCGTAAGAGTTGACATTCTGTCCCAGAAGCATGATTTCCACCACGCCGTCCGCAGCAAGACGCTCGATTTCCCGCAGGATGTCCTGCGGCCTGCGGCTCCGCTCCCGCCCCCGGACATAAGGCACAATACAATAACTGCAGAAATTGTTGCACCCGAACATGATATTGACCCCGGACTTGAAATTATATTTGCGCTCCATCGGTAAATCTTCCACAATCCTATCCGTGTCTTTCCAGATATCAATTACCATGCCATCCTGGACAAGGCTCGTATAAAGAAGTTCCGCAAACTTATAAATATTATGCGTTCCAAATACAAGGTCTACAAAGCGATAGCTTTTTTTCAGTTTTTCAATGACTTCCTCCTCCTGCATCATGCATCCGCAAAGCGCAATTTTCATCTGCGGATGTTTCTTCTTGTAGGCGCCCAGGTATCCCAGACGTCCCCAGACTTTGTTGTTGGCGTTCTCCCGTACCGTGCAGGTATTGTAAATTACAAAGTCCGCTTCCTCGGTATCCACAAGCTCATAGCCGATAACCTCCAAAATGCCCGCCAGCTTTTCGGAGTCACGCGCATTCATCTGACAGCCGTAATTCTGTACATGCGCAATCGGCCTTTGCCCGTTTTCCTGTTCAAATTCTTTCACCCACGCCCTGCATTTCGCCATGAAATAATACTGCCTTAAGGGTTCTTCTGTGGGCGGCGCTGCATTTATATCTATCTTATCCAAATCAATTTCATTATACATTTTTCCTGGCTTTTCCCTTCCTGTCATATCTTCCTGAATTCTACAATGCGTATTCCAGCTGGCAGTCATACAATATATGTCCATGCTGGCACATATAGGCCTGCGCCAGATCGGCATCGTACTCCTCTGCCTCCACGCAGCCCAGCGCATGATAAAATGCCTGCGTCTCCTGCGCAGGGTGCGCTGATATGTATAATCTCTCCGCCCCCAGTTTTCCTGCGCCGAAACTGGCATACGAAAACAGCCGTTTTCCAAGCCCCTGACCCCTGCAACTGTTCGAGACATGGATGCAGGAAAGCTGCACATACTGTTCTCTGGAGCCGAAACGACGGCTTTCCACGGAGGCGAAACCAACCAATTTTCCCCCCTGGAATGCGCCTAATACGATGCCCTTTGTGTTTACCGTATTTTTGAGGCATTCCACCAGAAACTGATACTGCGACTCATTCCACTCTTCCACAAAGCAGACGTCATTCAATACCCATATGCCCCATTCCTTCTGCCAGCACTTTGTCACTTCCTGATGGCGTTCAAACCCTTCAAACAGCTCGCGTGTAATCTGAGGCTCCGAAAGCAGCTGTATCGAAATCTCCATGGTTACGGTCTCACCTGCCCATTTCCGTAAATAATATATTTTGTACTCGTCAGTTCTTTCAGTCCCATCGGACCTCTCGCATGAAGTTTCTGCGTGCTGATACCAATTTCTCCGCCAAATCCGAATTCAAAACCATCTGTAAACCTTGTGGATGCATTCACATACACTGCGGCGGCGTCTATCTCATCAAGAAACTTCTGGGAATTGCTGTAATCTCTTGTGATGATCGCCTCGGAATGCCCGGTGTTGTACTTATTGATATGGGCAATCGCTTCTTCTATGTTCGCCACCGTCTTGACCGATAAAATATAATCCAGATATTCCGTTCCCCAGTCATCGTCCGTTGCGCTTACGATATCACTGCAAACACTCCGGCTTGCCTCGTCGCCGCGAACCTCAACATTCTTCTCTTTCAATCTTTGTACAAGCCTGGGGAGAAGGGCATCTTTCACCTTCTCATGGACAACCAGCGATTCACAGGCATTGCATACGCCGATCCGCTGCGTCTTGGCATTGTATATGATATCCACAGCCATGTCAAGGTCTGCCGTCTCATCTACATAAATATGGCAGTTTCCGGTTCCGGTTTCAATCACCGGCACGGTTGCCTGCCTTACCACCGTCTGTATCAGGCCTGCGCCTCCCCGCGGAATCAGGACATCAATATATTGATTCAATTTCATGAATTTTTCTGCCGTCTCATGGCTGACGTCCGTAATCAGGCTGATGGCATCCTGTGGCAGCTCGCATTTTAGCAAAGCGTCCTGAATTGTCCTTGTAATGGCATGGTTGGAATGGAGCGCATCTTTCCCACCCCTTAAAATTACGACATTGCCCGCCTTGAAACAGAGTCCGAACGCATCTGCCGTCACATTCGGGCGCGACTCATAGATAATCCCGATCACACCAAGCGGTACACGTTTCTGTCCAATCATCAGGCCATTGGGGCGCTGTTTCATCGACAATACCTCGCCTACCGGGTCATCCAGCTCTGCCATCTGGCGGAGTCCCTCTGCCATCTGTGCAATCCTGGCCTCCGTAAGCAGCAGGCGGTCAACGAGCGCGGGCGCCATCTGGTTTTCCTTGGCCTGCTCCACATCCGCCTCATTTGCCTCCAGTATCATTTTCATATTTGCCATCAGATAATCGGCTGCCGTCGTCAGCGCCTTATTCTTCTGGCTCGTAGGTAACACACGCATTGCAGCCTCTGCGGCTTTCGCTCTGCGTCCAATTTCTTCTAACGTCAGGTTCGACATGGTTTGTCCTCCTTTTTCCATCTCTGTTTTATATTTGTATGCATCAAAAATCACCATAAATTCCCTGCTCCGTCACCACGGCGTCCATAAAAATATCGTGCCTGTCGCAGGGTACTTCGCGGATGAACTGCATCCCATAGCAGACGCCGACTTTCAGGCATCCGGGATGTTTTTCAAAAAATCTGTCATAATATCCTTTTCCATACCCCATGCGCCCGCCGCGGCTGTCAAATACAAGCCCCGGAACAAGCACCAGTGCATTGTCTGCGCACATCCTGTCACAGCCCACCGGCTCCATCACATGAAACGCTCCCTCCGAAAACTCTTTCAGGGAAAAAACCCCATAAAACGCCATATCACTTCCAGCAACCCGCGGAAACGCGATTCGTTTTCCCAGTTCCATTGCCCTTTCTGCCAGAGGCAGAAGATTGGCCTCATTTCCCAGTGGATAATAAAAGCAAATATTTTTCGCATCCTCGAAAAAGGACTGTTCCTGCAAATTCTTACAGATCTGCCCTGACCACCCTGCAATCTCCTCCCCGGAAAGAAAATCCCTCTTTCGCCTCATATCTGCGCGCAGGCTCCGCTTATATTCGTCAATTGACCTCCGTTTTGCCATATTTCTCACCCAGGTTCTCAATGCTCCCATCGGGATTCACCACATCAATATTATTCAGCTGTCCGCGCAGGTTCCTGCGTACAATCGCAATATATTCCTTTCGCAGAAGATCCTGTTCCTTTTTTTCATCTTCCGTCAATCCCTCCGCCTTTGATTTGCGCGCCAGTGCATTGATCCTGTCAATTTTGTTCTGATCCATAATTTCCTCTCTTTGTCTCATTTTTGCTCTTTTTATAATCATTCTAACCCATTTAGCTTGAAATTCCAAGTATTTTCGTCTATGATATATTTATCTATATTTTTTCAAACGAAAGGAGAACAAAAATGAAAAATCTTATTGTTGGACAATCTGGAGGACCTACCGCCGTTATCAACGGCAGCCTGTATGGCGTTGTTACGGAGGGATTGAAGAGTACGCAGCAGATTGGCAAAGTATATGGTATGGTTCACGGAATCGAGGGATTCCTTGGCGGCCAATATATGGACATGGACACCGATATGACGAAGGACGAGCTGGCTGCATTAAAGACCACGCCGGGCGCATTCCTTGGCTCCTGCCGCTACAAGCTGCCGGAAGACTTATCAGATCCTGTTTATCCGGAACTGTTCAAGAAATTTGAAGAACTGAACATTGGCTATTTCTTCTACTGCGGTGGTAATGATTCCATGGACACAGTAAGCAAGCTGTCCCGCTACGCAGCATCTGTAAACAGCGACATTCGCGTGATGGGCGTACCGAAAACCATCGACAACGACCTGGTTCTTACCGACCATACGCCCGGATTCGGAAGCGCTGCCAAATACGTAGCCTCCTCCGTGCGCGAAATCAACCGCGATTCTGAGGCATATGACAAGCCCAATGTTATGATTGTTGAAATTATGGGTCGCCATGCCGGATGGCTTGCAGCCTCTTCCGTTCTGGCAAGATGCGAGAAAGACCCCAATCCGCTCCTGATTTACTTACCGGAAGTTCCTTTCTCAGAAGAGAAATTTATCAAACAGTTAAAAGCTGCCATTGACGAACATAAACACGTAACTGTCTGCGTTTCGGAAGGATTGAAAGATGCAGAAGGCAACTTCATCAGCGAAGATTCCGTGGAAACTGCGGTAGACCAGTTCGGACATAAGATTTTAAATGGCTGCGGCGCTCACCTTCAGTCCCTCGTTAAGAGAGAGCTCGGCGTTAAAGTCCGTGCCGTAGAATTCAATGTCAGCCAGCGCTGCTCTTCCAACTGCCTGTCTGCAACAGACTTAAATGAGGCTGTTATGGCTGGTTCCTTCGCCGTACAGGCTGCCCTGAAAGGCGAGACAGGTTACATGATTGCCTTCAACCGCAAAGACGGTGGATACGGCATTGATTGCGCCCTGGTAGATGTAAACGACGTCTGCAACAAGGAAAAGACCGTTCCGCTTGCGTGGATTACCGACGACGGCTCCAACTTGAGCCAGGAATTCATCGACTATGCTGCTCCCCTGGTTGCAGGTGAGTGCGAGCGTCCGATGAAGGATGGACTTCCGGTATTTGCTATCCGCAACCGGTAGGGAAATTTCCCCTAACTGTCCATTATTTCACAAGATATATATGGATTTTTACTCATACAGGACAGGAGGCACGCCCCCTGTCCTGTATTGATACCAACGATTATTCCACAACCTTAACTCTCTTCCCCTTCTCCGCCAAAATGCACCTGCCATTCATTTCAACTGAATCACGACATAATGATCCTTTTCATAAATGGAATGGAACATGGTATTTTTTATCAGCTCCATTTCATCTGTTGAACCGCCCCATATTTTAAAAATGCCACCGGGGCAATGGCTGCCAGCAAAGCCAATGCAACGTCTGAACCAAACTTATAAAGCCTCTTACCGCGGGGGATTTGGGGCAACGCCCCAAGATCTTAAAAACATCAACATCTGCAATTTTTAAGATTCGTTCGAGCTTATTTTTTAGACTCAGGCTTTTCATAGATTACTTGACACTACCAATTCTGATACCCATAATTCTCCATAACAAAGGCACGAACACGATGTCTCCACCGTTTCGTGCCCGATAATATCAATTTAGCAGTTTCGAAGTATTCACACTTGTTGCATTGTAATGAACAGCATAGACCATAAGCTCATACAACGTTGTGTCACCACCACAATCACTAACCGTAAATTCTGAAATCTCTCCGGAGTAATCAATTGCATACAAAACATTATTGGCTACTTCTACGTAGTAATCCACGCCATTGCCGCCTCCAGTTGTCTTCATGATCCAGGCAGCCGATAAAATGTCTTCCTTCGAATTCCCATCAGCAATATACTGATTAATAACCTGAAGAACCTTCTCCTCATTTACTGTCAATTTAAGAACATTTATTTCAACTGATAAATCTCCCTTGTTTCCCGAAGAATCCGTCGCAGACAATACTATTTTCTGCTTCCCCTCTTTGTCTGTATCAAGTTCAGGACTCATAACTATTTTATCCGCAAGATTTTCCTCAAAATCATCTACCGTATAGTAGTCACTTGGCACAAACTTCTGTCCCGAAATGATCGTTATACTTTTCGGTCCATCAATGACCGGTTTCGTTGTATCCACAACATTAACAGTAATCGTCTCCTCAGAATTAAAAATACCATTGGAAATCTCGCATTTTACGTCACACGCCCCAATTTTTGAAGTATCTATTTCTTCCGTTAACTTTACAGAAGCATTGCCTGATTTTGCAATAACAATATCTTTTGCATCAACAATGCTTCCGGCCTCAACAGATTTGCTGACGATTTCAATTGCGGTCATACTTCTGATAAGCAACAGAGCCACAATAACTGCAAGCGCTATTACTCCTCCTATGGCTGCAAGATAGAAAATTTTTTTCGATTTTTTTATTTTTTCTTCTAACTGTGCGGCATCCTCCTGTGATTTGCCGCATTTATTGCAAAATACACTCCCATCTTCTATTTCACTTCCACAAAATTTACAAAACATTATTACACCTCATTTTCCCAAATACTATCCAGTATTTGATAGGCCTCCTCCATGTCTTCCATATCTAAAGCCTTCTCAAAAACCTCCCGGGCCTCGTCTATACTGTCTTCAAAATCGGATACCTTACCTTTATATAACGTTGCCGCCATCTGTTCCGCCGATTCATCGCTATTTTTATATTGAGCCATAATTGCCCTATGAGCATAACATATAGACTTGGATTCCCAAAATTTATCTATCACTTTTGCATAATATATTTCCTCATTGGTTGGGTCTTTTCCAACATTGACTTCAAAATCGACCTCGTCAATATGCTCATGTATTTCCTTCATCGGAACACTGGAATTGGCATCTGAATCTGCATACTGCATAACTACTTTTTTCACATTGTCCGT
This sequence comes from uncultured Lachnospiraceae bacterium, assembly GCA_910587895.1. Lineage (GTDB taxonomy): Bacteria > Bacillota > Clostridia > Lachnospirales > Lachnospiraceae > Petralouisia. The sequence goes on from CAJUOE010000002.1 coordinate 24,431, forward strand.
ATCCATTTTCTCAAGGTATTCCTGTCCCTGCACATATACCCTCTTAGAAACGCCTTCAATTGGCGATTTCAAACTATTTTTCTGGACAATGACCAACGCAAATACAGCCGACACTACCAGGATGGCTCCTGCCAGTCCCACAAAAATCCCGATAACATTGTTTCTTTTATGTTTTTTTCCACAATTCGTACAAAAATCGAAATTGTCCTGCATATTGTATCCACATTTTTTGCAAATCATATCATCCCCTTTCCTGCCATAGGGCATCATGCACTATCAGAAAACCAGATTGTAACAAAACAAATACTTCGCTCATGAATATGTTTTATCCTACACGGTTATACATAAAATGTCAATATTTTATAAATTTTTAATAAATCCGATACTTAGTAACAAAAAACACCCCAGCCCTTTTACCAGAGCTGGGACGTTTTTGTCATTTAATCTTAACGGAAGACGCCTGTCCTTTCCGTTTCAGATATTTCTTATATGATTTTAACTGTTTTTTGGGAACGGAGATAACCGCCTTCTTGTGGATCCCCTTCAGTGCGTTCTTGCCAACCTTTTTCAGGACTGTCGATTTGATTTTAATTGACTTCAGCTTGCCATTCTTTTCAAATGTGCCCTTGCCAATCGTTTTCACCGCTTTGCCAATGGTAACCTTTTTCAATGACGTACACCCGGAAAACGCATTGTCGCTAACGGTCGTTACGTTCTTGCCAATGGTTGCCTCCGTGGCTTTTTTGCAGCCCTTGAAAGCATTTTTCCCAATGGAGGCCACGTTAAACTTGACACCTCCGATGGTTACAGTATCCGCAACCTTAATCTTCTTTGCCGCCTTATTTTGCAGCCCGGTTACGGATACGGTTCCTTTGCCGCCAATCGCCGCATTCACGATCTTGTACTGGTAGCCGCTGACCGCATAGGATGCGTTTTTCTGCACCGTAATTGTGAAATTCCTTGCCAGCGTCCCGGTATAGTTTCCTTTTCCGGTAATCGTGACCTTCGCCGTCCCGATATTGGTATTCTGGCTGTAGGATACGCTGTAATCTTTTGACGTCAGTTTCCTGTTTTTGTCCAACACGGCAACCGTGGGCGTTATCGCCTTTCCGGTATAGGAATACTGGCTTGATATGCCGCTTACAGCAAGGCTGGAAATTGGTTTCGGGCTGATAATAAATTTAACCGTCTTTTCTCCTGTATATTCGCTGCCCTCCTTAGCCTTGATGGTCACAGACGCTTCCCCGGCGTTCGTATTGTTCTGGTATTTTAAGGTATAATCCGTATTCTCCACCAAAACATGGGAATCTGCCAGGCGTTTCACGACTGGTTTTCCTAAAATCGCGCTGCCTGTATACGTGGCTGCCCCGGGAGCTGTAACCTGGATCTTCCCATCATCTGCCAGAGAAGTCAGTTCCTGTTCGGTATCCAAAATGTAATGGCTGCTCTTTACGAGGGAATCATAATGGAACATTGCATATTTCTTCCTTCCCTGTTCTTTGGCAAACTCATCCGTAGCGGTAAACGTCATATCTCCCTCATCCTTCTCATTCAGATATTTTTGAACCGGATAGAGCCCAAGGCTCCTGCCCTCATAGTGGCGTTCTTCATTTTCACCGTCTCTCCATTGTCCATAAACAACCGCAATACCAGACAAATCCTCAATGCCAGACACATAGTATTCCACAATGGGAGCATCCGCCTGATACTCACAGTTCCATTCATCCCATACGTCCAGGCCGTAAGAATCATCCGTATACGGATCCTTGCTCAATCCGATATCCGGATCTTGCACCGCCGCAGCGGTAACGGCAGATGCTTCATACGGAATCATGTTTACCTCATTCCCCCCTATGTCTTTTTGGAGGTCTGCAGCGGAATAACTTGTTTCCACCAGTTTTTGATACAGGAACGTACAATTGCCGCCGTCCAATTGAATCTGGTTTGTCCCATTCTCACTCTCATAGTCCCATTCAATCCTGTATACTTTATTGTTCAGCAAAATCAGGTCAAATTCTGCCTCGTCCCAATTTTCATTTCCATCCGCATCTCTTGGCACATAACGATAGCCCCGGCACGCCATGGAATATTCCGGCTTGTTCCCATTTTCATCCGCTTCATCCGTATCCAACTGATAATTCAGGTAATGCGTCTGCCAGTAATCCCCCATGCTGCGCTCCCCGGAGAAAATAATCTGCGGCCGTTTTCCATTTTTCACTTCCTCAAAAATTTCCAACGCATTTGCATACTGATTTTGCGTATCATAGATACAGTTCAACTTCGGGATTTCGATGCTTGCCTCGCTTCTTGCCAGAATCCTTGCATTTCTGCATTCTTCTGTGACATCCATCTGTCCATTCTCTGCAAAACGCAGCTCTTCTTCTACCGTAAGGCTGTCGGACAATTTCAATAATTTCATCCCAGTTAAGGATTTCACTGCCGTTTCCCCTCTGGAAATAATTTTCCCATTAGCTGCTGTGACATTGCCATTAATTTTTGCATCGGCAAACGACACGCTCCCGTTGCCGCTGATATTGATGTCCTCGCTTTCTGCCCGATACCATCCGGTCAGCTCAACCTCCGTTCCTGTCCCGGCCGTTATCTCATCCAGAATTCCTGTGATTTTCTTGAAACCATTCTCCGTATCCCATCCTTCTGCCGTAAGCCGCAGGCCTTTCACGTTCTCCGGCACGGACAGGCAGCCAAGATCTGTCTCCCAGACACGTTCCGTTTCCGCCTTATTATCCCAGTCCTGAACCAACGCAAGCGTGTAATACGCGTTGTCTGGGTTCAATTCACTGTCATAGGCAAGCGCCTGCAAGGCGGCAGAAATTGTCGCAGATTCGCCGACATCCCTATCCGCCCATTGCCCATTTTCAAGATAGGCGTCATATTCCGCCTTACTTCCATAACGGTTTACCCGAAACATCCTGTCGGATTCGCGGTAAAGGCATCCCTGCGCATCAATGCGGTATTCCACGTATTCGCCGTCTGATTCCGGGGCATTATACCAGATGGGGCTGATCCACCCCTGCGCATTGCCGTAATTCACAACCTTGTCCCCCGATGTGAACTTATGGGAGGCGTCAAATCCTTCTTCATTCCTCTCCTCAAAATAGTTTAAGCCAATATTATGGTCCCTGGTCTCCTCTTCTCCGGTTTCCTCATTTGTCTCCTGGTACCCCCCCAAATGGGCATTTCCCGCTATGGTGGGAAGATAATTGTCATGATACCATATATTCAACTCTATTCCGCTGGTTCCTTCCTCGCCTTCGATTTCCTGCGGTTCTCCGCCCTCATTTACCTCTGCGGCACAGATGCTCTCAAAAGATATTCCCTCTTCTCCCGTAGGGCTGACGAAATCCAGCCAGCGACCGACCCCTTCTTCCCCGCTTTCTTCATCTCGCCATGACGTTGGCAGGAAAAGCGTTTTGTCAAATCCGCCGATGCCGTATACCCTGGCATTCTTAAGGTACAGACTGTTCTCTGTGCTTGCATCCGCAACGCCCCGGAGAGTTCCTGCTGCCTCCCCACGCATGACGACAGGATGCTCCTTCCCATCATTGTCTTTGCTGTATGTCCCATATTTTACGGTAATATTGGAAAAACACCCACGAAAAGTCAGGGCAGCCTTCGCCACCACCGTCATATCCTCATAAGCATAAGGATGCCACTGCGTATTTTCATCCGGTTCTTCCCCTTCCTCCAGCTCATTGTAATAATGCGTGTCAAAGAAGACACCATTGACGTCATCCAGATTTGTCACGTTCTGCGCCGTAAGTTCCTGTGCATTCGCAAAGAGCGCATAATATCCTTCGTCTGTCTTGCCGTCGTCTCCGCTTACCTCACGGTAATTCTCCTCACCCTCTTGCCAGAAGAATTTCTCCCTCTCCTTCAGCTCGCCGAGCACCTCGTCCAATGTCGTTCCCTCTGCAACGTACCTTGCCTCATAATTGACAAGCCCATTCTCATTCTCCCCCGACACATATTCGCTCCAATCTGCCTCCGCATCCGTATAGGAAAATTTCTGAAATTCTTCCTTCGTCAACATAAAGCCCATATAGGCATTCTCCTGCGTGCCTTGCGCTGCCTCTGCCTGCAGTGCAATCCCCTCTGCCGGCACTCCCGCCACCGCCATTGCAGCCGTCAGGCATACGGCTATAAACCTTTTTCGTAAACCCATAAAAGTCCTCCTTTTCTGATAGCTTTAAATGTAATGTAAGTCATTTCAGTCTACCATAAGAAAGAAGTGTACTTGTGGGCATATTTGCACAATCGTTATTGCAAGCATCCAGTCTGTTTGCTATAAACTCCCCTTATCTTAAAGAATTCTTACAGGATAAAAATCAGACGAACAACATAAAATAAAATGTACATTGTTGACATTGTGTACATTTTATTCTATGATGGAGGTATCAAAGGAGATGATAGATATGTTGATGGAACAGGCTACAAACATCAGAAAAGAATGGAGTGCAGCTTGCGATAGCGTTATTCATGAAAAACCTAAATTTATAAAGCGTACAAGGGATAAGATGTGGTTTTCCAATTTGGAAACAATATCTGAATTTTTAGAAGCATATCATTTTACAGCTATGAAATATTTGGAAGATGATGGTTCTGTTACATTATCGCTTAACGAAATTGACCTCGTGGAAAATGGCAAAAACGAACAGGAAACACGCCTGAATATGGGTAAAGCTATATTAGAATACGCTTTGGATTATTATAATGAATACGAAATGTATTCTCATAGCCCAAACAGAAAAAAACATATCCCTTATATTTTTAAAGCATTAATTATAGACAATCCCGAAAAGATAGGAGATATGTTGCAATGCCAAGATGGAAAGAACTAAAGAGATTTTGTGATAGGGATGGATGGGAATTATATAAGAATACAGATCATTATTTTTATCGGAAAATCGATGATAATGGCAATATTAAATTGACAAAAGTTTCAAAAGGTTCCGGAGAAATACATCCCCATATGTGGAGGGAAATTTTGAAAAAACAGCTGCGAGTTACACAAGAATACTTTAATAAGATGATATGATATCAATGAATCATTATCTATAATACTCAAATATCTTATCAAATGCAATTTCTCCAGAATTCGATACCATAAAATCTTCTATAGACATTGATTGAGGCATTGTTATTTTCGTATATTGTTTTATATTTTTTATTCTTTTATTTGGAGAAACGATTTCAAATACAATTGACGTAAAATGCCTTTCCAAGCCTTCAATTTGCTTTCTGCATTTATTAATATTTACATCATCTCCCATTTGATAAATAAGAATTAAAAAGTCTAAGGCAACATGCCTATACCCTCGATAAGCACATGGTTTTTCTTTTCCAAAATCATCCTCTTTATCTATATTAGGAAAATAAAATCTCCCAATCTCAATTAAGGCAGATAACTCTTGTAATGTATCTCCCCTTTCTTTTCCTTCACATTCTCCTTGTAATTTACTAATGATAAAAATCACTTTACCGTACCATGTTAAAAGTTCATTTTTATACTGTTCAGATAGTTCAAACTTTTTTGTATTAGTTACAATAGCATATATACCGCCAATTATAGAAATTACGATTGTTACTATTATAGATATTATTGCAAGTAAATTATTTGTATCCATCATCCATCTCCCATGACAAAATTACATTTTGTTTCACCACTGTATCTCAAAAACCGGTTCTTTTTCACTGTTGCTGTTTTCATATCCTTTTTCGCAAACTTACGGCTTGTGGAACAAGAAATATTACTTAGTGTGACAGCTCCTTATCCTATCTATAGTGCATGCTGTCTTTTTCAGATATATTCTATACATAGCTATTATCAACAGCCCGATTAGCACGAAAGTGTCAATAAACAGCAGCACTGTCACATGTTTCACAATTTCATTTACATACAGGATTATGAAAATTTCCACGGATAGCGCCAGGAAACATACATAATTTGTAATATAATCTGTAACCGAATCACTCTCCATAATATGCATTTTTAGCCACCGCCAAATGAATGGGCGTAACAAAAATCTGGCAACCACACAGGATAACGGAAAGGCAAAAATAAGCTTTTTATTTACAAAAGAGCTAACCACTCCACCACTCCACTGAACCGGAATTTGATCCGGCAAATATCCAATAGAAAGCACTGCCACAAGTAAGCAAATTATTGTCAGTATTCCCCAGGTAACGCCTCCGCCCCACATATAAAAGAAACTTACAGAATCCAATTTGAAAACATTACTGTTTTTATTCCAAAACTCTCTTACGTCGGTAACATACATTTCAATATTTAAGTTTTCATAATCAATCTTTACATTTGATGAAAGCATACGCTCACACATCAATTTTGCACTTTCCAGCTCAGACAACTGCTGCTCCAATATCTGTCTCTGCGTTTTGACCACATCGTACAAATCAGCCTCCTTATTGGAAAGCTTACGGATGTCCTCAATGGATATGCCCAGAGTCCTGAGATATGCGATTTTCTTAATACTCTCTATATCCTGCTGTGAATATTCACGGTATCCGTTGTTCTTATTTCGAACCGGGCTTATCAATTTCTCTTTTTCATAAAAACGAATGTTGGAGCGTGGCAAACCAGTGATATGCTCAATTTCTTTTATTGTCATTTGTTTTCCTCCTTTTTACCCACTATAAAGCATAAACAAGGTTTACAGTCAATAAGTTTTTATGTTTTTCAGGAAAATTATGCAAATTCTTAATATCAATTTCTATGTTCAAAACGTCTCAGAATTCGTCTCCAAACTCTCATTTCCATCCTTCTACCACATTTAAAAACAATTTTTTATATTGTTCATCCTTCTCAACCAGTACGTCATATCCCGTATTTCCAAACCATTCTGTCACTTCCTTCAGACTTTCTATCGCATTCAATACACATTCTCGCCTGGCATCTAAAAAATTCCCCTCCCCCTCCAACTGTCCTCGAACGTACATAAGATTTGCCAATGCAAGCATTTTTATTTCTGCTTCTTCCGTAAAATAGATATAAGAATATAACATGACTGCCGCATAATACAAAAAACCGCGGTCTTCCGCTAATCTTTCCTGAATCCAATATTCACAAACAGAGTAATCCATCTTAGAAATCTGGGTAATGCCATTTAATAATATTTCTGCAATTCCTCTGTTTATCTTACCGACACCACCAAAATCAATATGAGCAGTGTTTAATGGTGCATCAAAATATCCTTCTTTTTTATCCACTTTTTTTAAAGAATTTTTTACATAGTGTTCAACAAAAAAAGTTGTTATTTTTCTTTTTTCCGATGAGGTTCCCATTCTGCTAATACTGCATAACAGACTACAAAAATCATAAAAATAAAATGCTGAGATATCATCCCTGTGTTTTTGCAACAAATCCTCGATTTTTGTAATCAAAGCCAGCACATCATCTTCCTCTGCCAATGTCCAATTCTGATTCAAGCATTTCTGCTTAATCGCATCCATTACTCTTGAATCATATCCTGACAAAGTCTCGCCACTATCAAAGATACTCAATGTCTCATCCAGACAATCTTGAATACCTTCCATATCCAGTTCCTTACGTTCAAAGAGCGAGTTTATATCTATAAGTTCTTTCAATTCATCATATATTTTGTCTGAATCCATAGCTTTGCACGCATCAATAAAATGATGAAGCGTTTCCTTTATTTCATCTTTTCTTTCTTCATGCAACACAATACAGAGTTCATAAACGATCCCTCTTTTCATATCCATTTCGCCCTCGTTATCCCAGTGTGAGATCACATTAAGAATTTTTTTGCAGTCTACGAAGGACATATAACATAAAGCCCGTTTCCCTAGCTCTTTATTTACACGATACATCTGAAGACTGTTATATACTCTCTGAATAATTGGCATAATAATCTGCCATTCCTCCTCTGTCAATCGTTCAACAACTTCTGAGATAAATTCAAACTCACTAAGATTAAAATAATCTTTACGCGTTCGGATATAACTATCATAATCAATTAACCAGTGTAATACCAATATGAGGTCTTCGTGACATAACTCCCCGATCATGCTCTCAATCCACTCAATTGCATATCTCCATGTAGACTGACAATCATTATTAACAACAAATTGAACAACTTCCGAAAAACCATGTGGACAATGTTTCTTCATGGTTTCAATCAGAACTTTCTTCTCCTCTTTCTCAAAACATTCATTCTGCATACTTTGTATACATGTAATTATGGTTTGCGGCAAATCAAAAGAATACCCACAATAATTTCCATACTTATCACGATAGACTGCACAATCATATAACCAAAATGTGTAATTACGCACGGATTCCAAATATTCTCCCAAATTCCACATCCGTAACCCTTCTACACACCGTAGTGAAATCATCCGCAGTAATTCCATACGTTTATTGGCAAAATCTTTTATTTTCAATCGTATTTCTGCCAGTAATCTCTCTATCTTTGATTCTCTTGCCTGCCAGTACGCAGGCAACGCCTGTTCCTCCGCTGCGCGCTGATAACGGTATATTCCAGCATATTCAAATTCTGTATCAATCGCTTTCACATCAATATCGTTCCATTTAATAACGGGTCTTGTCATATTCTGAAAACCTTGAATGGCACTAAAACGGTCTTTATTTAACTCTCCCTCCCGAATCAATTCAGGAATTATTTGTACTACCATTTTCCAGTCTGCTCGATAAAAATACGTCCATGCCCTCGCAAGAACCGGAACATCAGCCCGGTTTAGCATTTCTTCCGAAACACTATGATTTTGATATAAGATATCATATTGAAAACTCAGTTGTTTTTCCAGCCCTGATATCTTACTTGACAGAGTCTCTATCTTAATATTTTCCTTCATTTGATGAGACAATCTTCTCCAAGAATCGCCCTCTTTATCCCAGAACCAAAACAAGCCGATGATTGTACAGCACAAAAGTTCTGTAGCCATGTCTTCCCTAAGAGATTCGTAGTCAGCCTCGCATAAAAATTTTTCATAGTCTGATATGTAATCACTTGAAATTCTCGGCTCTAAAAAACAAAATAACACATCTAATAATTTACTATATGTATTATCCCTTTGTATTGTAGTCAATACTCTATTAACACAATCAAACGAATTTGGATATTTATGTTTTGCGCTCAAATAATCAATATCACCTTTTTGATATACAAGCATATATACAAAAATCCAATAAATATATTCCAATGAAACATTCTCTTTCTTTATTTCATTTAATGCCAATGCGCAGATATGGCGAAGTTTGCCAATCCTCCCATTTACATAAGCATCTTCTGCCAGATTTTGCATATATTTCAGCTTATAAAATATATCTTCTTTTCCAAAAATCACCCACTCTTCCGGATGCAAAAGCGTACCCGGTTCCATAAAATATAATATATCGGATAAATCAATACACTCAAGTCCAACTGCATCCAGTTTTTGACGAAGTTGTCCATCATTTCCGTCCTTATTAAGCGCTTCTTTCATAAATGTAGACATCAGCTGCGGAACTAAATTATTCCTTAGTTCTGGTATTTGTCTGTAAATTTCCAATTCATCAGATATTATATCTTTGTATACAGGCAATCCATCATTTGGCTTAAAATTTATATGAATAATTTGAGCATCTAAATGCACAAGTTTCTCGTTATATAATTTCACCAAACGGTAATGATTTCTTAAAGCACGATATACCATTTCAAAATTGGGAATTTCTGATGTAATAGAGCGAAAGATTACTGTTACTTCCTGATTACTGACACCAATAACCTCCTTGGTCAATGCATGTCGAATCCAATGCGCCATATTTTCTACCGTACCATGATGATGTTTCATTAATACTATCGTGTCACACCGATTAGAATCCTCGTCCAGCAAATCACAAACAGCTATAATCGCATTTAAAGCCGCAATTCTACTTTCAATAAGATTAAGTTCCCGGATCTCATCATGGCAGGAAACAAACCCCTGCTGCCATGGCCATTTATCATGTGAACTTGCCATTCCTATAATTACATTTAAATGAATTTCTAATTTTGAATCCTTTTTTATATAATCATCCAAAATATGTTTCATTAACCCTTCAATACGGATAACATGGGTCCGCCTTACCCAATTGGCTATATCAGAAGACCCTTTTATGTATTTTGAACGTTCTTGTGCAGGTATATATTTTACATCCTGAGATAACATTCCTATATCGTGAATAAGCAGCGCCAATAATAAATATGCTGCTTCCTGACTACTAATTTTTTTAATCCATCCGTCACTTTCTGCCCATTCTGACGCACGTTTTATAATACTACATATATGCGGCATGGCATGATTTGTAAATTCTGCCATGTGACAATTATCCGCCAAACGGTCTATGCTTTGTATTATTTCCAGCAATATATTTGCAAAATCATCAAAGGGCGGTCTCTCCATGGCCTTCTTTGTGATTTGACTCTCAAAAACAAAACTAACGGTCTGATTTAATTCTATATCAAAATCTGGAATTTGTTTCACGCCATTCACCCCTATTTCATAATCATTAACTCATCCCAAAACAGCTGTAATCACATCTATAAAAAAAATCTCCGGCTCATTCTCAATCATTTACTCTGCCAATCTGCTGTGATAGTATCTATCAATTGCCTGATGTTTTCCTCCTTAGGTCAAGTCATGCTCTCCTCAATGAAGTCCGCAATATAGAAATCCTCATCGTAATGCTCCCGAAACAGCGTTCCAACAAAGTTTCCCTGAAAAATCCTGTGCAAAATCCCGATATCCTCTCCATTGGCGATAATCATATCCGCACCGGAACGCGTGGCAATTTTCGCTGCGATTAGTTTTGTCTCCATTCCGCCGGTTCCAATGTCGCTTCCCGTTGTGCCTTTTGCCATGGCGATTATATTTTCATCCAGATTTTCCACCACGCCAATCAGCTCGGCGTCTTTATTTTCGCGCGGGTCATCCGTAAACAATCCATCAATGTCGGAAAGAAGAATCAGCAGATCCGCTCCCGCCAACGCCGCAACAATCGCGGACAGGCTGTCGTTGTCTCCGAAACGCATCTCATATGTGGAAACGGTATCATTTTCATTCACAATGGGGATGACGCCCAGGCGAAACAATTCCTCAAACGTATTCTGCGCATTTTTGCGTGAAACATTGTCAAGCATGGTTCCCTTTGTCATCAATACCTGTCCGACCGTCTGATGGTATTCCGCAAACATCTTCTGATAGGTCATCATCAGCCTTGCCTGTCCGACCGCCGCACACGCCTGTTTCGTGGAAATATTCGAGGGACGCTCCTGAAATCCCATAACCTGGCGTCCGACCGCAATCGCCCCGGAACTCACCAGGCATACGTCAATGCCCTGGTTGCGGATATCACATAGCTCCCGCACCAGTTTTTCCAGTTTTGTAAAATTCAGTTTTCCCGTCTCCTCATGATGGATGGAGGAGGAACCAATCTTTACGACTACCCTCTTTTTTTTCTGAAAATAATTCTTTGTCTCCATAATATTCAATCCTGCTTCCTAAAAATATATCGTTTGCCTGTTTCTGTTATTTCATTTGAAACAATTCTTATCTCCTTATCTTTGCGCTGGGATAAATGCGTTCCATCCGCTCGTCTGGAAATCTTTCATCTATCCAGACTGCAATATCATTTTCTGCCGGCACTCCCGCGGCACGCTCACTGTAACGCCCCAGGGCAAGCCCTGATAACAATACGTTCACAACCATAAAGATAAAAACCAAATGTGTTACCCATACTCCCGCTTTTTTGGGAATTTTTTCTATCCACCCCGACACCCGGGGATAGAGAAGCTTCATCCACACCCAGGCCGCAATCCCCCAGAAAAAGCAAAACAGAAGATTGATGCGTCCTCCGAGATTGAACGGAATCTTACTGTAATCCCAGAACACTGTGCCAAATACCAGCTCCGTAAACACACTGCATACATATTCATAAGCGCCGCCCAAAAGCGTCCCTGCCAAAAAGATATAGCGGTCTTCAAAATTCCGGTAACGGTAAAGGAGAACCGTTATCCCTGCCACGCCAAGCCCCCACACCAGGCTGAACGTGCCATATACCACGCTGCTGCGGCTCATCCAGCGCCCCATGGAATACCGGCAGAAAACCGTTTCCGTCAAATCTCCTAAAAAAGCACCCAGCATAAAAATCCAGAACACTTTGTAAAAACTGCATCCGTAAGCAAAGGTCGTCTTCCGGCGTTCCCGCTCCAGTTGCTGCTCTTCCGTCTCCTGCTCTTCCAGGCTGGGGAAGGCACGTTTCACCCTTCTTTGCACTACTTTTATAATAAACCCTTCGAGCGACTTCGACGCCTGCGTAAACCCTTCCGCAATCTCCGCAAATGCCGGATTCTGATTTTTAATCTTAAGAAGCGCCGCGGTGGTCGTCACCGTATCCGCAGCCAGAATTACCAGTGCGACAATTAGCAGTATCATCCCGGGAATCCCGGGACTGCGCCGGATCACCATCAACAAAAATGGATTGATGAACTCTATGACAAGAAATCCAAGAAACCCCCAGGTCAGCGCTGCCGTAAAACAGATATAGCCGCCTGCCTGGAACCGTTTCCCCGAATAATTCCACAGGCGCAAATGAAAGATTTTTTCAAGCGCCAGACCCGTAATCAATTCCGTTACCGTTCCAATTATCATACAGCCAAGGAACAGGTAAAACCAATATCCTCTCAGAGAATGCATAAACACCAGCATGAACACCATGGAAAACCCATAAACCGGACACAGGATTCCATTCAAAAATCCACGGTTGACAAATTTTTTGCGTCCAACCGCCGCATAAATAACCTCCAGGCACCATCCCGAAAAACTATATACCAAAAACATCCAAACCAGTTCATATCCGGTGTATATCATTCTTATCTCCTTTGCATTACATAACTAGAGAAAGCGGAAAGTGCCTTTCACATGGTATTTTCCGCTTTCTCATAACAGACGATACAATCTATTAACTATCTTTGCCGATAGAAGGCATTAGGGTTTCTCCTTAGGTCATTTTATTATCTTCTTCGGACATTTCTCCGCGCATGTGCCGCAACCGGTACACTTCTCATAGTCGATATGTGCAATATTATCTGTAACGGTAACCGCACCTTCCGGACAATTCTTCTCACACAGATGGCAGCCAATGCACCCTACCGAGCAGGATGCCATAACATCCTTGCCCTTATCTTTTGAATTACACTGCACCTTAATCTTGGCGTCATAAGGCACCAGCTCAATCAAGTTCTTCGGGCAGGCAGCGATACATTTTCCGCAGGCTTTGCAGGCTTCTTTGTCAACCACGGCAATTCCGTTGACGATATGTACTGCATCAAACGGACAGGCTTTTACGCAGCTGCCATAGCCAAGACAGCCATAATTACAGCCTTTCGGCCCACCGCCCGGTATAAATGCCATGGATGCACAATCCTCCACGCCTGTGTACTTGTAATCCTGTTTTGCCTTCTCACAATCTCCGGCACATTTGACAAATGCGACCTTCCTTGCGCCTTCTTCTGCGGCAACACCCATAATTTCACCAATCTTCGCCGCTATGGGAGCGCCGCCGACCGGACATTGGTTGACCGGGGCTTCCCCTTTCACAATCGCAGCCGCAAGACCGGAACATCCGGCATATCCGCAGCCACCGCAGTTATTTCCCGGAAGAACTCCCGTGATGGCTTCTTCCCTCTCATCTACCTCTACTTTGAACTTTTCCCCGAAAATTCCAAGGAAAAAGCCCAGCAAAATACCGGTTCCGCCCACTACCAGGGCGGCAATGATAATTGCTCCTATATTCATGTTTTTTTTCCTCCTTAACTTTTAACAGTTCAGACGCGCCATTCGCAAAGGCGCCTACGTTCTTCTTTCTTGAATAACGATAAGCGACCTCAGGACTCTCCCCAACTTCGTTGGGTCCCCCCTCAGGTCATATGCGGCCTTTGCTCATAAAAAGGCGCTCCGCTCATCCTCTGTCTAATGTGCTCATTCATGTAAACATGATTCGCCCATTATTTCGAGGATGGCTGAACTGTAAAACTATATCATCCCTGAGAATCCCATGAAAGCGATTGACATCAGGCTGGCTGTTATCAACACGATTGCTGTTCCCTGAAAACGTTTCGGAATATCGTTATATTCAATTTTCTCACGCAGGCCTGCCATAATCACAATAGCAATGAAAAATCCTACGGACGTTGCGATTCCGTTTACTACGCCCTGCAGCAGGTTATATCCTTTTGTCACATTATTCAATGCAACACCCAAAACCGCACAGTTAGTGGTAATCAGCGGAAGGAAAACGCCAAGGGATTCATACAGGGGTGGCATCATCTTCTTTAAGAACATCTCCACAAACTGTACCAGAGACGCAATCACCAGAATAAATACGATGGTCTGTAAGTATTCCACATGGAACGGGGTCAGGACAAAATCATAAATCAATCCGGTAACCAGGGATGCCAGCGTAATTACGAAAATAACTGCGCCGCCCATGCCGGCTGCTGTTTCCGTCTTCTTGGAAACGCCCAGAAACGGACAGATACCAAGGAACTGGCTTAATACTACGTTATTTACAATGGCAGAGCCGATTGCAATCATCAATAATTCTTTCATCTATTCTGCCTCCTATTCTTCCGACTTTTTCGCGGATCCCGATAATTTTCCGGTACACATTGCAGACTGCGTACAGCTTGCGCAATCTCCGGTGAGACATCCGGAAGGAGCAGCCAGAGGCTTGCCCTTCTTCTCCATCTTATCCCGGACAACATTCATGCCTGCAACAAGAAATGCGAGTACCAGGAAAGCTCCGGGCGCCATGATAAACACGGTAATTCCAAGGGAGGCTCCCAGTATCTGTCGGATCAAACCGATACAGGTAAGGCCAATCGTAAATCCAAGCCCCATGCCAAGCCCGTCAAAGATGGACGGCATAATCGGATTCTTGGATGCATAACTCTCCGCTCTTCCAAGGATAATACAGTTTACAACGATCAACGGAATATATACGCCCAATGATGCAGAAAGGGACGGCGTATATGCCTGCATGACAAACTGCACGATCGTAACGAGCGATGCCACAACCACGATAAACGCCGGCATACGCACACCGTTGGGAATCACCTTACGGAACATGGAAATCAGCAGATTGGACATTACAAGCACCACGGTTGTGGAGAGTCCCATACCAATACCATTGATTGCAGAAGAAGTTACCGCCAGCGTCGGACACATGCCCAGCATCAATACAAAGGTCGGGTTTTCTTTGATAATACCGTTATACAAACGTTCTATATATTTATTCATACTTAGTTACCTCCCTGCAAAGCTTCTCTGAAATATACCAGACATGCATTAACGCCATTCGTAACCGCTCTGGAAGAAATGGTGGCTCCTGTCACTGCCTGAATCTCATTGTCTGCCGCCGGAGCAGTCTTTACGACACTGTAAGTCTCCTCCGACTTGCCCTGAAACTGGGAATAAAACGGCTCTTCCTGAACCAGCACGCCAAGTCCCGGCGTCTCGCTGATTGTGGTTATGGAATATCCATTCAACGTCCCGTCATTCTGAATTCCAACAGAAAAGGCGATATCCGCCTGGCTGCCTTCATGGGAAATCACATTGATGACATAACCCAGAACATTGCCGGATGCATCCACGGCTTTATTCACCGCTGTAATCTCATCATTCGGAAATTCACTTGCCGCAATAACCTCCGCTGCCTTCGCGGCGTCAAACTCCGTATCTTCTTCAAAAGAGGCTGCATCTGCAAAGACTACCTTATACGCCTCATCCAAAGCTGCCTTCTCTGCCGCAGCAATCGGCTCTTTCGTAATCTCATACACAGCTCCCAGCAAAAATCCCAATACCAGGGTAAAGGCGGTTAAAATCAACGCGTCATGTACAATCTTCTTATTCATGCTGCTTTACCTCCTTTTTCAGACCAAACGCTCTTGGAATCGTAAATTTCTCAATAATCGGCACCAAAAGGTTTCCTAAGATAATGGCAAAGGAGACACCCTCGGCGTTCGCGCCGAATACACGGAACAATCCGGTCAGGATTCCCAAAAGGATTCCAAATACAATCTTGCCCATAGGGGTAATCGGCGAAGTCACATAATCAGTCGCCATAAAGAACGCGCCCAGCATCAGGCCGCCGCCGCAAAGCTGTGCAGTCAGGTAATTGCCATCGAATCCATGTCCGCCGAACAGAAGGATAAAAATGGCAAACGTAATAATGTAACTTGCCGGAATCCGAAGATCAATCACGCCAAGCATGATTAAGATAATCGCTCCGATCAAAATGGCAACCACGCTCGTCTCGCCGATGGTTCCGGCCGTAGTTCCCAGAAACATCTTCATCGTATCCACTGCCTCGCCATTTCTCATCAATGCCAGTGGCGTTGCCCCGGTAACTCCGTCATACGTATAACTCGTCATTGTTCCCGCAAATGACACCAGCAGGAAACATCT
The DNA here is from genome assembly GCA_910587895.1 of uncultured Lachnospiraceae bacterium. Taxonomy (GTDB): domain Bacteria; phylum Bacillota; class Clostridia; order Lachnospirales; family Lachnospiraceae; genus Petralouisia. Next base: position 40,934 of record CAJUOE010000002.1, read on the forward strand.
TGCGCCCAGCGCGGGATTCATAAAATTCTGTCCCAGGCCGCCAAACAGCATTTTGACAATTACAATTGCAAACACGCTGCCCAATACCGCCTGCCAGATCGGCAGCGTATGGGGAAGGTTCAGCGCAAGCAACAGACCGGTTACCGCCGCGCTGAAATCATTGATGGTACTCTTTTTATGTATCAGTTTCTCATAAATCCATTCAGACGCCACACAGACTGCGACACATACCAGAATCAGCAAAAGCGCGCGTATTCCGAAATTGATAACGCCGAAAATAGTTGCCGGCATCAGCGCGATAAGCACATAAAGCATAATTCTGGAGGATGTATCTTTATCACGGATATGTGATGATGATGATACGTTATATAAATCACTCACAATAAGACACCTCTTTCTTTCTCTCTATTCCCACAGGCAGCGCATTCCTGCCCCGGGTATCTGAATTCTTTTATTTCTTTCTTCTCTCTGCAAGAATCTGCTTTTTCATTGTTCGAATCGACTGTGCAAGAGGTATTTTGGCCGGACAGACGTAACTACAGCTGCCACACTCTATACATTCCATGCCGTTCCACTTCTCAAATCCTTCCATATCCCCGTGATTTGCCATTTTCCTGAGCCTGGACGGAACAATCAGCTCCGGACACGCGGAAACGCAGCGACCACAGTTAATACATGCCGTCGTCTCGCTCGCTGCCACATCATCCTTCGCAAGGCAAAGCAGGGACGATGACGTCTTCGTCGTCGGAATATCCAGTCCAAACATGGAAAATCCCATCATCGGGCCACCGGAAATAATCTTCTCCGGCTGAACCTTAAAACCGCCCGCCTCTTCCAGGATCTCGCCATAGCTCATGCCCAGGCAGATATTAAAGTTCCCGGGCTCTGCAACCGCATCACCGGTAACCGTAAAGATACGGTTCATGACCGGCTTGCCCAGTTTCACCGCATTGTATATGGAAATCAGCGTCTCCACATTATCTACGATACAGCCTGCATCCGCCGGAAGCATTTTGGAATTGATTTCACGTTTCGTAGTTGCATAAATCAGCTGACGCTCGCCGCCCTGCGGATATTTGGTCTTCAATGCGCAGACCTCCATGCGCGGCTCATCTTTCACAAGTTCCTGTAATTTCTCAATGCAATCCGGCTTATTGTCCTCAATGCCGAACAATCCCTTTGCATTGTCAAACAACTGAAGGACAATGCGCATTCCTTCTATCAGCTCCGTCGGATTCTCCAGCATCCGCCGGTAATCTGCGGTCAGATACGGTTCACATTCTGCACAGTTGGCAATGATGTATTCAATCTTCTCCGGTTCCTTCGGCGATAATTTGACATGAGTCGGAAATCCTGCGCCTCCCATACCCACAACGCCTGCCTCTTTCACCTTTGCAATAATGTCTTCCTTAGAAAGAGTCTTCACATCCCCAACCGGTGTAAATTCCACTTCTTTCATCTCTTTGTCATTCTCAATGATAATGGAATTTACCATGTCTCCAACTGCGCCTCTGCGCGGCTGAATTGCCTTGACCGTGCCGGATACGGATGAATAAACCGGTGCAGATACGAAACCGCCTGCCTCTGCAATTTTCTGTCCTCTCAGCACAGTATCGCCTACCGCCACAATTGGGCTTGCCGGCGCCCCGATATGCTGGGAAACAGGAAATACCAGTTCATCCTTGGGTAAAATTTCACGTATCGGCTTGTCTTTGGAAAATTCTTTTCCATCGTGCGGATGAACGCCGCCCTTAAATGTCATGAAACCCATTTCTCGTGCCCCACTTTCTTTTTATTTTTTTGATCCGGATTGTCAAAAGCTTGCTTTTGTCCCTCCCGGTTCCCTATAAAGTAAAGTATACCATATTCTATTTCCATTGGAACATTTTTTTATTATTTTTCGACAAGTTTTTTATTAGCCTCATACGCCTCACGGCAGGCCCTGGCAAGCTGGTCGGCGCAGGACGTGCGTTTCAGCCCGCACTGGACGCCGGACAGTTTCTCTTCAATCTGCGAAACGGTCAGGCCGTCCACGAGGATCGGAATCGCCTTCAGGTTGCCGTTGCATCCGCCGGTAAAAGAAACGTTTGTAACGACATCCCCATCAATGTTCAATTTGATTTGACTGGAACAGGTTCCCTTTGTCTTATAAGTATATTCCATAGCTGCTCTCCTTTTCACATATTTATTATATTTCTGTTTTTATTTCCTGCTTTTTAGGATACCACATCTTTCAGGCCGGGTAAAGTTTTACTTAACCCGAAACCTTTTCCAACTATACTTCCTGAGCTTTGAGGCGCTCTACTGCCGCCTGCGCATGTTTCACATAAAGTTCCTGAATCGCCGGGTTCTGCCCCAGTCCTTCCAGAAGGCATTCCACCTCATAGCCCTCCTTCTCCAGAATCATTTTCCACGAATTTCCAGTATTCCCTGCCATCTCATTGTTCGCATGGTCTCCGGCCACTACCATCAGCGGTCTCAAAATAATTTTTTTGCAGGCGGCTTTCTGCTTTACGGATGCAATCACCTGCTCCAACGTCGGCTCTGCTTTCATCGTGGCAATATAATAATTATCAACCCCCGCAAAGCGAAACGTTTCCTGCAGTTTCTCATAAACAATATTCGCACCTGTCTTTGTCCCATGCCCCATAAAACAGACGGCTGTCTTCCCATCCTCGTGCAACGCAGCCCCATCGGTAAGCGCCCTGGCAACCGCCTCAAAATCATCATCATCGGTAAGCAGCGGCTGTCCTAAAACCACCCGATAAAATTTGTCTTCATAATCTCTCAATGTGTCTGCCAGTTCCCTGTACTCACAGCCATCTGTCAAATGCGTGGGTAAAACGACAAGGTTCATAATCCCAGCTTCCAGCGCATGGATAAGCGCCTCCTCAACATTCTCAATGTTTTGTCCGTTACGCGCCCTCAGCCTGTCAATGATTATCTGGCTGGTAAATGCCCTGTACACCTCATAGTCTGGAAATCTCTTTGCAACTGACTTTTCAACAGCCCCAATTTCCGCCTCAAGGGCCTCCAAACGGCTGGTTCCAAAACTCACAACCAGGATTGCTGTCTTTCCTGCCTTACTTCTTTTCATCCTGTCCCTCCCACTTAATCCAGTATACATAAACTTATGCAATTTTCCCAAAACCGTTTTCCCTTGACATTCTACAGATTACATCTTAGAATAATACTAATATTGGCATTTTGCCAGTAAAAACGCTCAAACATTTTGTTTACGCGCATAGAAGGAGGAAGAGAAATGGCTTGTTTTATAGTTCCTGCAACGGAGGCAGTGATTACCACTGTTGCAACCAAAGCATTACAGAAAAAAGAATCCCAGCCTGAGAAAGTACAGGTTAGTTTTGACGGCATTACCACCACAGAGGCAGTCAAAATTCCTTTCTCAAAGAAACTGAAATGGCTGAACAATTTACTCTGGGGAGGATCCGCCCTGCTTGCCTTTGAGCATGTATGGCACGGTGAAGTGACGCCGTTTTTCCCATTCTTAACAGCAACGGCGAATCCCGTGGACGCAGCAGAGATGTTACAGGAAATGGCTACTGCCGGAGTGGGAATGACCGTTCTGGTGACTGCTGTATGGGGCGCTATGCTCGCGGTTTCGCATATGATGGAAAAACACGCTGTCAAATCAGCTGCCACCCTGCCTCCGGCGAAATAGGAGGACATCTATGACATTGCTAACAACCATTTTTGCCGCCATCATCTGTACGGTTCTCTGGTACATAAACGCACCCGAAAGCCAGATGAATACCGGCATCCTGTGCCTGATGTACTGGGGCGCATCCATAATGTGGTTTGTCGATGCTGTATTTGAGTATGTTGAAATCGGCAGCGAATATTTTACACCTGCTCCAATTGATATGCTGAATGACTTCTATCTCGGCTTATCCGTTGTTGCGCTTGGACTGATTATCTGGCTTGTGGTTCTTCTCATCAAAGACCCCAAAGGCGTTGTCAAAGCAGTCCTGTTCAAAAAATAGCTGATAAAAAGAGGACGATCCCATACCGTCCTCTTTTCTTTCATTCTCTATCCCAGATACTGGCCGAGCACCTCAATTAAAACGTCCATGTCAATCGGTTTCGCAATGTGTGCGTCCATTCCATGCTTGATGGCAGCCTCCTTATCTTCTTCCAGGGCATTTGCCGTCATGGCAATAATCGGCATCTTCTTCACATCTTTCCTCGACAAATTTCGAATGGTTCTCGTCGCCTCATAGCCATCCATAATCGGCATCTGAATGTCCATCAGAATTGCGTCGTAATAATTCTCCTCCGACTCCTCTACCATCCGTACCGCATCCGTTCCGTCCGGCGCGCTCTCGATCACAAATCCCGCCTCCGTCAATATCATATCAGCAATCTCACGGTTCATTTCAATATCTTCCACAAGAAGAAGGCGTTTCCCGCCAAAATCAGCTAACGTCCAGGCCGCAACCGTTTCCTTTTTATCCAAAAGGTTGTTTGCTGACAGCAGCGCTGATTTCAGGTCAGACATGAAGAGCGGTTTTGCACAGAATCCCGTCACGCCTGCCTCCTTTGCCTCGTCCTCAATATCTGTCCAGTCATATGCCGTAAGGATGATAATGGGCGCATCCTCGCCGACCGCATTACGAATTCTCCTCGCTGTCTCTATACCGCTCATCTCAGGCATCTGCCAGTCGATAATATAGGTATGGTAGGCGTCCCCTTCCTCACAGGCAATCTTAGCGCGGTATACCGCCTCTCTTCCAGACGTCGTCCACTCAGAACGCATTCCTATCTGCTGGAGCATCTTGCTTACGCTGTTGCAGGTATTAAAGTCATCATCCACAACCATCGTGCGCAAACCTTCCAATTCCTTTATCTGCGCCGCATTTTTTTCGTTATTCTGGAGCTGCAGCGTAAGTTCCACCCGGAACGTACTTCCCTTGTTCTGTTCGCTCTCTACCGTAATCTCGCCGTTCATCATCTCGACGATATTTTTGGTGATTGCCATGCCAAGCCCCGTACCTTCAATGCCGGTCTTTGTCGTTGTCGTCTCACGCTCAAACGGCTCAAAAATATGTTCTACAAACTCCGGCGACATCCCGATGCCGTTATCCTTGACAATGAAAATATAGTCGCCATAGCCATGCCGGAAGGTTGTTTTCTGCATAATTCGGAACGTGATTGTCCCGCCTGCCGGCGTATATTTCACCGCATTGCTCAACAGATTGATAAATACCTGGTTCAGTTTCAGCGCATCCGCAATCACATCTTCATTTGTAACCTCAAATGTATCAATAAATAATTCCAGCTGTTTCGCTTTCACCTGCGGCTGTATGATATTAACCAGATTATGCATCAGTTCAGAAATATTGCACTCCTGCTCCTTAATCTGAACTTTTCCGCTCTCTATGCGGCTCATATCCAAAATATCGTTGATCAGGCTCAACAGATGGTTGCTGGAGGAAAGAACCTTCTGCAGGCAGTCCCTGACCTGATCCTTCCTGTCTATATGGCTGACTGCAATGGTTGCAAATCCAATAATTGCATTCATTGGCGTGCGGATGTCATGCGACATATTCGAGAGGAATGTCGTCTTCGCCCGGTTGGCATGTTGTGCCTGCATCAACGCATCCTGCAAAGCCTGCGTCTGCCGTCTCTGTTTCTGCACCTGCTCGGTAATCTCCTTTGAGACCACCATAACCATGATATCATCGGTATCATTATCCCTTGTCATAATAAATGACTGACGGATGCAAATCTGTTCTTCCCCTATGCCGCTGCTCCAATAATCCACATTTACTTCTGCATCACCCGCAGCAAAGCATTCCTTTAAATAATCTACACTTACCTTCGTGCTGTATTCATTGACCGACTCATCCAAAACAAATTCTTTCCAGCGTTCAAAACATTCCGATGCCCCGCATGGCGTTTCCAATCCCGCCCTTTGCAGGAGGGAAACCTGCTCCCCATTAATAGTACACAGAATATCCTGCTCAATCAAATCACGCGTCAGATTGAACTCAAAAGTGCAGAAAGCATTCGCCGTGACGGCTATCCTGTACTGCCGCTCCTTGCGGTCCGCAGCAGCCATTTCCGCCTGGATCCGCAGCTCGTTTTCTTTTAATTCTGTAACTGCCTGGCGGATAAACAGAACCTTGGACGCCCTGCCCTCATTCCGCTCCAGGCAAATAATATTGAGATGGTCCCACTCCTCGTTCCCATTTCTTAACACATGGTTTTCAAAGAGCAAGTCATCCTGCTCCTCCATTGCCTGAATAATCTCTTCCTTCTGGATTACCTGCGCAAACTGCCTGCCGCCCTCTTCATCTATGATGATCGAACACAGATGTTTTTGTAAGTCCTCATACCCGCCGCTTACAGCAAGTTCGCTGTTCTCCGGCCTTGTACCCACAAGATACTGATACGTATCGCTTGCAAAATCAACCATAATATAGCGCGTAAATAAGGTGTTGACGCCGTTTATGATATAAGCCATCTCCTGGTTTTCTTTTTGCAGCGCTTTTTTCTCCCTCTGCGCCCGCACAATCAGTGAGATAATATAGAGGCCGAAGAGTCCAATCATCATTATTTCCAGACGGATTCCCACCCAGTTTTCATCCTTTATCATGTGCTGGGTGACACTTTTGGGAAATGTCTGCACAAGAACAAAATCCTCACCGGAAAGATAACGAACACAGAGATTATCCGTTTCGCTTCCCGCATCACAAATAAAAGCTCCCTCTCCGCCATTTTCAAAGACTCCCCTTGTCTTTTCCGCAGTATTGGAGTCAATCATATTCATCTCCACAAGCAGGGAAATCAAATCTCCCTTGTGTGCCTTACTGTCCGAACAGGCAATCACACTGCCATCCGGCATACATAAATGCGTGGAAGCCCCCACGCCAAAATATGTAGTGCTCAACATATCTTTCAAATATTCTTCTGCGAGATATGCCCCCCGCATTACACCGATAATCCGTCCATCATAGCGAACAGGCGCATAAAAGCACAACATTGTCTCATCATAAAACTCAGAATCAAATACAACGGATGTGCCTTTTTTCCCCATCATGCCATTCTCATAGTAATCATGCCCTGCCGCGCTGGATGTCCGTCCATCAGAAGCATAGCTGACGCCTTGCGAATCCGTATACATCACAACATCAAAAATGGAACTCTCCTCAAGATCTTTCAGCATCTGTGTCGTAATCTCAGGTCCCGTCAGGCTGTTTCCAACAAAAAAGGTATACATATTAATCGAATCCAACGCATTCTCCAGATTCTCATCAATACGATCTGCCATTTGTCTCGCCGAGTCTGTCGCGTAGCTTTTATTTCTTTCCTCCATGCGTTTTGTATTCTGCGTAGCATACCACTGAAAAATAATTATAATCGCAGTCAGCATAAAGATAACATATGCAATTTCCTGTATGGTTTTTTTCTTTCCTCTCATCTGGACAGACTTCCCTCCTAATCCCATTCTCTGCACAAAGGGATTATCTTGTAATAAATAACCGGTGACGATGTTTTATAAAATAAATTTTCTCAACAGTGACATTACTTCGTCAATATTGATCGGTTTTGCCGTATGCGCATTCATTCCGCTATCCAGACAACGCTTGATATCCTCCGAAAAAGCATCCGCCGTCATAGCAATAATCGGAATCTCCTTGGCATCTTCGCGCTCCATATTACGGATGGCCTCTGTCGCCTCATACCCATTCATGACAGGCATACGCACATCCATAAATATCAGCTCATAATATCCCGGTTCTGACTTTTCAAACATCTGGGAACATATCTCTCCATTTTCTGCCCACTCTAATTCCAGTCCAATATCAGACAGAAGTTCTTTTAAAATTTCCCAGTTTATCTCATTATCCTCGGCAACCAATACCCGATGTCCGGAAAAATCCAGCTCATCCGGTACATCTTCCTGCGTCTCCTCGTCCACCATATATTTCTTCAATCCGTGGAATAAAGTCGATTTAAACAGCGGCTTTTCCAAAAATCCATTGATTCCCGCCTCTCGCGCCTCTTTTTCAAAATCACTCCAGTCATAAGAAGATATCAGGATTACGGAAATGTCCATATCTACAATCCGCCGAATCTGCTTGGCAACCTGAAGTCCATCCATATCAGGAAGTTTCCAGTCTAAGAGCACGATCTGATAATCATCCCCACGCTGATGATGCGCCTTTACCAGGTTGATTGCCTTCTCTCCACTCAGCGTCCAGTCTGCCTGTATTCCAATGGAATCCAACACCTCAATCACTGTACGGCACAGTATTTCATCGTCGTCAATCACAAGCATTTTCCATGGTGGGAGGATCATATCAATCTCCTGCGTTTCTGCCTTTTCCATATCCAGAATTAAGTGAAATTCCGTTCCCTTTTGCGGCTCGCTCTCTACCTCTATGACTCCTTCCATCGAATCCACGATATATTTCGTGATTGCCATGCCAAGTCCTGCGCCTTCTGTTTTCTGCACCCGCTTGCTGTCTGCCCGCGAATAAGAATCAAAAATATGTTCCTGAAACTCCTGTGTCATGCCCATTCCGTTATCCTTAACAAAGATATGGGTACGAATGAAATCGCTGCCTTTAGGTGACGGTTCCTCATCCTGATACAAAGACAACTGAACCGTTCCGCCATCCTGTGTATACTTCACAGAATTGGATAACAGATTCAACAATACCTGATTCAGACGCACACTGTCACAATACACGTCCTCAGACAAAATAGCTCCAATATGTATATTAAAACTCTGTTCCTTCGCTTTAATCTGCGGCTGTACAATGCTGGCAACTCCCTCAATCACCTCACGCAGCGAAATTTTCTCCGAAGTCAGCGTCATCTTACCGCTTTCAATTTTTGACATATCCAGCACGTCATTGATAAGCCCCAGCAGATGTTTGCCGGACAACGTAATTTTCTTAAGACAGTTTTTTACCTGTTCGGCATCATCAATATGTGCTGTTGCAATCGCTGTCATTCCTACAATTGCATTCATTGGCGTCCGGATATCATGACTCATATTCGACAAAAACTCGCTCTTCGCCTTATTTGCCTTCAATGCCTCCTGACGTGCTGCATCCAGGTCCCGCAGCTGCTGGCGGCTCATCTTGAAATAGGAATAAAAAATAAATATTAACATAACAAGTATCACGGTGAATATCCCCACCGTGGCCATTGTACGTTTCTGGGCAAGGCTCTCCACCGCTATATTCAAATTGCCAAACGGCAGAATTGTCACCAGATGCCACTCTGAATACGGAAGGGAATTACAGTAAAGCTGCTGGCGCCCGCCTCCGAGATTCAATATCTTGGAATACACTTTATCTTTTTCCATGGCATCGGTAAGCTCCGCTATATAACTGTCTATCTCTTTCTTATCTCTTTGGCCATAGCGCTCATAGAGACTGGTAAAATAGTCCGGATATTCATCGCTCAAATCGCTTGCAATGAAAGTACCGTCCTTGCGGATAATAAGGGAATACATCAGGGAACTTTCCCCTTCTGTGCCCAACATGGTACTGATATAATCAAGCGGCAGCGCAGAAAGCATTGCCATACTTGTCTTTCCACTGTGCATCGGATATTTCGCACTGACTCCGAAAATAACAATCTGGTTGCCATCCCTGTCCTTTCCCACTGCAACTTTGTTCTCTCCATGTTTCAGGGAATTATAGAAATGTTCCGGATCTACAAGTTCAAACTCCCGTCCATAAAGCATTTCTGTTTCTTCATCCTCCGATACCAGAGCCAGACAGTCAAACTCCCGAACTTCCGTTCTATATGTCAACTCCTGATGGATGTCTTCAATATCATCCATTTCCGGTGAAACAACCTTCACCACCGTTCGCGCCTGATCTAACTTCAGTTCCATCAAAGTCTCAAAATGCGATGTAATCTGCTCATCAATCCCCCTCATATACAAATCGCCCACCTGATCAATGGAATCCTCGCTAACCCTCCCCATATATAAACCCAGGCCCATAAACGCCACGATACTTACGATTATAAGCAAGGAAAAACTGCCAATCAAAAACCGTGTCACACGTCTATCCTTTTTATTATTGATGTCCATATGTTTAAAACCACCTCTCTATAATAATACGGATAGCTCCATCTGGTCCGCGCCAGTATTTCTATCCTTTGTAATCCTGTATTTCTGCCATCCTTTTCCATCTAAAATCGCGAAATCTTTCCTAATATAATTAATACATGATTTCACCCTAAAAAACAAGTCTTTTTCCTGACAGAATTGAAATAACATAAAAATTATTTTTATTCCGAAACCATGAGGTAAATCTCTGATACAAAATCCCCCACAATCCGCATATCCCCATGACGTCCCCCTTCACTGAACGCCTGCTTCAATTTTACGCCGCCGTACATCAAAGCATCTCCATAGGCCAGGCATTCCGCTGCCTTCCCGTCCTCATTTGCAGGTTGGTATCCATATGTGAAACAATATTTTCTCTCAGGCGCCAGTCCTCTTGCCCGGTAATATTCATACTGCGTATTGGGCGCAACCAGTTTCTGCAGCAACAGCCCCACTGCACAGCTCCTGTCCCTGGAAACGCAGGTCCACTCCGTAACATTTCCCCTGGACAGCATCAGGCAGCTTCCATCAGCAGTCTGTCCCGTAAACGTCCTTCCACGATAAAAATCACCTGTCTGCAACAGCTTGCGCCACTCCTTATAAAATGCAATCTGCCCCTTCACTTCATCCAACTCTTCCTCCGTCATATCGCAGAAATTGCACTCATACCCGCATACGCCGAAACACGCCACATGAAAACGCGTCTTAAGCGGCGTCATGCGCCTTGTCTGATGGTTCGGACATGCCGAAACATGCGCGCCAACAACCGACAGAGGATACCCGTAGCTGTATCCCGTCTGTATCTCTGCACGGCACAGCGCATCGGTATCGTCGCTCGCCCAGATTTGTGGAAAATAGCATAAAATTCCAAGGTCAAAACGATTTCCTCCGGCGCAGCATCCCTCGAACAGAATTTTCGGAAAACGTTCAGACAAGACCTTCATGCAACGGTACAGTCCCAACACATAGCGGTGTGCGACTTCCCCCTGGCGGTCGGGCTTTAAGCCGCTCGAATAATAATCAGTAAATGTCCGGTTCATGTCCCATTTCACATAGGAAATCTCCCCGCATGAGAACACCCGGCTCATCTCCGTGATGATATAATCCTGCACATCCTGCCTTGTCAAATCTAAAATCCGCTGCGTACGCCCTTCGGAATGCGGTTTTCCCGGAATCTGCAACACCCATTCGGGATGTTTTTCGTACAGGTTGCTCTTTACATTTACCATCTCCGGCTCCACCCAGATTCCAAAATCAAGCCCCATCTCTTTTATTTTCCTGCTGAGTCCCTCCACGCCATGCGGCAGTTTCCTTGTATCTACCTGCCAGTCTCCCAGAGACTGCGTATCGTCCACCCGGTTTCCAAACCATCCGTCATCCATGACAAAAAGTTCAATGCCGGCCTCTTTTCCCGCTCTCGCAAGATTCAAAAGTTTATCCTCATCAATGTCAAAATAAGCGGCCTCCCAGCTGTTGAGCAAGACAGGGCGCGCCTTACGTTTCCACTCTCCGCGCACAATATGCTCCCGCACAAAATGATGCATACACTGGCTCATGCCGTTAAATCCCTCATGGGAATATGCCATTACCGCCTCCGGCGCCTCAAAATCCTCACCCGGAGCCAGCAGATAACAGAAGGACTGCGGATTCACGCCCGTGACAAATCTGGTCTTGCCATAGCCGCTGACCTCCACCGCCTCATAATGGTTGCCGCTGTATATGAGGTTACAGCCATAACAGTCCCCAAAATCCTCACTTGTTGTCTCTTTGCTCAACATCACGAATGGATTGGCGCGGTTAGAGGACGTTCCGGTATAAGACGCGCTGACATGTCTGCCTGCCGACATCCTGACATCCGTCCGTTTCATCTCCCTTGCCCACGCGCCATGAAATGTCGTAAATACATATTCCGGCGTATCAAAGTCAAGCTGCGCGCTCAACAGCCGATGCAACTGCACGGTTTCACCGCTCTCATTGACAAGCCGCGCGCTCCTCGTAATCACATCACAGTCTTCATAAACATAATAGTGCAGCTCAAGCAACAAGCCATAGTGCCTGTCTTTTAACGCCACCGTTAAATGCTGCACCTGGTTTGTCTCATCATAAGAACCGGGCAGCGTCTTAAATTCCGCTTTTCCCTGTGTAACTGCCGCGTCCTCAAACCGAAAATCTGATGTACTGCTCCCATCACCGTGAACTACCTCTACCAGCGGTTCCCGGATATCGCCCCTGCCATAGGAAGACATTTCCAGACAGACGTCTTCCAGGGAAAAAGAGGTATAATTTTCGTCATATACATTCGTATTTGACGGTGCAAATACATGTTTCTCTGTCAATATTTCTGCATCCCTGGCCTCTGTGACCGTTATCCTCCTGCCATAATAGAGATGCTCCAGATGTCCGCTCTCCATCACCCGAAACGCATAGGTGCTTTGATTGGTATGTAGTACAAAAAACGGGTAAAAATTCTGTATCATAACGATTACCTCCCTATTCAAACCGGATCATTTCACCCCTGTCGGTGATTGCTGCTTTCATCCTGTATACATACTGCCGCGTGGCAGTTTTCAAAATCTTTCTCCACAAAACAATAGTTTTTTTTATCAAAATTCTGTTGGATTGTTACGTATAAACCATCTTCGGAAAACTGAAATTCAAAAGAATTCAGGGGCAGCCGCATTCCCATCCCCGTAACCTTCAGGAAACTTTCTTTCAGTGTCCAGAGCCTGACAAAGGCATAATCCTGCTCTTCTCCCTCCAGGCCGGCAATAAATGCATATTCACCGGGACAGAAAAACCGCCTCGCCAGTTTCAAATCAGCCGTGCGGAATTTCTCAATATCGCAGCCAGCCTCCGTCTCTGCAAAAACCGCCATCGCCATATTCCCGGAATGTGCCAGATTGTAGTGGATCTCTGGGTAATCCGGCAGATACGGCTTGCCATTCTCTCCATGGCAAACCCTTACCTGGGCCTCACGCAGGCCATGCTCCTGCAGCCCAAGGTCCATAAGGATTCCTGCCGCCATAGAGCGTTTTTTATCCGCCATAAAACGCTGCCTGTCTATTTTATCCCGGCGATACGCTGAAAGGCTGTCATAACATGTCTGATAATACGTTTCGTCCGAAAGCTCTCCCGTATCCATAAAATATAGTTTCAATCCATTTTCATCCATGCTGCTCCTTTGTATCGTCTGAATTTATTTTCATTAAGCCTCCGGTACCCAGGCATCCTTATCCAGCCTTTCTTCAAATACATCTTCCGGCACAGGTTTGGCATATCGGTATCCCTGAGCCACATAGGCTCCGATTTCCTGCATCAGTTCCACGTCGTTGTCTGTCTCAACACCCTCGCATACGATCTGTGCCTCCAAATCCTCGGCAAGGTTCACGATTCCCTTCATGATTTTCACCTGACGGTTCCTGTCCTGCCTGTTCAAAAGGAACGAACGGTCAAGCTTGATGACCGACGCCGGAATCTGCTCAAAAATGCCAAGGGAAGAATATCCGGAGCCAAAATCGTCAATCGAAAGGCGTACGCCTTTATTGCGCAGCGTATCTATCGTTTCTTTTACGATCTGCTGCTGCAATTCCTCTACCACGATCGTCTCTGTCATTTCCATCTCAATTAAGTCTTTCGGTATCTGATACCGCTCGAGAACCTCCTCAAACCGCTCCGGGAAATCCGGCCGGATAAAATGCATTCTGGAAAAATTGCAAGAAATCGTAACGACCGGTTTCCCCTCCTGAATCCTTCTTCTGAGCATCCGGCAAACACATTCCAGCACAAAGAAATCAATATCCGTCACTCGTCCGGTCTGCTCGTAATACGGTATGAAAAATCCCGGCGCCCTTACCATGCCGTCCGCCGTGGGATCCAAAAAACGCACGAGCGCTTCCGCACCGACGATTTTCTCACTGCGGATATCTACCTTCGCCTGATAATATGCGACAAAATTCTCTTCTATATCCACGGACTCCAGCAGCTTTTCACGTTCATGTTTCTGTTTCAGTGACTGCTCAAGCATCTCATCATAAACCATCACATCTCCCAGACGGCTCTCCTTCATATACTCCATCGCCTGGGTCGCATAATTGACCGCCACACGCATATCACTGTTGTCCGATGGAATCAGGTAGACGCCCATCTGAAGCGACATATGGTTCTCGGTCTCTTCGTAGATATCCTGCTCCGTCTCCTGGCGGATTTGTTTTAACCGTTCCATAAACGCATCCTCTGACTGGTAACGCAAAAGAAGCACAAAACGGTCTCCCTGATTTCTGGCACAGACCTCCTGCTCCTTGCTGATACTGTGCTTGAGGTTTTTGGCCACTAATTCCAAAAGCCGCTGTCCCGCATTCCATCCATATATAATATTATAACGGCGAAATTGTGAGATATTCAGGCAAATGACTGCATACTGCTGTCCCCTGCGCTCCGGCAAAAGCTTTGCCTCCCCCTGATAAATCAGATAATTAAGGTTCCAGATATCCATTCCCGTATCTTTGTACATCAATTTCTGGATTTTCCTGCTTCCCTTAATCATATTGTATGCCACCAGAATGACCACCACGAGGACCGCCAGCAGCAATACCATAATCTCAATACTGTGGGCGCGCAGAAAGCGCTCAAAATTCATCTGGGAATGGACATTGCTCTTCAGCATGTATTCACTGACTGTCCGGGCGTCAATCACGTCGATCATCTTGCTTAAGATTCCCGCCAGCAGTTTGCTGTCCTCCTTGACCGCAATGGAAATGTTGTGCTCCCTGCTCAACACGCTTTTAATCTTCATTCCGCTGTAAGACAGCTCTGTCCCCATCAAATACTCGGACAGATAGCCATCGCACAGTACCGCGTCTGCCGTTCCCTTTCCCACGGCATCCAGACATTCCTGCTGGGTATCTCGAATCTCAAGGTTTACCTCTTCCAGATTAAATACAGCCGCCGCTTCCGATTCCAGATACGGCACAGTGATGAGGACGTCCACCTCATTGAGCGTCTTGTCCTCTTTCATGGCAACCACCAGCGGAATCTCTGCGTATTCCTTTATCATCTGGAACCCGTACTCTTCCAGTTCCTCCTTGGTATCGGTACAATATGAGAAAATATCAACCGTTCCCTCTTTTAGCGCGTCCCTGGCCTGCTGCGGGGTGTCAAATTTCTTATATGCAAGCTCTAACCCTGCATACCCCAGTTCCCTGTCCAAAAACTCCCGGGAAAGTCCCTGGCATTCGCCGTTTTTCTCGTAGCAGAAAGGATAATAGCCATCAAGGTAGGCGATTGTAACCTTTCCTTTTTCTGCAATATATTCCTTCTCCTCCGTGGTAAATACCACCGTCTTGTCCAGCCTGCTCTGGTAAAACTGGTTCATCAGCTCTGTTTCCAGCTCCGGGCGGCTGATTTTCAAATCGGCAATCGCCTGGTTTAACTCCCGCAATACATCATCATTTCCCTGGTATGTAATGTAATAAAACGGCATCGGCGCAAACCGTCCCAACAGCCTGTGCCCCTCCCAGACTTCCGTAAATGAATGGATATATGCGTCTATCTCTCCATCTTCCAAGGCCTGTAAAAGATCCGCTGTGGATTCATAGGTATTAATCTTCGGATCTGCCAGCCCATTGTCCCTCATATATTGCAGGAATTCCTGCTTGCGCACATAAGTCCTGACCATGCCAAAGGTTATCTCCTTCATGGCCTCAAAATCCTCATATGCTAACGCGCTGTCCGCTTTGGCAGCGACTGCGCCGAATGTATAACCGCTGGGCAGCGAGGCGTACTGATAAATCTGTGCCCGCTCTTCGGAAAACTGGGCGGAACCCACCAGATCCACCTGCTTATCCGCCAGCAGCTTAAGCGCTTCGTCCCAGCTTGTACACTCCACATCCCACTCGGCCGTCTTCGCAGCATAGTCGCTCTCCACTGTGCGAAGTTCCTCCAGCTTCTTCTGGAACTGCGCAACTTTCGCGTTCTCCTCCTGTTCCAGCTTTTCGGATGCCTCCAGTTCCTTCTGGATCTTAGCCTTTCCCGCCTCGATCTCCCGGAACTTTTCTTCGATCTCCGCCTCCTCCGTCTTCAGATCCCCGAATCCGTGCGCCGTCTCCTCTTTTTTCTCCTTCGCCGCCTCCAGATTCAGCCGTATCGTATTCTGCTCGATAAAGGCATTTTGCAGCGTCAGGCGCAGCGTCTCCGACTGTACGCGAAGTTTATTTCTCTCCTCGCGGATATCCTGGATCTCCTGCTCCAAAGCCTCCGTCTTATCGAACAGCTCTTTCACTTTCTTTTCCAGCTCTTCCAGCTCCCTGCGCCGTCCCAATGCTTCAAGTTGCTTTATGGATTTGGCGATTGTCTTATATTTATAAGGTACTTTATCCTCCAACTCTTTAAGCGACAAACCGTCA
>CAJUOE010000003.1 GCA_910587895.1 uncultured Lachnospiraceae bacterium
AAAGGTGTTAGTCAAATAAAAAATATTAATACTCATCAAAAGTTAACTGCATGGGATATAGTAGAAATAGCAAGAAACACGAAAAGAAAAACAGCACTCGATTATATTGATAACATATTTGATGAATTTATGGAGTTACATGGAGATAGAAATTCCAAAGATGACCATGCTATTGTATGCGGACTAGGCAGAATAAAAAATCAAATCTTTGAGTTGGCATTGCAGCTAATCCGAAACGCCATCAACAAAAGCGAGCTGGTTTATCAGGTGAGTCTGGAAGATGAGCGGGAAGCGCAGAAACGGCAGCGGCAGGAAAAGCAGGAATCTTTAAATTCCAGCCGAAAAGCGCCGGAGCCATTTGAGACAAAGCGTCTTTCAGCGATCAGAGAAAAAATTCAAAAGGACAGTCCCTATGAGCCCCAATATAAGAAAAAGGAACAGCCAAAACCTGCAAAGGAACAGTCAATATCCGCAGAAAAACAGCCGCAGCTTGCTGCCGAGGCTTCCGAATTTGCCATCCCGCCTGAAATGACAGGGGAAACCGCTCAGGATAAGCAGGAAACATATATTCAGCAGCAAATCTCACCGGATAAGCAGGAAACGTATATCCAGCAGCAAATCCTTCCGGAAACGACACGGAGGCTGTTAGACATATCCTCCCGCAAGGATCACCGCATTATCGGACAATTATTTGAGACATACTGGCTGGTGGAATTTGACAGCCAGCTCTATATCATTGACCAGCATGCGGCGCACGAAAAGGTATTGTACGAGCACACGATGCATTCGCTGGAAACGAAGGAGTATACGTCCCAGGCTATTTACCCGCCAATCCTGCTGACCTTGAATATGCAGGAGGAAGAGCTGCTGAAAAAATACATGGCATATTTTGAAAAACTCGGGTTTGTATTGGAGCATTTCGGTGGAAAAGAGTATTCTGTGACAGCAGTTCCCGCGAACCTGTTTGGGCTGGAAGGAAAAGACCTGATGTTGGAGCTTTTGGACAGCCTGTCTGAATTTCACGGCAGGGAGACGCCCCAGATGATTACGGAAAAAGTAGCCTCCATGTCCTGCAAAGCAGCGGTAAAGGGAAATCAGACCCTGTCCAGGCAGGAGATTGAGCGTTTGATCGGCGAGCTGCTCACGCTGGAAAATCCTTATCACTGTCCCCATGGGCGCCCAACGATCATTTCCATGTCAAAATATGAATTAGAAAAGAAGTTTAAGCGGGTGTTGTAATGAAAAAACCTTTGATTATACTGACCGGCCCCACGGCGGTCGGCAAGACCGAGCTTTCCATCCGGCTTGCCCGGATGGCGCATGGTTCCATCATTTCTGCGGATTCCATGCAGGTATACCGCCATATGGATATCGGGTCTGCCAAAATAAAAAAAGAAGAAATGCAGGAAATTCCCCATTACCTGATTGACGAGCTGGAGCCAACGGAAGAATTTCATGTGGTGCGTTTTCAAGAATTTGCCAGGAAATATATGGCAGAAATCTATGCGCAGGGCAGGATTCCGATTATTGTTGGCGGCACCGGATTTTACATTCAGGCCTTGTTGTATGAGATTGATTTTACAGAAGAGCAGGAGGACAGGAAATACCGCCAGTTCTTAGAACAGCTTGCAAAAGAACAGGGCGGACACGTCCTGCATGAGATGTTACAAAAGAAAGACCCAGAGGCGGCAGAAAAGATTCATGAGAATAACATCAAACGTATGATACGCGCGCTGGAATATCATCACCTGTCCGGGCAGAAGATTTCTTCCCATAACGAAATGGAGCGGCAGAAAGAATCGCCTTATAATTTTGCATATTTCGTGCTAAACGACGACAGGCAGAAATTATATCAAAGAATCAACGAACGGGTAGACCTGATGCTTGAGGAAGGGCTGGCAGAGGAAGTAAAAGCCTTGCAAAATCTTGGCTGTGAACAACATATGGTTTCCATGCAGGGGCTTGGCTATAAAGAAATTCTTTCGTACCTGCAAGGTGAGATCAGCCTTGCAGACGCCGTTTACCGGATCAAACGCGATACCAGGCATTTTGCCAAACGGCAGTTGACGTGGTTTCGCCGGGAGCGGGAAGTCATCTGGGTGGATAAGCAGGAATTTGCCTATGACAACCAACGGATTTTGGACTATATGCAGGAGGTGCTGATGCAAAAGGGAATCCTGCCATCTTAAAACAAAGGGTGCAACACGATTGTGAACGAGTCAACAGAAAGAGGAATCATAGATGAAAGAAATTTATCAGGAATTGGGGATTGACGAAAAAGTCTTTTCCTATGGCATGAGATTTGAAAAGCAATTAAAAGAACGTTTTCAGGAGATTGATGAGAACGCAGAATACAATCAGCTGAAGGTCATAAAAGCGCTGCAGGCACATAAGGTCAGCGCCGAATGTTTTATGGGAAGCAGCGGGTATGGATATAATGATTTGGGCAGGGATACCCTTGAGGAAGTCTATGCCTCCTGTTTCCATGGGGAGGCTGCCCTGGTACGCCCGCAGATTACCTGCGGTACCCATGCCCTGGCATTGGCGTTAATGTCGAACCTCCGTCCGGGAGATGAGCTCATGTCTCCGGTGGGCAAACCTTACGACACGCTTGAGGAAGTCATTGGCATCCGCCCCTCGAAGGGCTCCCTTGCTGAATATGGAGTTACTTACCGCCAGGTGGATCTTTTACCGGACGGCAGCTTTGACTACGAGAATATCAAAAAATCATTGAATGAGAAGACCAGGCTTGTCACCATCCAGCGTTCCAAGGGCTATCAGACCAGGCCGACGCTTTCCGTAGCGCAGATTGGTGAATTGATTGCGTTTATTAAGGAAATCAGACCCGATGTTATCTGCATGGTGGACAATTGTTACGGCGAGTTTGTAGAGCGGCGGGAACCGCTGGAAGTCGGCGCAGACATGATTGTCGGCTCACTGATCAAGAATCCGGGCGGCGGGCTTGCGCCCATCGGCGGTTACATTGTCGGAAAACAGGAGTGTATCGACAATGCGGCTTACCGGCTCACCTCTCCGGGGCTTGGCAAAGAGGTCGGTGCCTCGCTGGGCGTGATCCAGTCCTTTTACCAGGGGCTGTTTCGGCACATTGGGCCGGCGGCGGGATTCCTTACGCTCTAGGATACATTGGCAGTGTGATTTTGCTGTGCGGCAGCATTTGGACGATAAGGAAATATCGAGAGGTGCGCTATGCGTAGCACGGTTCATTTTGTTGGATACAATTTCAAACGTTTATTCACATCTCCACGTCCATATATTACGCTCCTGCTCATTTTCTCG
>CAJUOE010000004.1 GCA_910587895.1 uncultured Lachnospiraceae bacterium
AAAAAGGCCAGGCCCTGCAGATGTCGGGCTTTGCTGGATGTACGCCGCAGCCCTGGCCGGCCCTGAAAAATATGCAAAAGCCATCCGACCCGATTGTCAGAACAAGCTTTCCCCGCGACATTTCGCAATATTTTTCCGCCATGCTTTTGACAGAAAGGCCAAGCCAGGCGGCAAGCCGCGAGGCGTCCTTCGGGCCCACCACTATTCCGCCCCTGCCTTCACAGCATTGACCGCATTTCCGGCATTCAAACACATCACGCCCCATTGCAAAATTCTCCAGAATTTTCACTTGTCCCATAAACCCCGAGAGTG
Organism: uncultured Lachnospiraceae bacterium; assembly: GCA_910587895.1. Taxonomy (GTDB): domain Bacteria; phylum Bacillota; class Clostridia; order Lachnospirales; family Lachnospiraceae; genus Petralouisia. The sequence goes on from CAJUOE010000004.1 coordinate 313, forward strand.
TAAAATTTTATTCTCCTAATGTAAAATGCGCAAGCAGGCAAATTTCCGCGCATTTGGTTTTGCCAGACATTACAGCCAAATATGCAAATACGATTGCGGCAAGCTTGCCAAACAGGACTGCTTTATGACTCTTCCCAAATTTGCGGCTGCAAAATTCACGGCAATTCTTGTGCCCCTGGCCTATCTGGTGTTTTATACCCCCTATGGAATGGATACCACGGACTTTGGCTATTTTTACGCCTATCCCTGGAGAATACTTGAAGGCCAGATTCCCTATCGGGATTTTTTCTATATCAAGCCTGCCCTGCCACTTTACTGGCATGCCTTCTGGCTCTGGCTGACGCCCGAAAAATGGCAGGTACTTGCGGGAAAGGCCGGTTTTGTCGTCTCCATGCTCGCATCTTCCTGGCTTGGCGCCCTGACCCTGGGCAAAATGTTCAACTTGCGGCAAATCGGCCTGCCGCTCCCGCTTCTGGCAACCTGCGGCTTTGTCTTTGGCGTGCACAGTTTCCCCCACATGCCCTGGCATACTGTGAGGGCGGATTTTATGGCGGCCACCTCGGCATCCATGACAAGATTAAGCCCCTGCTTAAGACAGCGACGGCGTCGTTTGGAATTACGGCGTTCAATGAACTGCAGCAGCTCTACAATGGCAAGTCCCTGGTTGAGGACGGGCAGTTTGCCATTGAAGTGCTGGAGCATATCAATAAGAGAATTAACGAATACAAGGAAGCGGATGGAAACCTCTATGCCATCTATGCAACGCCGGCAGAGAACCTCTGCGGCCTGCAGGTGAAACAGTTCCGCAAGAAGTATGGGATTGTGGAAAATGTTTCGGACAGGGAGTATGTCAGCAATGGGTTCCACTGCCATGTGACGGAAGACATTACGCCGATTCAGAAACAGGATCTGGAATACCGTTTCTGGGAACTGAGCAACGGCGGAAAAATTCAGTATGTGAAATATCCGATTGATTACAACAAAGACGCGGTAAAGACCCTCGTGCGCCGTGCGATGGAGATGGGATTTTATGAGGGCGTGAACCTCTCCCTTGCCTATTGTGACGACTGTGGGCATCAGGAACTGGAGATGGATGTATGTCCCAAATGTGGCAGCCGTAATCTCACGAAGATTGACCGGATGAACGGATACCTGTCTTATTCTAGGGTGAAGGGCGATACGCGCCTGAACGAGGCAAAGATGGCAGAAATAGCAGAACGCAGGAGTATGTGATGATGAGGTACCATGATATTACAAAAGACGATATGCTGAATGGTGATGGACTCCGCACCGTATTATGGGTGTCTGGCTGTTCCCACTGTTGCAGGGATTGTCAAAACCCCGTCACCTGGGATCCGAACGGTGGGCTTCCCTTCGATGAAAAGGCAAAGCAGGAATTATTTGAGGAACTTTCCAAAGATTATATTTCCGGAATAACACTGAGCGGAGGCGACCCGCTGTATTATGGAAACCGTTCTGATATACTGAAACTGATAAAAGAAATCAGAGAATTATTTCCGACGAAGACAATCTGGCTGTATACCGGATTTGTCTGGGAGACAATTTCGGAACTGGAGCTTATGAAGTATCTTGATGTGCTGGTGGATGGAGAATTCATTGCAGAACAGAAAGATACGCAGCTATACTGGCGCGGCAGCGCGAACCAGCGTGTCATTGATGTGCCGCAGTCCCTGGAACAGGGCAGCGTGGTATTGCACTGTGAGTAGCAGTTTGTGGCGGGAGCGGAAACAGATACAAATACAAAAAGACGGACGTGTCAAAGGATGCGTCCGTTTTTTGCTGCTTAAAATTTAGCTTATTTTACTTGACATTTCCTGCCATAGCGATTATAGTATTCCTGAAAGATAACACTATAGAAAGCGTGTGTAGGCATGGAACAAAAAAATTTAGCGGAGTATTTAGTTCCGTTTGGACTGACCGGGCAGGAGGCGTCTGTCTATCTGGAGCTGGTTCGCTCGGGGACGAGCAATGGCTATGAGCTGGCAAAGAATACGGGCATTTCCCGCTCCAATGTATATAAAGCGCTGGAAGGGCTGGCGGACAAGGGGGCGGCATATGTCAGCGAAGGAGCCTCGCGGAAGTATACGGCAGTTGAGGTCGGGGAATTCTGCCAGAACAGGATTAACAGCCTGATACGCAGGCGGGAATTTCTGGTGGCGCATATGCCGAAGGAAAGAGAAGAATCTGAGGGATATATCACAATATCCGGGGATGAGCACATCGCGGATAAAATTCGCAATATGCTTGTGAAAGCGGGAAAAAGAGTGTATTTGTCGATGTCTGCGCCGTTGCTGCTGCAGTTTCAGCAAGAACTGCAGGCGTTGGTGAAGAAAAATATCAAGGTGGTGGTGCTGACATCGTTTCCCAAAAGTATGGGGGACAGGCCACCGTTCCTTTCCGGGAAGGAAAAGGGGATAAAAGTCTACATCAGTTCCGATAAGAAGAATCAGGTTGGCATCATTGCAGATTCGAGATACGTACTCAGCGGGGAGCTGGGGAAAGGCAGGGACAGCGCCTGCCTGTATTCCGGGCAGAGCAATTTTGTGCAGGTGTTTAAGGAGTCCATGAAAAATGAAATCCGCCTGTTGGAACTGGAAGGAAAAAAATGACAGACAAAAAGGAGCAGAAAGATGAAGAAAGAACCATTTGTAACAAACGAACAGTTAAAAGAGATTGTAAAAGAATATCCCACGCCGTTCCATCTCTATGATGAAAAGGGCATCCGTGAAAATGCGCTGGCCTTGAAGGAGGCATTTTCCTGGAACCCGGGTTTCAAAGAATATTTTGCCGTCAAGGCGACACCGAATCCCTTTTTGATCAATATTTTGAAGGAGTGCGGGTGTGGGTGCGACTGTTCCTCTCTGACAGAGCTTATGCTTGCCGACGCTTTGCATTTTGACGGAGCAGATATCATGTTTTCCTCAAACACCACGCCGGCGGAAGAGTTTCAGCTTGCCGATGAGATTGGCGCGATTATCAACCTCGATGATTTTACGCATATAGACTTTCTGGAAAAAACGATTGGCCATATTCCGGAGACGATAAGCTGTCGTTATAATCCCGGAGGTTTGTTCAAGATCAGCAACAGCATCATGGACAATCCCGGGGATGCGAAATATGGATTTACGACAAAGCAGCTGTTTGAAGGATTTAAGGTTTTAAAGGAAAAGGGAGCGAAATATTTCGGAATCCACGCTTTCCTGGCGAGCAACACGGTGACGAACGACTATTACCCGACGCTTGCAAGGACCCTGTTCGAGGTGGCCGTGAAATTAAAGGAGGAGACGGGAGCGGATATTCGTTTTATCAATCTGTCCGGCGGAATTGGAATTCCCTATTATCCGGATCAGGAGCCGAACGACATTCGCGTGATTGGCGAGGGCGTCCGCAAAGTCTATGAGGAGGTGCTGGTTCCGGCAGGCATGGGTGATGTGGCGATTTATACAGAGCTGGGGCGTTACATGATGGGGCCGTATGGCTGTCTGGTGACAACGGCTATTCATGAAAAACATACCCACAAGGAATACATTGGCTGTGACGCTTGTGCTGTAAATCTGATGCGTCCCGCCATGTATGGCGCTTACCACCATATTACCGTTATGGGCAAAGATAACAGCGTATGCGACCATAAATACGATATTACCGGCTCGCTCTGTGAGAATAATGATAAATTTGCAATTGACCGGATGCTGCCGCAGATTGATATTGGAGACCTGCTTGTCATTCACGATACCGGGGCGCACGGATTTTCCATGGGCTATAATTATAACGGAAAACTGAAATCAGCAGAGATACTCCTGAAAGAAGACGGAAGTACGCAGTTAATCCGCCGCGCGGAGACGCCGAAAGATTATTTTGCAACGTTTGACTGTTTTGACATTCTTAAAGATATGAAGGATAGATAACGAAAGATAAGGACAAAATATCTTGAATCTTCCAGATATTAGTGTTAGAATTCAGATAACAGTATTTCCGGTTTGATTCTGAATTTTTGCTAAAACTTCGAGATCAGTTCCAGTGAGAACAGGAGAAATCGGGAAGGAAGGGGGTTCTGCATGAATCTGAAGAATTTATCTATGAAAAAATCGGTGTTGGCCCTGCTGGCGCTGGTTCTGCTTTTGTCCGCCACGGTTTTATCGGCGACGACAGCACACGCCGCGGATGGATGGCCGCAGTCTGCAGTGGAGATGCGTCTCGGAACAGAGGTTATCGACAGCATGAAGGAGACGGACTACCATGGCGCGATTGAGGGCGTAGGGGGAAATAATCTGTACTATTGGAAAGTATATGAATTCTCCATGGAGGAGGACGGTTTGCTGGACATCTATCTGGAATCGGAAGATGCCTCCTATCTTAGTACCGCCGCTGAGTATGACGGATTTGCCATTTTTGACGGGGAAGAGCCGGATAATCTGGTCTGGCGTTCCTGTAAGAAGAATTACAGGATGCAGAAGAAGTACAGTTCCGCGCAGGAAATGTATTATGGCTCGGTCAAGGTTTCGCTGAAAGAAGGGGACTACTATTTTGCCATCCGCCAGCAAAAGGCAGGCGGCGGCCTGTATTACCTCACTCTCAGCTATGAGAAACCGGTTGTCAATGTGACTTCCGTTTCGTTGAGCCGCAAGAAGACTACCATAAAGGACGATGGCAAACGGACGCTGAAAGCCACAATTTTGCCGAGCAATGCCACGAATCAGGCAATTGAGTGGAGTTCATCGGAACCATCCGTTGCCACGGTAAGCACAAGAGGCGTGGTACAGGGCGTTGCGCCCGGAACGACCACGATTACCGCAACCTCCGAGGATGGTGAAATCTCGGCGGAGTGTGAAGTGACGGTGACCTGCAATCATAAATACCGGACGACGATCACGCCTGCCAGCGCGAAGAAGGACGGGCGCAAACAGGTAAAATGCTCCAAGTGCAAGGATAAGACTACAACGAAAATTTATGCGGCTGGGGATATCAGCCTGTCGAAAACGTCTTATGTCCGCGATGGAAAGAAACATAAACCTTCTGTCGTTGTGAGGGACAGCAATGGAAAGAAACTGAAAGCCAGCAAGAGTTATACGGTAACATATCCCAAGGGTACGGAAAATGTAGGGCGGTATACGGTAGTCATCAAGTTCAAGGGAAATTATACCGGAACCGTGAAGAAATCGTTTACAGTAGTTCCAAAGGCTACCTCCATAAAGCAGGTAAAGCCGAAGAAGCAAGGTTTTGCACTGACATGGAAGAAACAGAAAGTGCAGAGCACCGGTTATGAGATTGCATATTCCACGGACAGCAATTTTTCCAAAACGAGTACGGTGAAAGTGCTGGTAGATAAAAACACGAAAGTCTCAGGAAAGGTGTCCAAACTGGAAAAAGGAAAGATATACTACGTGAAAATTCGTGTGTACACGAATACCGTTGTCAATGGAAAGACGAAGGCTTTGTATTCCGACTGGTCGGATATAAAGGCTGTCGTTACCCTGTAAAGAAAAGAAACTGTCGTTTTACGAATCACAGTGAAACGGCAGTTTTTTCTTATGGGAAGACACTTTCACGCTTTAGCGTGACAAGGTCCTTCCTGTTTAAGATGAAAAAACGCGAAACCAAACTTCTTATGGTTTCGCGTTATATACTGCCGGTGATGGGACTTGAACCCATACGTTGTTGCCAACAACAGATTTTGAGTCTGCCTCGTCTGCCAATTCCGACACACCGGCATATATTGGCTCAATGACTCGAACAAAATGTATTCTAGCATATGGAGGAAAAAAAAGCAAGTGTTTTTCCCGATGTTTTTTGACAAATTTAATGCAGACAGTTATACTATAAATGTTGTTGTTACATAATTGCAATCGTAAATGGAATAAAGCAAAGAGAAAAGAGGAAGGAAAAATGAAAAAGACAATCAATGCACCCAAAGCGCCGACAGCGGTAGGCCCCTATGTACATGCGGTGGAGGCAAACGGACTGATATTTACCTCCGGTCAGTTAGGATTGATACCGGAGAGCGGGAGCCTGCCGGAAGGCGTGGAGGCACAGACACACCAGAGCCTTAAAAATCTTGCCACAGTTCTTGAGGCTGCGGGCAGCGATCTTGGACATGTGGTGAAGACTACTGTATTTTTGGATGATATCAATGATTTCGGAAAAGTGAACGACGTCTATGCCCAGTATTTTAAGGGGGAAAGCCCGGCGCGCTCCTGCGTGCAGGCAGCAAAGCTTCCGAAGGGCGGACTGGTAGAGATTGAAGTAATTGCAGTGAAAAAAGACTGAGCCGAATTCTGGCGGAGTAAAAGAGGAGTGTATGGCAGTGCAGGCAGCCGAGGTAAATGGCAGGATAGAAATGATGCGGGGAGAGATGAAAAAACGCGGGATTACCATGTATATTGTGCCCACTTCAGATTTCCATGAATCGGAGTATGTAGGAGATTATTTCAAAGCGAGGAGTTATCTTACCGGTTTCACGGGCTCGGCGGGAACGGCTGTCATTACTCTGACGCAGGCCGGGCTGTGGACCGATGGCAGATATTTTATACAGGCGAAACAACAGCTTAAGGGCAGTGAGGTTGTGCTCTATCGCATGGGCGAGGAGGGCGTACCCACGGTCGAAGAGTTTGTGCGGCAGAATTTAGCGCAGGGCGGCTGCCTGGGGTTTGACGGCAGGGTCGTAAATGGAAGGTCCGGGGAAACGTATGAGGAGATTGTGAGCGGGAAACAGGGGACGATCGCGGCGAAAGAGGATTTGGCAGGAATTATCTGGAAGGAACGCCCGCCCTTCCCCAAACATCCGGCGTTTCTTCTGGGAGAAGAATATGCAGGCGAGGATACAGAGAGCAAGTTGAAGAGAGTACGCGAGAAGATGAAGGAACATAAGGCCGACGTCCACATTCTGACGTCTCTGTATGATATTGCCTGGCTGTTGAATATCCGGGGAGGGGATATTGCGCATGTTCCGGTAGTGATGTCCTTTGCGGCGGTTACGATGGAGGAAAGTTTCTGGTTCGTCCACCATGAGGTACTGGATGATGAAATCCTTCGTTACTGTGCGAAACACCGGATTATCATCAAAGACTACGAGGATATTTATGCGTATGCCGGGAGCATTCCCGGAGGGAAGAAAGTTTTGCTGGATAAAAGGATTGTGAATTACCGCATCTGTCGCAGCCTGAAAGCAGAAGTTATTGCAAAGCGCAATCCCACAGAGCTCATGAAGGCCGTCAAAAATGAAACGGAGATTCGAAATATCCGCAATGCACATGTAAAGGACGGCGTTGCATTTACGAAATTCTTGTACTGGCTGAAAACGCATATCGGGAAAGAAGAGATTACGGAGATGTCCGCGTCTGATTACCTGGAAACGTGTAGGCGAAATCAGGCGCTGTTTGCTGATTTGAGTTTCGATACCATCAGCGCATACGGTGCGAATGCGGCGATGATGCATTATGCATCGACGCCTGAGACAAATGCGACGCTGAAACCGGAAGGATTTCTGCTGGTGGATTCCGGTGGACATTATCTGGATGGAAGTACCGATATTACAAGGACCATTTCGCTGGGCAGCCTGACAAGGGAACAGAAAGAATTGTTTACGGCGGTATGCCGCAGTAACCTGAACCTTGCAGCTGCCAGATTCCTTCATGGATGCCGGGGGACAAATCTGGATATCCTTGCCCGGGAACCGCTGTGGAGCCTGGGGCTGGATTACAGGTGCGGAACCGGACACGGCATCGGTTATTTCCTCAATGTCCATGAGGGGCCGAATGCTTTCCGTTGGCGCAGACCCGCGGAAGAGGACGGCGATTGTGTGCTGGAAGAGGGAATGATAACGACCGATGAGCCTGGCGTCTATCTGGAAGGAAGTTATGGAATCCGTACGGAAAATGAAATTCTCTGCAGGAAAGCAGAGAAGAATGAATACGGGCAGTTTATGGAATTTGAAATTATCACGTATGCGCCGATTGATCTGGACGCCATTCTTCCGCAGGAGATGACAGCAAGAGAGCGTGGCCGGCTGAATGAATATCATAAGATGGTATATGAAAAATTATCCCCATATCTCAATGCGGAAGAAAGGGACTGGCTCAGGCAGAACACGAGAGAAATTTAGCCGGCAGCTTTGCTGTCCGGCTGAATGAATATCTGCTTTGGTCAGACGATTACGATGTTTTTCCCCTGGCGCTTGCCAATGTATAGCTTGGTGTCCGCCCGCGAGATGAGGGAGTCGATGGTCTGGTTCTTCTGGTGGGGCGCAATTCCCATCGTGATGGTGTGGGCAATGTCCTGGTCTTCGAACCTGGTATCGGAGGCCAGAATTGTACGGCGAATCTTGTCTGCCAGTTTCTCAGCATCCTGTGTGGAATAGCCGTTTAACAGGATCAGGAATTCCTCGCCGCCCCATCGGCAGACATAATTGCCTTTGGAGATGGAAGAAGAGATGAGGCCGGCGATATGCTTTAAAACCTCGTCTCCGCAGTTATGGCCGTATGTATCGTTTATTTTCTTGAAATCGTCGATGTCACACATGATGAGACAGAATGGATTTCCGCTCTCAATCGCTTTTTCCAGTTCGGTTTTCATGCTCCAACGGTTAAATAAGCCGGTCAGGGCGTCGTTTCCTGCAATCTTCCCGAGCATCTGATTTTCCTCGAACAATTTGTTCTGGGATACGCGCATCTCCAACATGAACAATATGGAGAACACGGAGATGAACACAAAGGTGCAGATACAGTTAAAAACATACAAACCGTTGATGGTAGCTGCATCTGTAATGGCATTTAGCGCTGTGTGGTTTCTGCTGTATGAATAGCAGCAAAAATAGGCAATGATGCCAATGCCAGCCCCAAGCATGGGGGTGAGCAGCCTGTGCTGTGTAAATCTATAAGAAATGAAGTAACCGGCAACCGTCAATGCAAAGAGGAATGTATAAAAACCGCAGTCCCAGCCGACCATGTGGGTGGTGATGATCGTATTCAATATAATTTCCACAGTTGCCACATAATAAATATGCGTGTATTTTTCTTTGTGTAACGGAATGGTACAAAGAAGATACACGATGGCGGACGCCAGATTATAAAACGTCATAAAAGAATCTTTCCGTAACAGGAAAAAGATAAAATATATCAAATGTACGGCAGAAACCGGGTAGATAATCATGCTGTATTTGAATTTCTCAGTTATGGAAAATTTTCCGTCCAGAATCCGCTGGCTCAGTTCTGATAATTTATCCACAGGCTTTACCTCTTAAATATTTCGAATGAAATGGTCCACTGGCACAAAATATTGTATATAAAACAAATTATATCATAATTTTAGAGGGAAGAAAAAGGAATAATTATACAAAATACCAGCTGATAAGAGCAAAAGTAGTTGTGCAAAACATACAAAATATAATCTTGTGCAGAAGAAGAAAAATTTAACTTTTAAAACGTTTTCATATAGTGTAAAATAGAAGTGATGTGATGTCATCCTGCCATCTGGCAGCAATAAGAGACAAGGATCGGGCAATGATGAATAAAAAAATAGTTTTGATTGATGGACACAGTATTTTAAACCGGGCATTCTTTGGGATTCCTGATCTGACGAATTCAGAGGGACTCCATACAAACGCCGTGTACGGTTTTTTGAATATCCTGTTTAAGATACTGGAAGAAGAGAAACCAGAATATCTGATTGTGGCATTTGACGTCCATGCGCCTACGTTCCGCCATAAGATGTATGACCAGTACAAGGGAACGAGAAAACCGATGGCACAGGAGCTGCGCCAGCAGGTGCCGGTCATGAAGGACGTCCTAAAGGCGATGGGCGTTCTCATCGTCGAGAAAGAGGGTTATGAGGCGGACGATATTCTCGGGACCCTGGCGAAACGCAGCGAGCAGGAAGGACTGGAAGTGTCTCTGGTATCCGGAGACCGGGACCTTTTGCAGCTCGCCAGCGAGCACATTAAGATAAGGATACCGAAGACGAAACGTACCGGGACAGAGATTGAAGACTACTATGCGGGTGATGTGAAAGACAGGTATCAGGTGACGCCGACAGAATTCATTGACGTGAAAGCGCTCATGGGAGACAGCGCAGACAACATTCCCGGCGTGCCGGGAATTGGAGAGAAGACGGCGACGAATCTCATTGTGGCGTATGGCAGCATTGAAAACGCCTATGCGCATATCGAGGAGGTGAAACCTCCACGGGCGCAGAATAACCTGAGGGAACATTATGACATGGCGAAGATGAGCAAGGCGCTGGCGACGATTGAGGTAAATGCGCCGATTACATGCGACATCAGCCAGTCAGCCCTGGGGAATTTATTTACACCGGAAGCCTATGTCTGGATGAAGAAACTTGAGTTTAAGAATATGCTGAACCGCTTTTCGGTGGAGAAACCGCAAAATCCTTTGGAGGAGCAGTTTAAGAAGATTATTAAGAGGAAAGAGGCGGACATTGTATTTGCACAGGCGAAGGAATCCGGGAAGGTCGGGTTTTATGTGCTGATGGAAGAACAGGTATTTGGCGTTGGCGTTGCATATGATAAGGAACATGTTTACCTTATAGCGGCGAATGAGGATATCAGCGAAGAATACCTTCTCGAGGAGACAGGCCGGTTAATTGAAACGGTGGATCTGGCGTCAACCTTTGATTTGAAATCACAGCTGCCGCGTCTTTCCATTTCTGAGAAAGCCAGGGAACATGTGGAGGATGTGCTGATAGGGGCATATCTGTTAAATCCGCTGAAGAATGATTACGCATATGATGATATTGCCAAAGAACATCTGGGGCTTTATGTGCCGTCCAGACAGGATTTGCTGGGCAAACAGACGCTGCGAGAGGCGGCAGGGGACAAACCGCAGGAGATAATGCAGTTTGCCTGTTTCATGGCATATATATCCTACGAATCAGCCGGGATATTACAGCAGAAACTGCAGGAAAGCGGGATGGACAGGCTGTACCGTGAGATTGAGATGCCGCTGGCATATACCCTTTATGAGATGGAGCGCGAAGGCGTCCTTGTGAATGCCGGACAGCTGAAATCTTACGGGGAGGAGTTATCGGGGAAGATTGTAGAGATTGAACGGGAAATCTATGAGGATGCCGGGGAGGAATTCAACATCAATTCGCCCAAACAATTAGGCGCCATTCTCTTTGAAAAATTAAAAATGCCGTACGGCAAGAAGACGAAGACTGGCTATTCAACGGCGGCGGATGTGCTGGAAAAGCTGGCAGGGGAATATCCGCTGGTGTCTAAGATACTGGAATACCGTCAGCTGACGAAGTTAAAATCCACGTATGCCGACGGGCTTGCAAATTATATCGAGCAGGACGGCAGGATTCATTCGTGTTTCCACCAGACGATCACGGCGACTGGGAGAATCAGCAGCACGGAGCCGAATTTGCAGAATATCCCCATCCGCATGGAACTGGGACGGCAGATTCGCAGAGTATTCATTCCGCGGGAAGGATGCGTATTGATTGACGCGGACTATTCCCAGATTGAACTTCGGGTATTGGCGCATATGTCAGAAGATAAGAATCTGATAGAGGCTTACCGTCAGGCGCAGGACATTCACCGGATGACGGCGTCTCAGGTGTTTCACGTACCGTTTGAGGAAGTGACTTCCCTGCAGCGGAGGAATGCGAAAGCCGTCAATTTCGGGATTGTGTATGGAATCAGTTCGTTTGGACTGAGCCAGGATTTAAGTATTTCCACGAAAGAGGCGTCAAATTATATAGATTCTTATTTTGAGACATACCCCGGTGTGAAACAGTTTTTGGACAGGCAGGTGCAGCAGGCGAAAGAGCAGGGTTATGTCATGACGATGTTTGGCAGGAGGCGGCCGGTACCGGAGCTTTCTTCGAGCAATTACATGCAGCGTTCCTTCGGGGAACGTGTTGCGATGAACTCCCCCATCCAGGGGACGGCGGCGGACATTATCAAGATTGCGATGATAAGGGTCAGCGATTCTCTGCGCAGGGAGAACCTCAGGTCGAAACTGATTCTCCAGGTGCATGATGAACTGCTGATAGAGACCTTTGAGGATGAAATAGATCAGGTGAAAGCCATTTTGAAAAAAGATATGGAAACGGCGGCAGAACTTTCCGTGGAACTGGAAATAGACATGAAACAGGGAAAAGACTGGTACGAAGCACATTAGAGAAGAGGAGCGAAGATTATGCAGGTAATTGGAATCACCGGCGGAGTGGGAGCAGGAAAATCCGTCATTTTGGATTATTTGGAGGAGAACTATAAAGTAAAGAATCTTGAGGCAGACCGGATCGCTGAGATGTTGATGGCGCCGGGGACGGAGTGTTATGAGAAACTCATGAAAATTCTGCCGGCGGAAATTTACAATGAGGACGAGACCATTAACCGTCCGGTTATGGCAGAGAAAATGTTTGAATCGTCGCAGCTTAGGCAGGAAGTGAATAAGGTGGTCCATCCCCTGGTCAAGGAGTATATCTGTGAAAGGATTGAAGAACAGCGGCAGATGCGGATCCTGGATTTTGTCTTTGTTGAGGCAGCGCTTTTGATTGAGGATCATTACGACAAGATTTGTGATGAGATCTGGTATATCTATGCGACGGAAGAGAACCGCAGGCAGCGCCTTACCGAGTCGCGTGCGTATACTCCGGAAAAGATCAAGCGCATGTTCCAAAGCCAGATGCCGGACGAAGAGTACAGGGCTCACTGCCAGGTGGTAATTGATAATAACGGCTCAAAGGAGGAGACGTTTTATCAGGTTGCGCAGTTAATCAAGAATAAAGGAGAAGTGGGACAGATGCAGGAACAGCAGATAGAAGGAATTCCTTTGGTATTCGGACTGGATATCGGTACCCGCAATGTCGTGGGTACGGTTGGTTACCGCCAGGAAGAAGAGTTCTTCGTGCTCGCACAGTATGTAAAGGAGCATGAGACGCGATCCATGCTGGACGGACAGATCCATGATATCGGACGCGTGGGACGTACAATTAACGCTGTGAAGAAGGAACTAGAGGAACAGCTTCAGATTGAATTGAACGACGTATGCATCGCGGCTGCGGGACGTGTGCTCAAGACGGTGACGACAAGCGTCAGCTATGAGTTTGCAGATGAGAGCGTGGTAACCGGAGAAGATATCCATACGCTGGATTTGCTTGGAATAGAGAAAGCGCAGCGTATTCTGAATGAAAATAACGATACGAAGTTTAAATTTTACTGTGTAGGCTATTCGGTTGTAAAATATTACCTGAACGGGGACGTCTTTTCCAATCTGGAAAACCACAAGGCAGAAGAAATCAGTGAAGATATTATTGTAACCTTCCTGCCGGAAGATGTTGTGGACGGTCTGTATTCGGCAGTGGGAATTGCCGGGCTGAAAGTGGCGAACATGACTTTGGAGCCAATTGCCGCAATCAATGTGGCAATTCCGGAGGCATTTCGTATGCTCAATATCGCATTGGTCGATATTGGCGCGGGAACCAGCGATATTTCCGTGACGAAGGACGGAAGCATTATTGCTTATGGCATGATTCCAAGCGCGGGAGATGAACTGACAGAGCTTTTGGTACAGCACTACCTTGTGGATTTCAAGACCGCGGAATACATTAAGCTGCAGTCAGGCGTGGAAGAAGAAATCGAATATCAGGATATCATGATGATCAAGCATACCGTTACCTCGGAGGAGGTGTGGCAGTTACTGAAACCTTTAGTGGACGACCTGGCAGACAGCATTGCAGCCAAGATTAAAGAGCTGAACGGCGGAGAGACCGTCAGCGCGACCTTTGTTGTTGGCGGCGGCGGTAAAATACATGGGTTTATTGAGCATCTTTCCTTTGAGCTGGGACTGCCGCAGGAGCGTGTGGCGCTGCGCGGGGAAGAGGTATTGCAGGAAATTCATTTTGAACAGCAGGATATCCGCAAAGACCCGCTGCTTGTAACGCCGATTGGTATCTGTCTCAATTATTATGATCAGAAGAATAATTTTATCTTTGTGCATTTTAATGGGGAACGGATGAAACTGTACGATAATGACAAGCTCACGATTGTGGATGCCGCATTGCAGGCAGGTTTCCCGAATGAGCAGCTTTTCCCACGCCGGGGGAAGGAAATCAACTTTACCGTCAATGGCAGGAAACGGATTGCCCGCGGCGAGGCCGGCGAATCTGCGGTTGTGCGCGTGAACGGGCACCTTACGAATATCAACGCGCCATTGGAGCCAAACAGCGATATCACGATTGAACCGTCTACGCAGGGAAATGACGCAGTCTGCCATCTGGGAGACCTGGAAGAGTACGGAAGCTCCATGCTGAACGTCGAGGTCAACGGAAAACTTATCTCCTGCCCGAGGTTTGCGGAAGTCAACGGCGTAATTGAGATGTCTGATTACGAAATAAAGGAAGGCGACCGTGTGGAAATGCGGGGGTATTATACGGTTTCCCAGATTATAGAGTTCATGGATGTGGAAATTGATATGGACAAGGAAATTCTGGTAAACAATAAGCCTGCGGATCTGGAAACGCTGGTATATGAGAATTTTTCCATTGAATGGACCGTGCAGGCATTCCGCACGCCGCAGTCTGAAATGGAAAATATAGAAAAACAGAAACAGGAATCCTTACCGGATAAGGAAAAGAAACAGGACGGCGAACAAACGAAGGAAAAGTCAAAGCTGCAAAAAAAGATCGACGCATTGCGCAATGTTGACGGGACTTATGAGGATACGGATCAGGAACTGACCCAGGAAGAGCTGGAAGAGAAGTTTATGGAGGAGCAGAAAGTGGAGGAGAGCGATATCCGTCCCACCATTGTAGAGCGTGTGCAGCAGCGCGCGGCAAAACGTGCGGCGAAAAAGCTGGAAGGAATTGAGCTTCACATTGTAGTAAATAAACTTCCGGTTACACTGACCGGTAAGCAGTCTTATGTGTTCGTGGATGTATTTGATGTGATTGGATTTGATCTCAGCGCAGGGAATGGCAGAAGCATTGTCACCCTGTTAAACGGGGAAACGCCTTCCTACACGGCATCGCTGAAAGAGGGAGATGTCCTTGACATTCATTGGGAGGAATAAGGGGACATGAAATTATGCAGTATTGCGAGTGGCAGCAGTGGAAACTGTATTTTTGCTGCCACCGAAAACACAAATTTGCTGCTTGACGCGGGAATCAGCGGGAAGCGGATAGAGGAAGGGCTTGGCGAAATTGGACATACGACCGGGGACATGGCGGGAATTCTGATTACCCATGAACACTCGGACCATATCAGCGGGCTTGGCGTAATCGCAAGGAGATATGGGATTCCAATCTATGCGACCAGAGGAACAAAAGAAGCTATTTTAAAATGTAAGAATGTGGGGGAGATAGAGGAAGGGCTGTTTCAGGAAGTTCAGCCGGATGTGGAATTTACGATTGGGGACATCACGGTAAATCCGGTTTCCATTTCCCATGACGCCGCCCAGCCGACAGCGTTTGTGCTGCGGCAGGGAAGGAAATCCATGGGGGTAATGACAGATCTTGGCAGATATGACGGCTATATCGTAGAACGGCTGCAGAATCTGGACGTGCTGCTTTTGGAGGCCAACCATGACGTACATATGTTACAGGTGGGGACGTATCCATATTATTTGAAACAGCGCATTTTGGGGGATAGAGGGCATTTGTCCAACGAGCTTTCCGGGCGGTTGCTTGGAGAGGTGCTTCACGACAATTTTAAGATGGCAATTCTGGGACATTTAAGCAAGGAAAATAATTATGAGAGGCTTGCCTATGAGACCGTAAGGCTGGAGATTGACATGGCGGATAATCCTTATCATGCGGGGGATTTTCCCATCCATGTTGCCAAAAGGGATCAGGTCTCGGACGTCATTGAATTCTAAATACTGGAGGTTAAATTTAATGGAAAAAAATGCAGACAGGATTATTATTACGGTGGTGGGAAAAGATACCGTGGGAATCATCGCCAGGGTATGCACCTATCTCTCGGAACATCAGATCAATGTGCTGGATATCAGCCAGACAATTGTCCAGGAATTTTTCAATATGATGATGATTGCGGATATGAAGAATGCGGATAAGCCATTCGACCAGTGCGCCGGGGACCTGGAACATCTGGGAGAGGAGATTGGCGTGAATATCAGGTGCCAGCGCGAAGAAATCTTTCATAAAATGCACAGAATTTAAGGAGCGGCGTGATGATAAATATCTGGGAAGTAAATGAAACGAATAAGATGATTGAGCAGGAAAATCTTGACGTGCGTACGATTACGCTGGGAATCAGCCTGCTTGATTGCATTGATTCCGATTTGCAGAAATTAAACGATAATATTTACCGTAAGATTACGACGGTGGCGGAGAAACTCGTTGAGACAGGAGAAGAGATTGAGCGCGGATATGGAATCCCCATTGTGAACAAGCGGATTTCCGTAACGCCCATTTCCCTGATTGGGGAGGCGGCATGTCGGACGCCTGAGGATTTTGCAACGATTGCGAAGACGCTTGATAAGGCGGCGAAAGAAGTAGGCGTGAACTTTATCGGCGGATATTCGGCGCTGGTCTCGAAAGGCATGACGTCAGGGGACCGAAACCTGATCTGTTCGATTCCGCAGGCATTAGCGGAAACGGAACGCGTATGCAGTTCTGTCAATGTGGGCTCTACGAAGACGGGCATTGATATGGATGCGGTAAAGCTGATGGGAGAGATTATCTTAAAGACAGCCGAGTACACAAAGGAGAATGATTCTCTGGGCTGTGCCAAACTGGTGGTGTTCTGTAATGCCCCGGATGACAATCCGTTTATGGCGGGCGCGTTCCACGGCGTAACCGAGGCGGACGCGATTATCAATGTTGGGGTATCCGGTCCCGGAGTTGTGAAGAAAGCGCTTGAGCAGGTGCGCGGCGCAGATTTTGAGACGCTCTGTGAGACAATTAAAAAGACAGCGTTTAAGATTACGCGCGTCGGTCAGCTGGTGGCGCAGGAGGCAAGCAAGCGAATGCAGGTTCCGTTTGGAATTATCGACCTTTCTCTGGCTCCGACGCCCGCTATCGGAGATTCCGTTGCTGAGATCCTGGAGGAGATTGGACTGGAATACGCGGGAGCGCCTGGTACTACGGCTGCGCTTGCGCTGTTGAATGATCAGGTTAAAAAAGGCGGGATTATGGCCTCCTCCTATGTTGGAGGCTTGAGCGGAGCGTTCATTCCGGTCAGTGAGGATCAGGGAATGATCAATGCAGTGGAGAGCGGCGCCTTGACGTTGGAGAAACTGGAGGCGATGACCTGCGTTTGTTCTGTGGGACTTGACATGATAGCCATACCGGGGGATGTGCCGCCATCCACGATTTCCGGTATCATAGCGGATGAGATGGCAATTGGAATGATTAACCAGAAGACGACGGCCGTCCGTCTGATTCCGGTCATCGGAAAAGGGATCGGAGAGACGGTGGAGTTTGGCGGGTTGCTGGGACACGCGCCGGTCATGCCGGTCAACCGGTTTGGATGTGACGCCTTTATCAACCGTAAGGGAAGAATTCCTGCGCCGGTACATAGTTTTAAGAATTGAGATAGCCGAAGCATTTAACTTGTGTATTGGGAAACAGTGTGTTATGATAAATACAGTATGAGAAAAAGCACCGGAGGTGGAATCTTTGAACGAGAGAGAAGATTACCTGGACAAATTGTTGCGGGGAGTAGAAGGCGAATCAGAGATAACAGAAGATGAGGACGATTTCTTCAGCCGTTTTGGAGATCCTGTTTCTGACGATGATGAGGATGATTTCTTAAAGGCGTTTGAGAAGAGCAAATCCAAATCGAGAGTCGAATCGGGTTCGAAGGATGATGATGATTTTAATCTGGATGATATTGACAATATTGTCAGCAACATAAAAAATGGCACGCTGGATGATCTGGATGACGGGAAGGATCTGTCTATTGAGGAGTCCCTCAGGAATTACGATGATGATGATTTTGGACTGAGCGATGTTGGCGCCGGATACGCAGATTCGGAGCCCGAGCCTGAGCCCGAGCCTGATTTTGAAGTAAATACGCTGGATGGAGCCGGAGAATCGGATTTTAACTCGGAAGAAGCGAATCAGGAACTTCTGGATATGCTTTCCGGCATCGGGGAAGAAGCGAAGGAAGAGCCATCGGTAGATTTTGCGGATGGGGATGCTTTTACGGAGGATGATTTTGTCAATAACCTGGATGGGGACGCAGCAGACATGACTGCATCCGATGATATGGGCTCTGATGGCCTGGAAGACCTGATGGGTTCAGGGGATTCTGATATGGAAGATCTTGCCCGGCAGCTGGAAGGGCTTGGCCTGGAAGATCCGGAGACTTACGGTGACATGGATGAGGGTGTTTTGGATGCGCCCGCACCGAAAAAGGAAAAGAACAAAAATAAGAAAGATAAGAAGGCTAAGAACCGGAAAGAGACAGAGGGTGACGGGAAGAAACCAGGGTTCTTCAAACGGTTGAGCCTGCTTTTGTTTGGCGAAGAAGACAAGGTGATTGACGCCGCTGATGTAGAGAACCTCACAGAGGAAGACAAGGCGGATTTGCAAAAGATCGCCGACGAGGAAACGGCAAAAGAGAAAAAGAAGCAGGAAAAGGCGGAACAGAAGGAAGAGCAGAAAGAACAGAAGAAGAAAGACAAAGAGGAAAAGAAAAAGGAAAAAGACCAGAAGAAGGCTGAGAAAGATCAGCTGAAGAAAGAAAAAGCCGAGAAGAAGAAAGAGAAGAAAAAGGATCTGAAGGTCATCGACCGCAGCAAGCCGCTGCCGAAGGGGCCGGTGGTATTGATTCTTCTGGTAGGCGTTTCGCTGGTTATCCTGATCAATCTTTTCAGCAGCCAGGTGGGATATATGCTGAGTATCACACAGGCGAGAGAATATTATGAAAAGGGCAATTATGTCATGGCATATAGCTGCTTTACGCAGGGTGAGAAGGTGAAAGCGGTTGACGAGGAGCTTTATAACAAGGCAAGGCTTACCGCATATGTACAGCAGCCCATTAATAATTACCGGGTATACCGCAAGCAGGAAATGCACGCGGAGGCAATGAGCGCATTGATTCTCGGTGTAGGAAGATTTGACAAGAATGCAAATGAGGCGGCAGCAACAGGAGCGGCAATTGAATATGACAATATGCTTGAAATTATCAGGAAGGCATTAAAGAAAGATTATAAATTGTCCCTTGATCAGGCAAGAGAACTGTATGCGATCTGGGATAAAGAAGAATACACGCTGGAAATTTACAGAATTATAGATGAGCTTGGACTTGGTACAGAGAGTGCAGAGGAGTAGCGGCATGATAGCGATAATTGATTATGATGCGGGGAATCTGAAAAGTGTTGAGAAAGCTCTGAATTATCTGGGAGAGGAAACCATTGTCACCAGAGATTGCAGGGATATCCTGACGGCGGATAAAGTGATTTTGCCGGGTGTCGGGGCCTTCGGGGAGGCAATGGAGCGACTCAGGAAGTATGAACTGGATAAAGTCATTCATGAAGTGACGGAGAAGCAGACGCCGTTTCTTGGCATATGTCTGGGATTGCAGCTTTTGTTTGCAGGCAGTGAGGAAAACGGCGGTGTGGAAGGTTTACATATTCTGGACGGGGAAATTGTGAGGATTCCGGCGAAGGATGGACTCAAAATTCCCCATATCGGCTGGAATTCCCTGCATTTGCAGCATCAGGGAAAGCTTTATGATGGAATTACGGAAGGTGCGTTTGTCTATTTTGTGCATTCCTATTACCTGAAAGCCGGGGATGACCAGATCGTGAAGGCGTCTACGGAATATGGAGTCACTATCCATGCGTCTGTGGAACAGGGAAACGTGTTTGCATGTCAGTTCCATCCGGAAAAAAGCAGCAGCACAGGGCTGCAGATCTTACGGAACTTTGCAGGAACAGGGGAGGTGCAGTGATGTTTACCAAACGAATCATTCCCTGCCTGGACGTACATGACGGACGTGTGGTAAAGGGTGTTAATTTTGTCAACCTCAAGGACGCCGGAGATCCGGTGGCAGTGGCAGCCGCCTATGATAAGGCGGGTGCAGACGAGGTTGTGTTTTTGGATATTACGGCGTCGTCGGATGCCAGGAATACGGTGGTTGATATGGTGCGCAGGGTAGCGCAGACCGTATTTATTCCCTTCACGGTGGGCGGCGGCATTCGCACGGTGGAGGATTTTAAGGTACTTCTCCGGGAGGGTGCAGATAAAATTTCCATCAATTCTTCTGCCATCAATACGCCGGAGCTAATCAGTGACGCGGCAGATAAGTTTGGCAGCCAGTGCGTGGTTGTTGCGATTGATGCAAAACGCAGGGAAGATGGCAGCGGATGGAATGTATATAAAAATGGCGGCAGGATTGATACCGGTCTGGATGCGGTAGAGTGGGCCATGCGCGCCAACCGCATGGGAGCGGGGGAAATTTTACTCACGAGCATGGATTGTGACGGTACAAAGGCAGGTTATGACCTGGCGTTGACGAAAACAATTGCAGATCATGTTTCGATTCCGGTAATTGCCTCCGGCGGAGCTGGCACAAAGGAGCATTTTTATGAGGCGTTGACTGAGGGCGGCGCAGAAGCGGCATTGGCGGCGTCCCTGTTCCACTATAAGGAACTGGAGATTATGGAATTAAAGAATTATCTGGCACAGAGAGGCGTATCCGTACGTGTGTGACCGGAAGGCGGATGCTTTTGGGAATAACGAATGAGGAAAGGAGCAATTCTCATGGGAATGCTGCAAAATGACTGGGTAGATGCGATTGGCGGGGAATTTAAGAAACCTTACTATGCCAGCCTCTATCGCTTTATCAAAGAAGAGTACAGTACGAAAGTGATTTATCCGCCGGCGGATGATATCTTCAATGCCATGCACCTGACGCCGCTTGGCCAGGTAAAAGTGTTAATTCTGGGGCAGGATCCATACCATAACCAGGGACAGGCGCATGGATTGTGTTTTTCTGTGAGACCCGAGGTGGATATTCCGCCGTCATTGGAGAATATATATAAGGAGCTTCAGGATGATCTGGGCTGTGAGATTCCCAATAACGGATATCTGGTAAAATGGGCCAGGCAGGGAGTGCTGATGCTCAATACGGTGCTGACGGTTCGCGCACATCAGGCGTTTTCCCACCAGGGAAAGGGATGGGAACAGTTTACTGATGCGATCATCCGTGAGGTCAATGCACAGGATCGCCCCATTGTCTATATGCTGTGGGGAAAGCCGGCGCAGAGCAAGATTCCCATGTTGAATAATCCAAAACATCTGATATTAAAGGCGCCGCATCCGAGCCCGCTTTCGGCGTACCGTGGATTCTTTGGATGTAAGCATTTCAGCCAGGCGAATGAGTTTCTTGCAGCAAACGGCATAGATCCGATTGACTGGCAGATAGAGAACATATAGTATCATTGTTGCAAAAAGACAGGTCTAATGTTACAATGAATTCCATAAACATAAGAAAGGATATGTATATAAGGTGCAGAAAGAAGACTTTTTTTTAAAACAGATTGACGAATTTAAGGAAAAAGCAAAATACCTTCAGGGTTTGCTAACTACAAAAGAGAGCAAGGTAGAGGAACTGGACAGCGTTCTGGAAGAAAAAGAAGAGAAATCAAAGACATTTCAGAAGATATTAGATGGACAGAAAGAGGAAGCGGACAGTCTGACCCAGGGCGTAAGGCGTCAGGTTGACGCACTGATTTCCCGCGTGGATGAGCAGCTGCGTGTCATGGATGAGACGGTCAGCTGTGAAATTAATACGTTGGAAGAACGGATTTCTGAACAGATTGATGAGATGAACAGCAACTCACAGCAGAGCATGGCGGAGTTGGATAAGAAACTCCAGAATTTCTCAGAGTCTGCGGCAGAACAGATCCGGGAGCAGGAGAATTCCACAAGGGAGACACTGGAAGGAGTTTCCGCTGAACTGGAGAAAATAAACGCCTCTCTTGCGCAGCTTGCGTCGGATTCCGAGGACGACAGCGAGAGCGATCAGACGATCGAGGCGATGAAAACAGAGCTTGAGGCAATGAAGGCAGACCTTGAGACGATGAAGACAGAACTCGGGGAAAAGATTCACAGGGAGAATGTGAAGTGTTACCGCAATATCCAGACTCTGTTGGAGGAATTAGAGACGAAGATAGAGCATGTGGAGATGGGCGCGCAGAGCATGAAAGTGGTCAAGGGTTATTTTGGCGTATTGATCATTCTTGGCATTATAAATATCGGGGGCATTGTTGCAATTATTGCCCATATGTTTGGATTTTTCTAGGAGTGTCACGTGCAGGAAGATAATATTTATCGGAAACAGGAGTGGAAACCGGGGAATATGCTCTATCCTCTGCCGGCAGTCATGGTAACTGTGGCGGACGGGGAAGGGCGGGATAATATCATTACGGTGGCGTGGACGGGGACTGTCTGTACCAACCCGCCGATGGTATATATTTCTGTGAGGCCGGAGCGCTATTCCTACCATATGATAGCGAAGACCGGAGAGTTTGTCATCAACCTTACGACCAGGAAACTGGCATATGCGACAGATTATTGCGGCGTCAAATCCGGCAGGGAAGTTGACAAGTTCGCATCCCTTCATCTGACAAGGCAGAAATCATCGAAGGTTTTGCCTCCGCTGATAGGGGAAAGCCCCGTTAATATGGAATGCAGGGTGACAGAGTGTATGAAACTTGGCTCCCATCATATGTTTCTGGCAGAAGTGGTTGCCGTACATGCCTCAGAGGCTTATATGGACCAAAAGGGGAAATTTCATCTGGAGCAGGCGGAGCCGATTGTATATTCCCATGGCGCATATTGCGACCTCAAAAGTATTCTGGGAACATTTGGTTACAGCGTAAAGAAAAAGTAGTCAGTTCCTTGCAGGGATTGGCTGCTGATATATATTAAGAAGAGTGGTGAGGATTTTGCATGAAGTATCGTTATTTGATAACATGAAGTTATGTTCAGTATGTCACAGGGATCTCCCGGAGAAATATGAAGGAGATCTGTGCCCGGTCTGTCAGGAGAACCAGTTATTTTCTGAAGTGAAAGAGTATATCCGCGCGCAGGATGTGACAGAGTATCAGGTTGCAGAGCATTTTAATATTCCAAGGATGCTCGTGAAGAAATGGATTGCAGAGGGCAGGGTGGAATACAAAGAGCAGGAAGAAAAGATTGTAAACCTGCATTGTTCCATGTGTGGAGAAAAGATTACGTTTGGAACGCTTTGCCAGAAGTGCTATCGCGAGAAGTATCATACGGCGGCTGGATTTTTGCCGTTGCAGCTGGGCGAAAAGAGCAAAATGCGTTTCCTGGATAAGGATGACCCGGATAATGATTAAAGAAATGAGGGCAATTTACAGAGGGTGTGCATCCGGCATGATCGTCGGATGCACACCCTCTGTAAAATTATTTTAACAGTAAATCCATCAGATAGCCGTAAACATCTTCGTTTGAGGAATTCCAATTGGAGCAGATGGCCTGCGCCTCTGCCTTTGATTTGACGGTAATGGTCAAATCAATCAGGGAACGGTTCTTTTCTTTGATCTGGCAGCGCGCGGCAAATTCCTGGGCAGTCGTCTTGTAGTAATCGGCAATCATGGAAATTTCCTGTTTTAATTCCAGCTGGTTTTCTTTAAAATAGTCGATGACGTCCGCCTTAATGGCATCGGAAATCTTATCGGGGAAATAAGAGAGCGTTTCCCTGCCTGCGGGTGTGATATAGTAGTGGGTGTTATTGTATGTGGATTCCGTGCGGATTAATCCGGTGTCAATCAGCTCACTGATGGCCTGCTGAATCGTAAAATACGTCGTGTAATCCTTGTTCAGCATGAAGTTGGAAATCTGGGTATTGGTGAGGGGGAAATCCACCCTGTCCAGCATATAAAGTACAATTAGTTTATATTGTGTGGCAGCTTCTGCCATAAGTATCGCTCCTTATCTGTTTATTCCTGAAATACATGTTCTATGTTTTCTGTTCGAATTCTGTGTATTCGTAATGTTTTCCCTGCCAGGTGTCCCGTTTTTTCAAAGTCTGTTCGATTTGGTTGAGAACGCTTCGTTTTGCGCTGCTCCATAAAGGCGCAATCAGCAAATTTTTGGGGCCGTCTCCGGTGAGGCGGTGGATGGTGATTTCTTTTGGCAGGCGTTCCAGACAATCTGTCACCAGCTCGCAGTATTCGTCCTGCGTAAGCAGCCGAAAGGGATTTTCACGGTAAATTGCGCCCAAATCCGTATCGGAAAGGATATGCAAAAGCTGTAGTTTGATTCCGAAAACATTCAGGTCCCCCACATGGCGTACGGTCTCAAGCATCTGTTCCCTGCTTTCTCCGGGAAGACCGAGAATGACATGGACGATAACCGGAATGTGGCGTTGGGAAAGAGCGGCTACCGCTTCGTGGAAACATGCGAGCGTAAATCCACTGCGGATAAAACGGCTGGTCTGCGGATGAATGGTCTGTAAGCCAAGCTCTATCCAGACAGGTTTTATCCGGTTTAACTCTGCCAAAAGATTGAGGATTTCCGGCGAGAGGCAGTCTGGACGCGTGGCAACGGATAGGATGACAACATCAGAATCCATAATCGCCTCAGTGAAAATTTGGCGCAGATAGCCTGTGGGGGCATAGGTATTCGTGTATGCCTGAAAATAGGCGATGAATTTCCGGCAGTTTCGTTTGCTGCGAATCTGTTCTTTGGCGGCGGCAAGCTGTGCGGCAATGGATTTTTCCCGCTGCTGTGCAAAGTCTCCGCTTCCTGCCGCGCTGCAAAAAATACAGCCTCCGGTACCCAGCGTGCCGTCGCGGTTCGGGCAGGTCATGCCGCCGTTTAATGCCAGGCGGTAGACTTTTTCCCCGTACGTTTGTTTTAAATAAGAATCCACGGAATAGTAGCGCCTGCCATTCCAGAAATCTGTATTTTCGGAAGAAATGAGTGTCTTCATGAGCTATGCTTATCCCGGAATATGGGATTTGACGGCCTGGCTTACAACCTGCGCTACCCTGGGGTCAAATGCTTCCGGCATGATAAAGTCTTCGTTCAGCTGATCTTCGGACACCAATCCGGCAATGGCTGTGGCGGCCGCCAGTTTCATTTCTTCTGTAATCTGGCGGGCGCGTCCCTCCAGTGCGCCTTTGAAGATGCCGGGGAAGGCCACCACATTGTTGACCTGATTCGGGAAATCGCTGCGTCCGGTACCAACGACCCTTGCCCCGGCAGCTTTGGCGATGTCCGGCATGATTTCCGGAACCGGGTTTGCCATGGCAAACAGGATGGCGTCGCTGTTCATGGAGGAGACCATCTCAGCGGTCACGATATTCGGGGCGGAGACGCCGACGAAGATGTCTGCGCCTTTCAGCGCATCGGCGAGCGTTCCCGTCTGGTTCGTTATATTGGTGACCTCTGTCATTTTCTGCTGCATCCAGTTTAAATCGGGATAATCTTTGCCGATGATTCCCAGGCGGTCGCACATGGTGATGTCGGAAAAACCATAGGTCAGGAGAAGTTTGGTGATGGCAATTCCTGCGGAGCCTGCGCCGTTTACCACTACTTTGCAGTTTTCTTTCTGTTTGCCGGTGACTTTCAGCGCATTGATGATTCCGGCAAGCACCACGATTGCCGTTCCGTGCTGATCGTCATGGAAGACCGGGATGGAGAGCGTCTCCTTGAGCCGTTCTTCGATTTCGAAACAGCGGGGGGCGGAGATGTCCTCCAGATTGATGCCGCCATAGCTGGGAGCCAGGCAGGTGACCGTGCGGATGATCTCTTCCGTGTCCTGTGTGTCCAGACAGATGGGGACGGCGTTGACGCCGCCGAATTCTTTGAACAGCACGCATTTTCCTTCCATGACAGGCATGGCGGCGTAGGGGCCGATATTGCCAAGGCCCAGGACGGCGCTGCCGTCAGAGACTACGGCGACGGTATTTGCCTTCATTGTATAGATATAGGCATTGTCGGGATTTTCTGCGATGAGCTTACATGGTTCCGCTACGCCCGGCGTGTAGGCGATGGACAAATCTTCGCGTGAGGTTACCGGGGATTTTGCAACGGTTTCCAGTTTGCCGTTCCATTCTTTATGTAAGAAAATTGCTTTTTCCTGTGTTGTCATTTCAATCTCTCCTTTGTTTTCATGGCATTTTATTCATCATAGCATGAAAAAAATTGCAAATCAAGAAAAAAGGACTTCCTATTTATAAAAAGATAGTGTATAATAGGGCTACTACAGAGACATAATTTCTGTGTATGAAGTCGTTGTCTACTCTGACATAGAATCCCAGTGTGATAATAGTAAAAGGAGAATTGTATGAGAGAAAAATATGAAAGTTTATCTGTGACAGTATTAAGGGACGTGGCGAAATCCAGAGGATTAAAACATCTCTCAGGGCTGAAGAAGAAAGAGCTGGTAGAGCTGATGCTTGAAGAAGATAAGAAAGATGCGTTAAAAGAAAAAAGTTCAGGGGAGACGCAGGAGGGGACGACAGGAAGAGCGAAAGAGAAGACGACGGGAAGAACAGAAGACAAGCGTATGCAGACGATAGAGCACAAGGATGCAAGGAGCATACAGCCGCGGGAGAACCGTGGGGAATATGCGGAAAGACCCGGCACAGAAGGGCATGGGGAACCGGGAGAACATAGGGAGCGCAAGCCCGGCAAGATTATAACGCCGGACGGCATTGAAATTGACAATCCGGAACTGGACAGCGGAATCAGCGCGCATGGCATCCTGGAGGTCATGCCGGATGGGTATGGATTTATTCGGTGTGAGAATTACCTGCCGGGGGAGAATGACGTATATGTTTCCCCATCCCAGATTCGCAGGTTTGGATTAAAGACAGGCGATATCATACATGGCAATACCAGAATTAAGACGCAGCAGGAGAAGTTCAGCGCGCTCCTCTATATCCGCAGCATTAACGACTGTCATCCGTCCGAGATACTGCGCCGTCCGAACTTTGAGGATCTTACGCCGATTTTCCCGAACGAACGGATTCGGCTGGAAACGGAGCGGAGTGCGGTTGCCATGCGTATCATGGACGTCGTCTCTCCGATTGGCAAGGGGCAGAGAGGTATGATTGTTTCTCCGCCGAAGGCCGGTAAGACCACGCTTTTGAAACAGGTGGCAAAGGCTGTGACCAGGAATAATCCTGAGATGCATCTGATCATCCTCCTGATTGACGAACGTCCGGAGGAGGTAACCGATATCAAAGAGGCGATTGAAGGCAAGAACGTGGAGGTTATCTATTCAACGTTTGATGAATTACCGGAACATCACAAGCGGGTATCCGAGATGGTAATTGAACGTGCAAGGCGTCTGGTGGAGCACAACAAGGACGTGATGATCCTTCTCGACAGTATTACACGCCTGGCGCGCGCATATAATCTGATAGTTCCTCCGAGCGGACGAACATTGTCCGGCGGTATTGACCCGGCAGCCTTACATATGCCGAAACGGTTTTTCGGCGCTGCAAGGAACATGCGTGAGGGAGGCAGCATTACGATTCTTGCTACCGCGCTGGTGGATACCGGAAGCCGTATGGATGACGTTGTCTATGAGGAGTTTAAGGGAACCGGCAACATGGAGCTGATTCTGGACCGCAAGCTTTCCGAACGCCGCATTTTCCCGGCTGTGGATATTACGAAGTCCGGAACGCGAAGGGAAGACCTGCTTTTGAACCATGAAGAGCAGGAGGCCGTGGAAGTTATGCGCCGTGCAATTAACGGAATGCGTGCGGACGAGGCTGTCGAGAGCATTTTGAATCTTTTTGTGCGTACCAACAATAACCGTGAGTTCTGCCAGATGGTAAAGAAGACGAAACTGGTGTAATGCCGGAATATATGACAGGATTTTTTGCTGGTACAGGGAAAGAAGGTAAATTTTACAAAATTTTTTATAAAAAACTTGCACATATGTAAAATATATGCTACAATAATAAAGCTGTTGTGCAGGCAATAGCGTAAACAGGAAAATCAGTTTAGAGGATTTAAAATAGAGAGTGAAGAGGTGAAAACATGAGAGAAGGAATCCATCCGGCATATCATCAGGCAACCGTAACATGCAACTGTGGAAATACGTTTACGACAGGATCCACGAAGGAAGATATTCACGTTGAAATCTGTTCCAAATGTCATCCATTCTACACAGGTCAGCAGAAGGCTGCTCAGGCTCGTGGACGTATTGACAAGTTCAATCGTAAATACGGCATGAACAATCAGTAGTTTCAAAGTTCAACTGAACCGAAAGAGGATGTCTGTTAAAGTGGACATCCTTTCTTTTCGTTCTACGGAAAAACCAGGATTTAACTGTTTGGAGAGGAAGTGGGAAAGTTGGCTTATTCTGGAATTGGCGGACAGGCTGTCATGGAAGGCGTAATGATGAAATATAAAGAATCCTACGCCGTGGCAGTGCGCAAACCGGATCATGAAATTATTGTGGAAAAAAAAGAATATCATGGAATCTGCAAGAATCAAACACTCAGAAATATGGTGTTTGTGCGTGGCGTTATTAGTTTTGTGGAATCTTTCGTATTGGGACTGTCAACACTGACGTTCTCGGCATCTTTTTTTGAGGAGGAAGATAAGGACAAAGGGGCGAAAAGCGAGAAGAAAGAAAAAGCGGAGATGGGATTTACGATTGCCCTGTCGCTTTTGCTTGCGGTGGCAATTTTTATGGCGCTGCCGTTCTATGTGTCCCTGTTTTTTCAGAGATATATTTCTTCTGAAACTTTGATTATTCTTATTGAGGGCGCGCTGCGGCTTTTGATATTTTTTGCATATATCGTATTGATTTCCAGGATGGAAGATATTCGACGGGTATTTATGTACCACGGCGCCGAGCATAAGTGCATCAACTGCATTGAGCACGGAATGGACCTGACTGTGGAGAATGTCAAGGCAAGTTCCAGGGAACACAAACGCTGTGGAACCAGTTTTCTCTTTTTTGTGGTGATTATCACCATTATTGCAACCATGTTCATCCGCGTGGATTCCAGGATTCTCCGGCTGGTGTTGCGGATTGCAATTATTCCGTTGGTTGCGGGAATTTCTTATGAGTTTATCCGCCTGGCAGGCAGGAGCAATCACCCCGTTATCAATGCTCTGAGCAAACCGGGGTTGTGGATGCAGAAACTGACAACCAGAGAACCGGATGAGGAGATGATTGAGGTTGGAATTGCATCAGTGGAAGCCGTGTTTGACTGGAAAAGCTACGTGAGAACTGTGAGGGAGGAAACATGACGTTTGAAGGTGCATTGGAGTATGGAAAGGAAATTTTACAGAAAGCCGGCGTGTCGGATGTTGACCTGGATGCGTGGTATCTCATGGAATATGTCTGTAAGATGGACAAAAGCCGCTATTATCTGGTGAGCGGTGATGAGATGGCAGATGAGAAATTTCTGGAATATGAATTGTTATTGCGAAAACGCGCGGAGCGCGTACCTCTTCAGTATATTACCGGCAACCAGGAGTTTATGGGGCTGGAATTTAAAGTGAATTCCCATGTTCTGATACCGCGTCAGGATACGGAAACGCTGGTCGAGGAGGCGTTGAAGGTTCTGGAGCCGGGCATGGAGGTGCTGGAGCTCTGCACGGGTTCCGGCTGTGTGATGATCAGCCTTCTGAAACAAAAAGAGATTTGCGGTACGGCGAGCGACATTTCCAAGCAGGCGCTTTTGATTGCCAAAGAGAATGCGAGGAACAATCAGGTGGAAATGGGGCTTGTGCGCAGCGATTTGTTTCAGAATATTACGGGCATGTATGATATGATTGTTGCAAATCCGCCGTACATTCCTACCGGAACGATTGAGTCTTTGATGCCGGAGGTGAAGAATTTTGAGCCGATAGAGGCATTGGACGGCGGTGAGGACGGCTTGTATTTTTATCGCGAGATTGTAAAGCAGAGCAGAGGATTTTTAAAATCCAATGGCTACCTCTGTCTGGAAATTGGACACGACCAGGGCGGCAGGGTGGCGTTCCTCATGGAGGAAAACGGTTACCGGAATGTGAGGGTAATCAAAGACCTTGCCGGAAATGACCGCGTGGTCCGTGGAAACCTGCCGTCAGTGAAATAGAAAGGATGAGATTATGTTTGATAAATTAGAGGATATCCTGTTGCGTTTTGAAGAAATCATGAATCAGCTCAGTGAGCCGGATGTGGCAAATGACACCAACCGTTTTCGTAAACTGATGAAGGAGCAGAGCGACCTTACGCCCATCGTGGATGCTTATAAAGAGTATAAGCAGGCCAGGCAGAATATGGAAGATTCCCTTGCCATGCTTGAGGAGGAAAGTGACGAGGAGATGCGCGAGCTTGCCAAGGAAGAGCTGAATGAGTCGCGGGATAAGGTGGGAAAGCTTGAGAAAGAACTTAAGATTCTTTTGCTTCCGAAAGACCCCAACGACGACAAGAATGTTATTGTGGAGATCCGTGCTGGCGCAGGCGGAGATGAGGCTGCATTGTTTGCGGCAGAGATTTACCGGATGTATGTACATTTCGCAGAAGGCCGCCGTTGGAAGGTAGAGACCATGGAATGCGAAGAAATCGGTATTGGCGGCATGAAAAATGTTACGTTTATGATATCAGGACAGGGCGCATATTCTGTGATGAAATATGAATCCGGAGTACACAGGGTGCAGCGTGTGCCGGAAACGGAGTCCGGTGGGCGCATCCATACGTCCACCATTACAGTTGCCGTTATGCCGGAGGCGGAGGATGTGGATGTTGTCATTGACGAAAAAGATATCCGCATTGACGTTATGCGTGCCTCGGGAAATGGCGGCCAGTGTGTCAATACTACGGATTCCGCGGTTCGCCTGACCCATTATCCAACGGGAATCGTTATCTACAGCCAGACGGAGAAGTCCCAGCTGCAGAACAAGGAGAAGGCGTTTGCGTTGCTGCGCACAAAGCTCTACGATATGGAGTGCCAGAAACAGCATGACGCGGAGGCGGAAGCAAGGCGGAGCCAGATTGGGACGGGAGACCGCTCTGAGAAAATCCGTACCTACAACTTCCCGCAGGGGCGCGTGACAGACCACCGCATTAATCTGACTTTATATAAGCTGGATAAAGTGATGAACGGAGATATTCAGGAGATTGTGGACGCCTGTGTTGCAGCTGACCAGGCGGCGAAATTAAGCAACTTTGAAGATAAGGCTTGAAAACCTTGATTTTGCGGGATTTCTGGGGATATTCGGTTCTAGTGGAAATGGAATGAAGATAGGAAAAAGACGGTCATGGACAGTTTCATCGACTGTCTTTTTTGTTTTCCGGGCTTTATGGATGCACTGTATACCCCTATTTGGGTTGTATGGATGTATGCATAGCTTGTATCAGGAAAACATTTTAGGAATCCGTGTAAGGAGTAGTAAAATTTAAAAAATATTGTGATCTGGTAAAGTCCGCAGTTTCTTTTTCTTGAAGGATTTGGAAAGCTGCGCTATAATAGTACAGTGCCAATGTTATTGGAATTAATTTTGGTTTGGGAAAGCGTAAAGAATTAGGATAAAGAACTAAGGAGGAGTGAAATGATTGAACAGTTAAAGGGTAAAGCAGAGCTGAATGCAGAAAAAGCAGAAAATTTAAGAATATTCAGTGGGCTAAAATTGTTACATATTAAAAAACAAGTCGAAAGATTATTGTCACATATTGGTGATTATGGTTTTTTCATAGAGTATACAAAACATGATATTTCCCATATTGAAGAAATGTTAAAAATTGTGGAGTGGCTGATTCCAGAGCATACCCAGCGTATTATGACATCTGCGGAATGGATGATGCTTGTGCTTTCGATTTACTTTCATGATATGGGAATGTTGATTACAAAAGAAGAATTTGATAATAGGGAGAATTCTAATTTTTCGGTTTACAGAAACAGTGTATATAATTTTGATTATGGGAGAGAGTATTTGCAGAAAGCGCAAAGCCTAGGAGAAACGGAAGATGTATTTTTATATCAGGAGTATGTAAGAAAAAATCATGCCAAAAGGATCAGAAGATGGATATCAGGAGAGATGGGAGGAAGTGCAGATTTAGTAAAAGAAATTCAGAATCTGCTTTCCCCATTAGATAATTTGTTTAGGCAGGATTTGGCAATGATTTGTGAAAGTCATCATTTAAATAATCTTCAAGATTATTCTGTGTATGATACAAATAAATGTTATGAGTCATCAGATGAAGCAAAAGTAAATCTGCAGTATGTTGCGGTTATATTGAGGACGGCAGATTTATTGCATATTACGATGGACAGAACACCGGTTATTGAATACCATGCATTTTGTCCGACAGACCCTATTAGCATTCTGGAGTGGCAGAAACAAAAAGCAATTCGTGCAGTAAAGCCAATGGAAATGCGGGATGATGACGAAAATATTGATAAAAGTATCCAGAGCGATAAAATAGCTATTACGGCATATTTTGAGAAAGCAAATGAGGCAGAGGCATTTTTTGCTTTAATGGAGTATTTAAAATATGTGAAGAAAGAATTAAAGTATTGCTATGAAATCGTTCTGGAGGCAGCAAAAACAGAAGGAACCAGAGATTATTTATTTCCCTGGAAAGATATTGATGATTCTAAAGTATTTACTAAAAATTTTAAAAATAAACTACTCAGCTTTGAACTTGACCAAAATAGTATTTTACAATTATTGGTCGGACATACGTTGTATAATGATAGTTCAGTCGTGCTTAGGGAGCTTATTCAAAATGGATTGGATGCAATAAAACTACAAAATGAGATTGAAAAAATTGAAAATGGAGAGATTACAAAAGGGAAAATTATAGTTAGATGGGATAGTTCTGAACGGGTGTTGTCATTTGAAGATAATGGAACTGGAATGACAGAAGATGATGTAGAAAACTATCTTCTTAAGGTTGGAACATCGAAATATAGCAGCTCTAATTTTAGGGAAAAATATCCTGATTTTGTGTCCATAAGCCGATTTGGGATTGGAATTTTAACATGTTTTCTAGTAGCTAATGATATTGAAATTATGACATGTGCCAGTGAAAATTGTGAGGCAAGCAGAATTGTTTTCAGAAATGTTGATGGAAAGTATTTATTAAAAAACCTAGAAAAATGGGAGTTGCCAGAACACATTGCAGAACACGGAACTGTGATTAAATTACATTTAAGAGATGATGCAGATATGCAAAATCTTGAGCATGACATTAAGAAATGGATTGTTTTTCCTTATTGTGAAGTGGTTTTGATAAATGACCAAAAAGAACCTATTAAGATAGGATATAGTTCTCCTCGCGCTGCATTGGAAGAATATATCTCCCATGAAGCATTGAGAGAAATTAATAACATTGAAATTCGCCAAGAAGAGTTAGACGGAATAACCATAGCGTATGCTGTAAGGTATAAAGAATATTTTCAAGAGTATTCTTTAGTAACATATAATAGGAGGAATTATATATCGGAAGAGAATAACATTCCTATACCGATTGGGGTTTGTTTTGAAGGAATAAGGGTTTCCTTTAATACGCCAGGGTATTGTGAAGATGTCTTTTTGGCAATTATGAATAGCTGTAATAGTAATTTTGTCAAAACTGATGTGGTGCGTTCGTCTGTGGAAGACAATGAGGGGAAAGATAAATTATTACGAATTATTTATAGAGTTTATAAGAACTATATTGAAAAACAAATAGAAGATTTCAAGGTAAAAGGGCGTTCTATGTCATGGATTGCTTTTGAGGCTAGAATATTAGTACGACAACTGGTTGATTTAAAAAATGATAGACAGAGAGAATTAAGGATTTAGAAAGAAGAGATACTGTCAGAGGTTTTTGGTGATATCAATGCAATATTGTTTGAAGATGGAAATGAAAGGAAACTTGTATCTGCAAATACTTTGCAACGATATGAAACAATTAATATGTCTGAGAGCAATATGATAGATGCAGCAGAGCGTTTGCTAAAAGAGGCTAGGAGTTCTATTTCTTTAAGCGGATTAGTTAATACTATAACCAATGAACATACAATAGAAAGTAAGCACTTATTATGTGACTATGAGCCAAAAAGTTTATTGCATATGATAGCTTTGAAGGAGAAACAAATAGGAAAAGTAGTTTTAAACAGAGACGAAAGAAAAATAGATTTAAGTTTTGAAGGAGGAGCAGAAAAATGGATTAAAGTGCCTCTTATTGAGGATAAAGCCTATGATGATTATGAATGTGCGTTTATTCCAATAAATGGTGAAACGGTCCAAGGTTTAAAGGAAGAATTTGGTGTAAAGACGAGGTTAGGAATATTTTTAAACAGCGGCCATGAAGTTACAAAATATCTTTATGAAAAAATGTCAATGTTTGATTATAAAAGTTCTAATATAGATATGTATACATGGAGATTGTTTGTTTCTCTTGTAGTAAACAAACAAAATACTTATATTTCTAGAGATATAAATCAGGATTCTTTTGAGAAACAATTTCAAAATAGGATTGAACATGATATATTAAGCAGGATGTCTGAGGATATAAAAGAGGCGCTATGGAAGAGAATTGATAGGAATGAGTTGATTGCTTTATTAAAAAACCAAAAAGTTATAATATATGATTTGAGAGACTGGTTAAGATGATAAACGTATTTTATTAAATATTGTAAAAAGAGTTATATATATTGTGGAATGTTGTAACCGTTCAGATAGGCTTGTACATATACTGCACAGGACGTAAGAAGGTGATTCGGGAATAAAAAACCTATCGCGAAGTGATTTCCAATGGATTTTTCGCATAACAGTGAAGGTATCTGAGCTGTTACAGAATGTTAGAAAGAAGAGGTGTTTTATGTCAGAAAGATTGACTTGGCAGCAGATTCAGGAAAAATATCCTGATCAATGGATTGGATTAGTGGATATTACTTGGAAAAATGATGCTAATATAGAATCTGCCGTTGTAAAATATGTGGATAAAACAAAAGAGGAATTATTGATGATGCAAATTAATAATGAAATTTTCAGTTGTTATACAACGCCAGATCATGTGTTGCAATTAGGGACTGTGGGGTATTAATATGGAACAGTTTACAATGGTATTAAATGATAGTTTTCAAAGACCAATCATTTATCTGAAGCATTGGCATGGCTTGAATGCATTATTAGATACAGGGGCTTTATTTCCAGTATGGACAGCGTCAGAGAAGGTATTAGTGGCTCTTGGTGGGGAATTGGTACAACAAAATATTGAATTTAGCGGATTTGGAGGCAG
>CAJUOE010000005.1 GCA_910587895.1 uncultured Lachnospiraceae bacterium
CTTATCACGCTGACTAAGCAACTCCTGCTTAAAATCGTATGTCGGGCGCGTTCACAAGAGCGCCCGCGATTTTTCGCCTTGCGCTTTACAAAAAATCCGCTCCAAAGCCCGCACGCGCAACTTATGCGAACACGCCTTAAGAAAGCCTTAATGATTTCTCCTATGGATTTCAAGAAACAAGCCAGCGTTTTTTGTTACAATAATGCCGGAAGAAAGGATGAACCAAATGGAACCAGAAAATGATCCGTACAGACACGCCTATCTCAAGGCAAAAGCTACGACTAATGGTATTGTCGATTAAAATTGCGTAACATATCCCGAAGTATGCATTGTTTAGAAGATATTGGGAAATCTATAGCGTCTGTGTAATTACATAATGACATTTTTGCATCTTTCAAGTGGTAGCCGAAGCCTGACATGCCTGATATAGTTTTTTCATAAAATACAGGAGGTGCCTTGCATGGAATTAAAAGATAAGTTACAGCTTTTGAGAAAACAGAACGGTTATTCACAGGAACAGCTTGCAGATGAATTAGGAATTGCCCGTCAGACGATCAGCAAATGGGAAAATGGACAGGCTGTCCCGGAGGTGGGCGGTCTGATCCTATTAAGTGATCTATACGGAGTGACGATAGACCGCATTGTGAAAGAGGATGATGCGTGTAATATTGCTCTGTGTAGAAACACAGACAGGGATATTCATAAAATCACAGAGTTTCTTCTGACAGCGAAAAAGAATACTTATGCTTCCTCTGACAATAAAACAGTTTCGTGCAGGATCATTTCGCGGGCCGAAAATATACACAAAAGGAGACTACCATTATCATTGTAAAGTGGATGGTGAGTTTGTGTGGTTTCAGGAATACGAAGAAATATTTTATATGGATGAAAAAATATACGAGTGCTATTTTCATGGAGGAACCATTCGATAACGGAGAATAGATACAAATAGTTGCTGAGAGAGTATATCATCCAGGTGGTATGCTCTTTTTGGTATAGAAGAAGAATCCTGCTGTAAAACAAAGTTTATTATAGTATAATATGTGTAGACTTCTATCATGGATTATGGCGGGGAACTGTTATGGAAGAGAAAATTACATTATGTGGAGACAATTGTATAGAGTGTCCGAGGTACAACGCTCATAGTGAAACGGAATTAAGAGCCGTGGCCGAGCTGTGGTATCGGGTCGGTTGGCGGGATAGCGTGGTATCCAATGAGGAAATTATTTGTACAGGCTGTTCTTCGCATAAATCCTGTACATATGGGTTGGTTGACTGTACGAAAGAGCATGGTGTTGAAAAGTGTAATCAATGTAAAGAGTTTCCCTGTCAAATGATTGAAAACATGTTGGAGCGTTCCAGGGAATATCAGAAAAAGTGTAAATCAGTATGTTCAAAAGAGGAATATGCTGCGCTGGAGAAAGCTTTTTTTGATAAGGAAAACAATCTTAAGAAATAGATATATGACCGGGAGAAAATTATGTGTGAGTACATTGATGAGTAAAGGAGAAGATTGCAATGACCAAAGATGAATTTTTAAAGGTATACTGGAAACAATACCGGCTGCTTGAAAGAGACTTAATACAAACAGATGAGTATGTTTCAATTGATAAAGATAATTATAATACATTTTCAAGTCAATACATAAAATTGCTGTTGACGACATGCAGTGAAATTGATTCTATTGCCGAGTTGCTATGCGGTATTCATGAGGATAAAATTCCGTATGGAATAAGGAATAAACTGGATGTACTTATTGAGGAATATCCGAATTTGAAGAAATATAGGGTCAATACGAAGTATCCATATGACATTACGAACATTACGCCAATGGATAAGTTCGCTGATTCTGTCTCGGACTGGTGGCAGGCATATAATGATATAAAGCATAGAAGGATGCAATCCAATGAGGCGGGAAGATATAATTATACAAAG
Organism: uncultured Lachnospiraceae bacterium; assembly: GCA_910587895.1. Classification (GTDB taxonomy): domain Bacteria; phylum Bacillota; class Clostridia; order Lachnospirales; family Lachnospiraceae; genus Petralouisia. The sequence continues at coordinate 1,936 of CAJUOE010000005.1, forward strand.
GCAAATCTTAAAAACGTTTTGTATGCAATGGCAGCCTTATATATATTGAATCGAAAGTTGTATGACAGATTAGAGGATGTGGGAAAATCTGGTGAAGAGGTTCTTATATCAAATTTATTTGAAGATAAACTTATCCTTTAGTGATGGAGAAAACAAATGATAATTACAAATGAATTAGATTCTACCTGAGGAATCTCAGATGAGGAATTAACGTTTAGATTTAAGGAATCAATAAGAATTGATAATGAAATAAGAAAAATTAAGGGCTTGCCTGTTGCGGGATATGATGATAAGACTCAAAAAGCGTATCTTGAATATCCGGATGGGAGGCGTGAGTATGTCGGTGAATAATGTGATAAAGCTTATAAAAATTCATATTCAGAAGGACAATATACATGCCAAAAGATTTGCGCCATAACATTGAAAAAAATAAAGTAAAACAGAGAAACGTAAGAAGCCCCCAGAACGTCAAAAGAGCAGCCGGTATCATCGTCATAGCTGCACTCAGCCTGTTATTTGCGGCCTGCGGAGCACCGTCAGCAGAGGCAGATGGGACTTCCGCCGGATTGGAAGCTTCTGCTATCGGGGATAATTCCGATATGGAAAAACTTCCCGGAGCGGGCTATATCGGGGAAGAAACGAATAGCGCTGAAGCAGAGGAAGGACCGCGGGAATGGCCCGAGGAGCATGGCAGTTGCGAGGTGCAGGAGCTTAGCGGGTATCTGTATGAACATACTTCCCCGAGTGCTTATGCCGGTGCGGAAATTACGATAAAGGATTATGAAGGGGAAATGTTGGAAACTGATTGGGACGAGCCGTCGGCTTTTCAGTTTGCGGGAGAGGCGGATGTGACATGGCGGTATTACAATTCTCTGGCGGAGATGGAAACCGCGTTAAATGAGGTGGCTATGCAGGAAGTGGATGGAGACTTGCTTCATTTTTTGTACTATACCTTTTCCATGACGGAGGATGACCATGCCCTGGATCTGTATTACATTCTGAAGAGAAGATTTGATTCGGAAGAACACCCTTTGTCAGCATGGAGCGCAGACAATGGGAAACTGTTTTATTATATACAGGAAACGATGGATGAGATGGACGGCTATGAGTTTTCCTGTTTGTATAACCGCAACTCCAGGGTTAATCTTTATGTGAAGAATCGGACAGCATACGGACTTACCTTGTTAAATGCGCCGTCGGAAGAAGATGACGAAACTCTGGAATATTTGTTTGATGATATTTTCCAGTGCTACGGTGAATCAAGGGGCGGCTGGGGATTGGATGAGGAAAACCTGTATTGGATCGATCATGACGAGCGGCTGACCGAGTTGGAGGATCCGAAACGCAGATTTCTGGAAGCCCGCGGAATTGATGAGAATTGGGAATCCGCCGGAGACGAGGGGATTATGCGGTATTTTGGCCTGCTTGTGGAGGCAGATTATGAGCTGCCGCTTACGGAGGACGGCAGGATGCTTGCCCTGCATTTTTCGCTTGCGGAGGAAGAGGGGGAAGAGGATACGGAACTTTGCTACTATCTTTTGAACGGCTATTGTATGGACGAACCCTATGATATGACAGTGACGGATATGGAGAGCGGCGAAGTGCTGCAGGAACGCAGCTTGTCTTTGAGTATCGAACTGCCGGATACGATTACCTATCCGGATTTAAACGGTGACGGATATGCCGATATGCGGGTAGGTGCGCCGGTTCATTTAAGCGGCGCAAAGGCGGAGGAGGAAGGTTATACGCCACCTGCTTATCTGCTCTGGGATCCGCAGACGGAGCAATTTGTGCGTAAGACGAAAAAAGAGGTGGAAAACAGCAGGCAGGCGGTGGCAAACGGTTTAACGGAAAAAGAACAGGAGGAAAAGACCAAGCGGGAAAGGAGAGACCCGTTTGCACTTACGCAGGAGCTGCCGGAGGGAGCCGAATCGGAGGATTATATCAAACTTACAGGAGATAAGATGATAGAATATGAGGTGCAGGAAGGAGACAGTCTCTGGCGTATCAGCGAACGTTTTTACGGAAGCGGATACAAGTGGACGACCATCCTGCGCTCTGAAGATGCGCCAAAGGATCCGAATTATCTGCTGGTAGGTGAGACAGTATTTATACCAGAGGCTTTCTATATCCGCAAAGACCCGTATTCCCGGGGCGGTCTGCGTTCTGAAGGGAGTTTCCAGATTGAACAGCCGGATGGATTTGCTTATTATTTCCTGAATGGCGACCTGACCTATGTGTCCTGGGAGGAAGAGAACCAGATTCACAGTCTGCCGGTGACCAATCCCGTGGAGCAGAATCCGTTCCATGAACCGGAGGCATGGGAAGCATTTCAGGCGGAGGCGCTACGGTGCAGTGAGGAGCTGTGTCCTGGGAAAGTGTCAAACCTTACTTTTGAAAAGAGTCATATGGAGGATGGATGCGACCTGTATGGGTACTCTTTCGAGTATGATACCGGGGAAGAAATCATAGAGTATGTGGATTTCTTCAAATTTGGCAAAGACAATATGGTGGAAGTAATCGGCGTGCGAAAGCAGGAGCCGAATACTGTATTGGTAAATACCGTCCGCTATGTGGCGGCCAGTTTCACCGATTACGGCGGCAAGCCGGGCATGGGCTGGGGCGATGGCACGATTCCCAATGTAGGTGCGGATAAGTGGGATTACCCTTACCTTCACAATCTGTTTGAGGCGGCCAGAGAGCAATTTGAAAATTAAAGAATGGAGGGGCATCCAAATGAACGTAAACAACATTATCGTCAACACCCAGAGCAGTATCCGTATTGAAGGCTCGAAGATACTGTACTTTGACCCGTATCTGATTCAGGATGACACTCACGATGCAGACTTTATCTTTATCACTCACGAACATTACGACCATTTTGAACCGGAATCCATTGCGAAACTAAAGAAGGATGATACCCGCCTTGTGACACCGGCATCCATGAAAAAGAAAGCCCTCTCACAAGCCGGCATTGCATCGGGAAACTGCATGTTTTATCAGCCGGGTGAGAGGCATGAGGAGCAGGGACTTCTGATAGAGACGGTTCCTGCTTACAATAAGTTAAAACCTTTTCACACCAAGGGGAAAAAGTGGCAGGGATATATCGTAACGCTGGACGGCACCCGCTATTATGTGTCCGGTGATACGGATGTGAATAAGGATATCCTGAAAGTACAGTGTGATGTGGCACTGCTTCCTGTCGGTGGATTTTATACAATGGATTGGAAGCAGGCGGCGGAGTATGCCGCGCAGATTAAGCCGAAGGCTGTGATTCCTACACATTATGGAAGCATTGTGGGGAAGGCTGCTGATGGGCCGGCTTTTAAGAAAGAGTTGGAAACGCTTGGCAGTGACGTTCAGGTGGAGTTGAAGTTGTAAAAGGTAATGCCAATAGGGCTAAAAGAATACAGGGGTTTCATCAGTCTGTTTGCACCACCCGCACAGCATAAACCCTTCCTCCATACTGCGATAACCTGGTCAGTTCATCCTTCAGCGGATCCATACAGACATAATCTCCGTCTTTTGTGCCTACGATCAGCACATAATGAAAATTACCGACGGCGTTTACTCTCACACGCACGATTGGGTAATGGCCGGCCGTGAGACATTGCTCAATTTCTGCCTGTGAAACGCCAGAATAAACCTGCGAGGAATAGCCGTTGATATTGTCAATGGTCGACCACTGAATATTTCCTTCACGGTCATACACGTTGTACTCCGTAAAGAGTCTGTTTAATTCGCCGGGAGTCATTTCATCCCCGCTTTCCATACTGACTGCGGAGGCGATACAGGCCCAGACTAGAAGAAATTCAAGGGTTGATACTGGGCAGACAAAAGGCTCTTACCAGTATAAGGTGCAGGAGGGCTCA
>CAJUOE010000006.1 GCA_910587895.1 uncultured Lachnospiraceae bacterium
ATTACCGATCAAAGTAGTTAAAGATTAGTCAGAAAAGTGGTTCATTTGGGCCACTTTTTTCATTGGCTTGAAAAATTTGCAAAAAAGTAGATTAAATTAGATAATAAAAATTATCAAACTTAAAGGAAGAAAAAAATGAAAGAGGGCGACCTTGAAGCTAAACATACCCTGATTGAACGGAATCTGAGGCTGGTAGCGCATGTTTCAAGAAAATACCAGAGCGGGGAAGAGGATATGGAAGATTTGATTTCCATTGGTACAATCGGGCTGATCAAGGCAATCGCTACGTTTAATTACGAGCGTGGGAACAGGCTTGCTACTTACGCGGCACGATGCATTGACAATGAGCTTTTGATGTATTTTCGCGGAAAAAAGAAGACGTCGAGGGAAGTATCGCTCTATGAGCCGATCGGGACGGACAAAGAGGGCAATCAGATCAATTTGATGGACGTTGTGGAGAGCACGGAGCGGGAAATTTTTGAGATCATTGAGCTCAAGAGCAATACCAGGAAAGTTTATGAGATGCTGCCGAAGGTGTTAAACGACAGGGAACGTCAGATTGTAGTATGGCGCTATGGGCTATACAACCGCAAACCGGTCACTCAGCGTGAAATTGCGGATAAACTGGGGATATCCCGATCTTATGTGAGCAGGATTGAAAAACGTGCGCTGGAAAAACTGAAAAGCTGTTTTTGAGAAACAGCTTTTCAACACGGCTTTGCTATGGTATAATAAATAAATCTTTTTTCAGGGCGTTTCTGCCCCTAATCCCAAACCAGCACAAAGGGAGGCAATTTTGTACAGTATTGTATCGACAGCCATCGTCTGCGGAATCCGTAGCGTTCTCATTCAGGTGGAAGCAGACGTATGCGATGGAATGCCTGCATTTGAAATGGTAGGCGTATTATCTTCGGAAGTGAAAGAGGCAAAAGAGCGGATCCGTGCGGCAATCCGCAACAGCGGCATCCGGCTTGCGCCGAAGAAAATTACGGTAAATCTTTATCCTGCGGATATCCGTAAAAGCGGAACCGTGTTTGACCTGCCGATTGCACTCGCCATCCTGGCGGCATATGGCAGGATTCCGCAGGAATATTTAGACAATATCCTCTTTGCAGGGGAAATCAGCCTGAACGGTGAAATCCGCCCGACGCAGGGGGTTCTTCCGATGGTTCTTGCAGCCCAGGAGGCCGGAAAGAAGGTGGTCTGCGTTCCGCGGGATAATATCAGGGAGGCGCAGATTGTAAAGGGCGTCACGATTCTTCCGGGAGATAATCTGAATCAGGTCACGGAGCTGATAGAAACATTCTTTGACGAGCCTGGAACGTTCATGGCAGGCAGACCTGACACTAATATAGAAGAAAACGGTGAAAACACGCAAAACGCAGATTCTGACTTCGCATCCATCCATGGACAGAAAATTCTCAAACGTGCCTGCGAGATTGCAGCCAGCGGAAGGCATAATATGCTGATGCTTGGTTCACCGGGAGCCGGGAAAACCATGGCGGCGCGCGCGGTGTCAACCATCCTGCCGCCGCTCACAGAGGAGGAGGCGCTGGAGCTTGCCAGAGTGTACAGCGTAATGGGAATGTTCGGGCAGCGGGAGACGAATTTCCGGCAGCGGCCTTACCGCAGCCCGCACCATACCATCAGCCTTGCTGGGATGGCAGGTGGGGGGACGGTGCCTAAGCCCGGGGAAATCAGCCTGGCGCATAAGGGCGTGCTTTTTCTGGACGAGCTGACCGAATTTGCAAAACCGGTGCTGGAAGTGCTGCGCCAGCCCCTGGAAGAGCAGGAAATCCGGCTGGTACGTAAGAGCGGCACTTATTTTTATCCGGCGGACATCATGTTGATTGCGGCGATGAATCCCTGCAACTGCGGATATTTCCCGGACAGAAACCGCTGTACCTGCTCTTCGGCGATGATAGAGCGTCATCTGAACAAAATCAGCCGTCCCCTGCTTGACCGGATGGATATCTGCGTGGAAGTCAGCCGTCCCCGCTTGCAGGAGCTTATAGCAAAACAGCCGGAAGAGCGTTCTGCACAGATCCGAAAGCGTGTACAGCGCACGCAGCATGTGCAGCGGGAGCGTTTTGCGGGAACAGGTATTTTGTATAACAGCCGCATTCCCGCGTCCGCAGTGGAAAACTGGTGCGTGATGGAGCCGGAGGGAGAGGAGCTTATGCACGAATCTTTTGAGCGGTTGAAACTGACGGCGCGGGGATATTACCGCGTGCTGCGTGTCGCACGCACGATTGCAGACATGGAAGAGGCGGAAAAGATCGGGTATTCCCATGTCTGTGAGAGCCTTTTGTACCGCAGTATTGACAGAAAGGTGTGGGAGTGGGAATGAGAGAAAAACAGGCAGCGTATAATAGATATGAATATTGGCTTGCCAGCCTGGTAGCGCTGTCCGGCAGAAAGAAAATTTATCTGAGGACGGTGTTTGCAGATGCAAAAGGGCTGTACCATGCCAGCCCCCAAACGCTGGAACGGATTTGCGTATTGACAGAGCGGGAGCAGCAGGCAATTCAGGCGGCGCAGGGCAGGAGCGAAGAGGAATTGGAGGGACAGCTAGAATACTGCGTGCAGAATGGGATCCATCTTGCCGTCTGGGGGCAGGAGGATTATCCTGCCAGGCTGGAGCACATATACAATCCGCCCTATGCCCTGTTTTACCGTGGGGATTGTCCGCAATCCGCACGGAGCGCCATCGGCATTGTAGGCGCCAGAAACTGCACGCATTATGGAAAGGCTGTGGCAGAACAGATTGGAAAGGAGCTGGCGTTAGCGGGCGTGCGTGTGATAAGCGGCATGGCGGCAGGCATTGACGGGGCGGCGCAGCGCGGAGCCCTGCTCGGGCGGGGCAGTACCTGCGCCGTGCTGGGCTGCGGCGTGGATGTCTGCTATCCGGCGGGAAACCGGAAGCTGTATGAGCAACTGGTGGAGGAAGGCTGCGTGCTTTCCGAGTATCCGCCGCATACACGGCCGCTTGCCGTGAATTTCCCGCAGCGCAACCGGATTATCAGCGGATTGTCTGACGGCGTGCTGGTGGTGGAGGCGAGGGAAAAAAGCGGTTCTTTGATTACGGCGGATTTTGCATTGGAACAGGGAAAAGAGCTTTATGCGGTTCCGGGGCGGATTTCGGACTTGTCCAGCCAGGGGACAAACCGCCTGATTCGGCAGGGTGCAGGAATTTTTTTGAATATGGAAGATTTTTTGCAGGAGATGCATATTTTTACAAAAACAGAAGAAAATTCATCCACAAAGAAAAAAATAGTTCTTGAAAATTCAGAGAGGTTGGTGTATAGTTGTCTCGATTTGACTCCCAGAAATCTGGAAGAACTGCTTTCGGAAACGGGATTGGGTCTGGGGGCATTGATGAAAGCATTGGAAACATTGCGGAATATGGGAATTGTTACCGAAATCTATAAAAATTATTATGTCCGTTCCGGGATATCCATCTGAAGGAAAATTCCTCAGGATGGCTGCCGGTTCGGGAACGGATGCGGATTCGTCCGTCCTGTGAAGATAGAGAGGAGCAGACAAATGGCAAAGTATCTGGTAATTGTGGAGTCACCGGCGAAGGTGAAGACAATCAAAAAATTTCTGGGGAAGAATTATGAGGTGGTGGCGTCGAACGGACACGTCCGCGATTTGCCCAAGAGCCAGCTTGGCATTGATGTGGAGCATGATTATGAGCCGAGATACATCACGATTCGTGGAAAGGGAGATATTCTCGCCAACCTCAGGAAAGAGGTAAAGAAGGCGGAAAAGGTTTATCTGGCAACCGACCCGGACCGGGAAGGAGAGGCCATTTCCTGGCATTTGTCCAAAGCGTTGAAACTGGATGACAAGAAAGTCTATCGCATCAGTTTCAATGAAATCACCAAAAATGCGGTAAAAGCGTCCCTCAAACAGGCGCGCAACATTGATTTGAATCTTGTGGATGCACAGCAGACGCGCCGTATGCTGGACCGTATGGTGGGATATCGGATCAGTCCGGTGCTTTGGGCCAAGGTAAAGCGCGGCTTGAGCGCCGGGCGTGTCCAGTCGGTAGCTCTCCGGATTATCTGTGACAGGGAAGAAGAAATCAACGCGTTCATCCCGGAAGAATACTGGTCATTGGATGCCAAATTCGCCATTCCGGGCGAAAAGAAGCTGCTTGACGCCAAATTTTACGGTGATGAAAAGGGAAAGATTACCATTGGCTCCAGGCAGGAGCTGGATCACATTCTGGAAGAGCTGGGAGACGCCAGCTATCAGGTGCTTGATGTGAAGAAGGGCAGCCGCATCAAGAAAGCGCCGCTGCCGTTTACAACCAGTACCCTGCAGCAGGAAGCCGCCAAACGCCTGAATTTCTCTACGCAGAAGACGATGCGCCTGGCACAGCAGCTCTATGAGGGCATAGACATCAAAGGGCAGGGAACCGTGGGCGTCATCACTTACCTGAGAACGGATTCTGTCCGCATCTCAGAGGAAGCGGACGCGGCTGCAAGAGAATACATCGGATCTGCTTATGGGGAGAAATACGTTGCCGGTGAGAGCGTGAGCAAGAAAGGAAACCAGAAGATACAGGACGCCCATGAGGCCATCCGTCCTTCTGATATTACAAGAACGCCGGCGCAGATTAAGGAGTCTTTAAGCAGAGACCAGTTCCGTCTGTATCAACTGATCTGGAACCGCTTTACGGCAAGCCGTATGACAAGCGCGGAATACGAGACGACTTCCATTAAGATCGCAGCCGGAACATATCGTTTTCATGTGTCTGCATCCAGGATTGTGTTTGAGGGCTTTCTGTCCGTATACACCAGCGAGGATGACGAGAAGAGTGAGAATAACGTCCTGTTGAAATCCATAGACACGGACACGGAACTTAACATAAAGGAATTGAATGAGAAACAGCATTTTACCCAGCCGCCGGCGCATTTTACGGAGGCGTCCCTCGTGAAAACGCTGGAAGAGCTCGGGATCGGGCGTCCCAGTACGTATGCGCCCACGATCACAACGCTGCTTGCCAGACGCTACATCACAAAGGAGAACCGGAATCTCTATGTGACGGAGCTGGGAGAGATTGTCAACTCCATCATGAAGGAGGCGTTTGCCACGATTGTGGATGAGACGTTTACCGCAAACATGGAATCGCTGTTAGATAAAGTGGCGGAGGGCAGCGTCGGCTGGAAAACGGTCGTGAGCAATTTTTACCCTGACCTGGATGCGGCGGTGCAGATTGCCGAAAAAGAGCTGGAAAAAGTAGAGATTCAGGATGAAGTCACGGATGTGGTCTGTGATTTATGCGGGCGCAACATGGTAGTCAAATACGGGCCGCACGGCAGGTTCCTTGCATGTCCGGGATTTCCGGAATGCCGCAATACGAAACCATACCTGGAAAAAATTGGCGTAGCATGTCCAAAATGCGGGAAAGAAGTCGTTTTGCGCAAGACCAAAAAAGGCAGGAAATATTATGGCTGTGAATCTAACCCGGAGTGCGATTTCATGACCTGGCAAAAACCGTCGAAAGAGAAATGCCCGAAATGCGGCGGTTACATGGTAGAAAAAGGCAATAAGATTGTCTGCGCCGACAATCAATGCGGGTATGTGAAAGAAAAACAGAAATAGTAAGAAAATACGAAAAAAAGCGCAGTAGAAATAGAAAGTTGTTGTTTTTTGACGCAAAATATGTTATAGTGAGAAAGGGATTTTGGAGACTGAGAGGGAAAGGTAATGATAGGTTGGGAGGTATTGTTATGAGTGTACAGTTACTGGACAAGACGAGAAAAATAAACAAGTTGTTGCACAATAATAATTCCTCGAAGGTTGTCTTTAACGATATCTGCGAAGTGTTGACAGAGATTCTGGACTCCAATATTCTGGTAATCAGCAAGAAGGGCAAGACCCTGGGCATTGGCAGGAGCGGGAAGACCGAAGAAATCGGTGAACTGATTGCCAATGAGATCGGCGGGTTTATAGATCCGCTGTTGAACGAGAGGCTTCTGGGAATCCTTTCTACGAAGGAGAACGTCAATCTTGAGACGTTGGGTTTCAATATCGGCGAGACAAACCGCTATCAGGCGATTATTACTCCGATTGATATTGCAGGGGAGCGCCTTGGCACATTGTTTGTCTATCGGCTTGAGAAAGCTTACGATATTGACGATATTATTTTAAGTGAATACGGCACTACGGTTGTGGGGCTTGAGATGATGCGTTCCGTCAATGAGGAGAATGCGGAGGAGAACCGGAAGATCCAGATTGTGAAATCAGCCATCAGCACGCTCTCGTTTTCGGAGCTGGAGGCGATTGCCCATATATTTGATGAGCTGGAAGGCAAAGAGGGGATCCTTGTCGCCAGTAAGATTGCGGATCGGGTGGGAATCACCAGAAGCGTCATTGTAAATGCGCTCCGCAAGTTTGAAAGCGCGGGAGTTATTGAATCGCGTTCTTCCGGAATGAAAGGAACTTATATCAAGGTATTGAATGATGTGGTGTTTGAAGAGATTGAGAAAGTAAAAAAAGAACAATTAAAAGACAGGTAAATATAGCGTATCCTTTTACTGTGGTCAGAGGATGCGCGGATGAAACAGCCGAAAGGAGTCGGCGGTGGGGAACAAATGGAATTTGCAAAGCGTTGCAGGTTCCATTTTTATCCGTTTACAGGTTCTGGATGCCTGTATCATATATGAGGAATATCTTTCGGGAAGGGAACATATATTGTTGCAAAAGGGCATGGAAAACCATGGAAAATCCTTTTCAGATATTTCCTGAACAGGAAAAGAACTGCCATGTATTTGTGTCTGTTTCGACAAAAACACACAATATCATGTAGATTTTACCATGAAAATACAAAAAAATACTTGCAATATAAGCTCGATTGCGATAATCTATAGTAAGGACAGAATTGTGTATTGCAAACAGAGAATGTGATGTATGGAAGGAGCAATTTTATGTTAACCAGTGGTATCTATGATTATATAGATGTGTTAAATAAGGGTGCGGACGCAGCCTGGCTGCGTGAGACTGCAATCAGTAATAATATTGCTAATGGAGATACACCGGGATACAAACGACAGGATGTGGACTTTGAGTCAATCCTTGAGCAGGAGCTGGGGAGGTCCAAGTATGTGTCCCTGGATAACAAAGTGAAGAATATGCATATGGATCATCTGAATGCAACGATTTATACGGATGCGGAGGATTTTTCCTACCGTTTGGACAAGAACAATGTGGATCCGGAACAGGAATACGCGGAACTGGCGTCAGTCCGGATTAAGTACAATGGATTGATTGACAGTATGTCGAAAGAGTTTGCAAGAATTAAGAGTGTGATCAAGTAGGCGGCATGCTGCCTGTGAAACTGGAAAAGAGAGCGCCGGATAAGGCAGAAAGTACGGAGGTGACGCCATGTCATTATTTCAGTCATTTGACATCAATACGTCCGCGTTGACCGCACAGCGGTTTCGGATGGATGTGATTTCAGAAAATGTTGCGAATGTAACAACGACCAGGACAGAAGATGGAACGCCTTATACGAGAAAGATTGTGACGTTTCAGGAGAAAAGGACAACACCTTTCAGCAAGGTTCTGGAAGACACAAGAGAGGCTTTTTTGGGAAATGGTGTAAAGGTCAGCCGGGTATTTGAGGATACGCAGACCGATTATATCATGAAGTACGAACCTTCCCATCCCGATGCGGATGAGAATGGCTATGTGTCTTATCCAAATGTAAATATTATTACAGAGATGACAAACATGATAGATGCCAGCCGCGCTTATGAGGCGAACCTTACGGCGTTTGAGACAAGCAAGGCAATTGCCCTGAAGGGTCTGGAGCTTGGCAAGTAGAGTACAGGGAGGCTTTTTAAATGGATATTTCAGCGTTAAGTAACGTAACCCCGGCGTATCTTACAGGTCTTACGGATACCGCCGACAAGATTGGCATGCAGGGGAAGGGATTTGACAGTATTCTGAAATCTATTATGGGTACTGTGAACGAGGCAAATATTACCCAGAATAAGGCAGAGGAAGCGCAGATGCAGTTTGAGCTGGGCTACGCTACAAATACACATGACCTGAATGCGATACAGGAGAAAGCGGACATTGCCCTGAATTATACGATAGCAGTCAGGGACAGGATGCTGGAAGCATACAAAGAGATAATGAATATGCAGATTTAATTCACGCAGACGAAGGGACGAGTGGATTTTAACTGTGAAATGGATTGGTAGGAGACGCAGATGCAGGAGAGATTGAGGAACATTCCCAAACAGCTTGTGGAATGGTGGAATAAATTTTCAGTAAAACAAAAGACTTTGATAGCCAGCATTGCGCTGGCGGTCATAGTGGGGCTGGTGATTGTTGGCAGAATCATCACGACCCCGACCATGGTGTCGATCAGGACTTGCGAGGACACGAAGGAGGCGGCAGAGGTCAAGCAGCTTCTGGATGGAGAAAGCATAAAATATGAAGTTTCCAGTGACGGGCTGAATTTTTCCGTGAATACAAAGGACGAGGCCAATGCGGCAATTCTGCTTGGACAGAACGGAATCCCGGCCTCGGGTTATGACTTTAACAATGTGTTTGAGGGCGGATTCAGTACCACAGAGGCGGATAAGTTCAAGAAATACCAGCGCTATCTGCAGGATGAACTGGCAGGACAGCTGGAGAATCTGGATATTGTGGACTCAGCGACCGTCAAGCTCAGTATGCCGGTAGACGACGGAACGGTGCTGGCGTTAGAAGAGGATACATATGCAGCGGTTACGCTTTCGTTGTCCGGCGAACTGGACGAAGAACGGGCGAGCGGCCTTGCAAAATGGATTGCAACAGCGGTTGGAAATGACAATACGGATGAAATTTCCATTATGGATACAGAGGGAAACGTATTGTTCATTGGCGGCGATACCTCGACAAGCATAGGGGCAGCGAGTGGACAACTTTCTTATAAGACCAAAGCGGAGAATATGGTAAAAGGCCAGGTCAAAGACGTGATTCTGGGCACTGGCGTCTATGACAGCGCATCGGTGGGGCTGAACCTGAACATCAGCTTTGATGAGACCGAAGAGACGGACAATAACTACTACACAGAAGATGGTGCGGAGCACGGCCCGGTGGCAAGCGAGAGCCTGTACGAGAAAGAGGCGACAGGCGCTGATGGAGGCGTTCCCGGAACCGATACGAATAACAGGGATGATACCGGTTATATGCTGGAGGACGGTGCGACAAGCAGCCTGACGATTTCTGATACAGACAGACAATATAATACCAGCCAGAAAGTTACCACCAGAAAAGGCGGCGTGGGAGATGTGGATTATGAGAATTCTTCCATTACCGTGGTAGCCAATCAGAATCGCTATTACAGTGAGGCAGCGCTTAAGGCAAGCGGTGAGCTGGATGATATGACGTTTGACGAGTTTGTGGCGGCAAACCGTGATAAGGTCAAGCTTGATGTTGATCAGGACTTTGTACAGATGGTATCGAAGGCTACTGGATTTGCGGAAGAGAATATTGTAATTGTGGCATACGAAGTACCATTTTTTGAATATGATGATGGAGGCAGCTTTATAGACCGTGCAGTTGATTACCTGCCAATCATCATTGCGGTTATCATTATGCTGATGTTGGGTTATGTGGTATTCCGCAGCACAAGAAAAGAGCAGGTACTGGTGGAGGAGGAACCGGAGCTTTCCGTGGAATCCCTGCTGGCATCAACCAAGGAAGCAGAAGATTCGCTGGAGGACATTGGCTTTTCCGAGAAGTCTGAAACGCGTATTCTGATAGAGAAATTCGTGGACGAGAATCCCGAGGCGGTGGCATCACTGCTTAGAAACTGGCTGAACGAGGAGTGGGAATAAGATGGCTAACTCAGAAGAGTATACAGGCGTTCAAAAAGCGGCGATATTGCTGATCGCATTAGGGCCGGAGAAATCAGCCTCAATTTTTAAACATCTGAAAGAGGAAGAAATTGAAGAGCTGACTTTGGAAATTGCCAATACAAGAAGTATATCCCCCCAGACGAAGGAAGATGTGCTGAATGAGTTTTACCAGGTCTGCCTGGCACAGCAATACATTGCCGAGGGCGGTATTGGTTACGCAAAGGAATTGTTGGAGAAGGCATTGGGAGAGGAAAAGGCACAGGGCGTTATTTCCAAGCTGACGGCATCCCTGCAGGTTCGTCCTTTCGAATTTGTGCGCAAGACGGATCCATCCCAATTGTTGAACTTTATTCAGGACGAGCATCCTCAGACGATCGCTATGATTTTATCTTACCTGTCCGCAGGGCAGGCGGCTGTAATTATCGGTTCGCTGATTCCTGAGAAACAGGCGGATGTAGCAAAGCGTATTGCCATGATGGACAGAACTTCGCCGGATGTGATAAAGGAAGTGGAACGAGTGTTGGAGCGCAAGCTTTCTGCATTAGTAAATCAGGATTACACCATTGTCGGCGGTGTGGACGCAATCGTAAATATTTTGAATACCGTAGACCGTGGAACAGAAAAACATATTATGGAAACTCTTGAAATTGAAGAGCCCGAACTGGCAGATGAAATCCGTAAGAAGATGTTCGTATTCGAGGATATCCTTCTTCTGGACGACCGTGCGATCCAGCGTGTGCTCAGGGATGTCGATAACAATGACCTGGGCGTAGCGCTGAAGGCGGCAAATGAAGATGTACAGAATGTAATCTTTAAGAATATGTCAAAGCGTCTTGCATCTATGATTAAGGAAGACATGGAATACATGGGACCTGTGCGAATGAAAGACGTGGAAGAGGCACAGCAGAAGATTGTTGGAATTATCCGTAAGCTGGAGGATTCGGCAGAGATTGTAATTTCCCGCGGCGGAGGTGATGAGATCGTTGTCTAATTTATACAAGCAGAGGTATGTGTTTTCAGACAACTTTTCCAAGAGAGTAATCAATTCCAATATCAAAGTAGAACAGCGGATGGAGGAATTGCAGAGAGAGGCGCAGATGAAGGCGCAGATTCCTGATCCTCAGGGAATGGTGGATGGATTTCTGGTGGGGCTGAATGCAGAAGAAGTGGATGCAGTTCCCAAGGAACCGGTGATTTCACCGGAGGAAATCAGGAAAATGGCACAGGAAGAGGCAGACGATTTACTTGCCGATGCCAGAAAACAGGCGGAAACCATTGTCGCAGATGCGAATGGCCAGGCGCAGTCTATACATGATGAGGCGCGGGATACAGGATATGAAGAGGGATACCAGGAAGGGAAAGCTAAGGCGGATGCAGAGTTATCAGAGCTGCGCAGCCAGATGGAAACAAAGCAGCGCCAGTTAGAAGAGGATTACCGGCAGAAGATTCAGGAATTAGAGCCGTATCTGGTGGATGTTGTTTCGGATGTATTTGAAAAAGTATTTCATGTACATTTTGATGATAAGAAAGAAATTCTTATTTATCTGATAGAGAAAGTAATTTTAAACGCAGAGGGGACGAAGGAATTTCAGATCAGAGTAAGCCCGGGGGATTTTGAATTTGTAGAAGGACACAGAGATGAGATTACGGGGCAGGTTGGATCTTCTGTACATGTGGAAATTATGGCGGATGCATCTTTGCAGGAACGCCAGTGCATGATAGAGACAGATTCCGGAGTGTTTGAATGTGGAACAGATATTCAGCTTGAAAACCTGCTTAAGACATTGAAGTCATTAAGTTTGTGAGGGATAAAATGTGACGTATGATTTGGATAAATATCGCCAGTTAGCAGACGAAAATTATTATAGACATCTGGGAAAAGTGGTTAAGATAGTAGGACTTACGATAGAATCTGTGGGACCCAATGCCAAACTCAGTGACTTGTGTCGGATTATTATTGATAAGAACAAGGACATTTATATTATGGCTGAAGTGGTAGGTTTTCGGGATAAGAGACTGCTGCTCATGCCATATGAGAGTGTGGAAGGGTTAGGAGTAGGATGTATCGTAGAGAATACGGGACATCCTTTGTCTGTATGTGTAGGGGATGAAATGCTGGGACATACCCTGGATGGAATGGGAAGGCCTACGGATGTGGAATCCTTAACCCTCAAAGAAGATTACCCGGTGGACGCTCCGCCGCCGGATCCGATGGAGAGGGTCATTATTGATGAAGTTCTTCCATTGGGCGTAAAGGCGGTAGACGGATTGATTACCGTAGGAAAAGGACAGAGAATCGGAATTTTTGCAGGTTCCGGCGTAGGTAAGAGTACCCTGCTTGGTATGTTTGCCAGAAATACACGCGCAGACATCAATGTAATTGCCCTGATTGGCGAGCGTGGCAGGGAGGTAAGGGAATTTATCGAACGGGATATGGGCGAGGAAGGTATGCGCCGTTCCGTGGTAGTTGTTGCGACATCCGACCGTCCGGCGCTGCTCAGGCGTAATGCAGCGAAGACAGCGACGGCGATTGCAGAATATTTTCGGGATCAGGGAAAAGACGTACTCCTCATGATGGATTCCCTGACGCGTTTTTCGATGGCACAGCGTGAGATAGGGCTTGCCTCAGGGGAACCTCCGGTGACGAGGGGATATCCCCCAAGCGTATATTCCGAGATGCCCAAGCTCTTAGAGCGCGCGGGCAATTCGGACAAAGGTTCCATTACCGGGCTTTATACGGTGCTGGTAGATGGAGACGACTTCAATGAGCCGATTACAGATACGGCGAGAAGTATTCTGGACGGGCATATTATGCTGGACAGGAAACTGGCGCATAAGAATCATTATCCGGCAATTGACGTATTACAGAGCATTTCCCGTGTTATGAGCTCCATCGCGGGACCGCAGCATAAAGCGACGGCCGGCAAGCTGAAAAATGTGCTGGCCACCTATCAGGAAGCAGAGGATTTAATCAATATCGGTGCATATAAGAAAGGCTCCAATAATAATATTGATTATGCCATCGAGAAAATTGACGGGGTGAACGAGTTCCTGCTGCAGGAGACGCACGATAAGTTCTCATTCGAAGAAATTCTCGATATGATGGAGGGCATTTTCTGATGTTTGTACCGGGGCCGTAAAAGTATGGTGACGCTATGGCTAAATTCATATACAGGATGCAGAACATCCTGGACATTAAATATAAACTTGAGACGCAGGCAAAGACAGCTTTTTCTGTCGCTGCCGCAGCATTGAACAAAGAGGAAGAAAAACTCGAGGCGCTGCGTATGAGAAAGCGCGGCTATGAGAGAAAGGCGCGGGAGCTGGCGAATGGAAAGCTGGACTTTCAGGAAATCCGCTTAAACTGGACTGCAATTGAGACAATGAAAGAGGCAATCAAGAACCAGATTCTTGCCGTCCATGTGGCGGAGCGAAATCTGGAGAATGCCAGAAAGCAGCTGCAGGAGGTCATGACGGAGCGCAAGACCCATGAGATTTTGAAAGACAAAGCATTTGATGAGTTTAAGAAAGAAGTGGAAAAGGAAGAAAGCAAGGCTGTGGATGAACTCGTGAGTTTTACCCACAATCATGCGAGAGAAGGATAGGCGGTGACAGGTATGGCAGAGCAGGTATTAGATCAGGAAGAGACAGAAGTTTTAGATAAAAAGGCGCAGAAGAAAGCGGAAAGAGCCAGAAAAAAGGAAGAGAAAAAGAATCGAAAGCAGATGGAAGAGCAGATGCCGGAAGAAGAGGAAGAAGGCGGAAGTAAGGTTGCCGTTATCGTTGCAACCATCATTTTTATTGCCATCTGGCTTGCTATTTTAGCGCTGGTCATCAAGATGGATATTGGCGGATTCGGTTCCACCGTGCTACAGCCGATTCTGAAGGACGTCCCCTATGTCAACAAAATTCTGCCGGAGACTGTGCAGGAGGAAGAACCGGTGGATGCACAGTATCCTTATACAACGTTAAGCGAAGCCATAGAGCGCATCAAAGAACTGGAAGTGGAGTTATCCAATGCCCAGACACAGACAAAGGGCAATTCAGACTATGTGGCGCAGCTGGAAGCGGAAGTGGAACGGCTCAAAGGATTTGAGAGTGAGCAGTCTGCATTTGAACAACAGAAAACAGAGTTTTACAAAGAGGTTGTGTTTAACGAGAATGCACCCGATATATCTGAATATAGAGCATATTATGAAAGCATTGACCCGGCCAATGCGGAGGTCCTGTACAAACAGGTCATCCAGCAGGAAGAGGCTGACAGCAGGATTCAGGATTATGTCAATACATATGCGTCCATGAAACCCAAACAGGCAGCGGCGCTTATGGAGGCAATGACAGACGATCTGAAACTTGTGGCGAAAATCCTCAACAATATGGAGACGGATGCCCGGGCGAAGATTTTAGACGCTATGGATTCTGAGGTGGCGGCAAGGCTTACCAAGATTATGGAGCCTTAACAAGACGGTTGTAAGATCCTTTTGAGGATTTTATAATATAATGATATTGCATGAAATATTTTGTGGTATCAGAGCATTAAATAATCAGGAAAGGAGGAAGACACATGACTACCAGCAAAGTAATGCAGACTTTGTCATTGCTGAAAAGCCCGGAGATGACGGGAACCCAGAAACAGCCCCAGGGCGCAGAACTTGCATTTGGCGCATTTTTGAGCCAGACGTCAGGCGGCAGCGGAGCGCAGGATCTGGTTTCTGCGGAAGGTCTGGGACAGAACACAGGCGGCGATAAGGTGAACCAGAAGGTTTATGAGAAGGAATCTGCGAAGGCAGGCTACCGGGAGAATACCATTTCCCGCAATGAGCCTACGGATGCAGCCAGCAAACTGCCAAAGGATACGAAGGATAAACTGCAGTCATTTGACGAGAAAGTTAAAGAGGTAATTGCAGAGAAACTTGGGATTTCCGAGGAAGAGGTTACGCAGCAGATGGAAATGATGGGGCTCACTGCCCTGGATTTGATGGATCCTTCTAAGTTAGCAGGCCTTGTCATGGAACTGACAGGAAGCGGAGACATCGGCGGTTTGCTGTTTGACGGCGATTTCCAGCAGATGCTTGGACAGATTGCTGATTTGTCACAGGAGCTTGCCTTACAGCTTAACCTGACGCCGGAAGAACTGAATCTGATGCAGGAAGAACTGAAACCGTTGATTTCTGAGAACCTGATGCAGGAAACGACGCCGGCAGAAGAAGGAGTGACGCAGGATATGACTGTAGTCCAGGATGGCGAAGAGGTTTCGACAGAACAGGTAAAGGATAACACGGTTCTGCAGCAAGATGCAGCGACGCTACAGAGGAATCCGCAGAATCCGGCAGAAGAATCCGGCGTGCAGAATGAGGCGGTAAAAGGAACTGTACAGCAGGAAGAAAGTACATCCGCAGAGAATGTTTCCGTACAGGAGAATACCGGGGAGCAGGAAGAGGCAGCAGACAGCAGCACCGGAGAGAAAACGTCCGATTTGTTTAAGGAAAACAGCGGGAATGACAAGTCCGAGAGCCGGCAGACACATGTAACATTCCAGACGACCACCCAGAACGTTGGGCAGGGTCAGGTAGTGGAAGTAACGCAGACCGTTGTGCAGACCAGGATTGATGTGGAAGATATTCTCAGGCAGGTCAGCCAGATGACGAGGGTATTTGTAAACCAGGCGGAATCTTCCATTGAGATGCAGTTGAATCCGGCAAATCTTGGTAAAATTTATTTACAGGTAGTTTCCAGGGAAGGCATGATCACTGCACAGATCGCAGCGCAGAACGAGGCGGTAAAAGAAGCATTGGAGAGCCAGGTTGCTGTACTTAAGGAGAACATGAACCAGCAGGGACTGAAGGTGGAAGCCATTGAGGTAACCATTGCCAGTCATGAGTTTGAGCGGAATCTGGAAGAGAATCAGCAGAATGCAGCCAGAGAGCAGCAGGAAGAAGAGGCAGCAAAGGCGTCGAGAAGGAATCTCAACCGAAACAGCCTTGAAGAGATGGAAGGCGTGATGTCGGAGGAGGAAACACTCGCGGCAAAGATGATGTCGGAACAGGGTAACAGCATGGATGTAACAGCATAATAATAGAAAGGAGAAATAATATGTCAGTAATGGTACCGGTAAAAGATGGTAAAGTCGTTGACCAGACCGCGTCTCAGGGATCATTGGCAGAGAGCCGGAAGTCAAGCGGCAGCCTGGATAAAGAGGCATTTTTACAGCTTCTGGTAGCGCAGATGAAGTATCAGGATCCGTTGGAGCCTACTTCGAATACCGAATATATTTCACAGCTTGCAACATTCTCGTCTCTGGAAGAGATGCAGAACCTGAATGCAACCATGACAACGCAGCAGGCTACAAATCTGGTGGGCAAGACGGTTATTATGAACGTGACGATGAACAACGGTTCCAGTAATGTTGTGCAGGGCAGGGTAGATTTTGTTGTGAAACAGAATAACAAGGTATATCTTTCCATTGACGACCAGCTTTACAATATTGAAGACCTTGATAAAGTGGTAGATGATGAGTATCTGGAAGCGCTTGCAATGGCAGAGGATTTCCAGAAGGTTATGGATGAACTTCCGAGTGTGAAGAATCTGAGGCTTAATGACAAAGATGATTTGGAAAGAGTAAGGAAAGCCTATAACAACCTTACGACCTACCAGCAGGAATTCATTGCGAAATACGCTACGTCAGCGCTTGAGAAACTTCAGGCATTGCTTGAGCGGATGAAAGAAATGGAAAAACTGTCAGGAGACAACAATACAGATACAGATACAGACAACGATACAGATACAGACAACAATACGGATACAGACAACAGTACGGATACAGACAGCAAGGATGAAAATTCTACCAAAAAGTAGAAAAAGCAGGGAAGCTTAGGAGGAGAGGGCAAATATGAATAAAATTTCAAACCAATTCTCTTCTATTGAACAGATTACAGACCAGTATCTCAAAAAAGGTATGCCGGAAACTGCACAGGCAGCGCCGGAAGTCTCGTTTGAGGATATCTTAAAGCACAAACAGTCTGTGAGTGAAAATTCTGCATTGAAGTTTTCGAAACATGCGTCTATGAGGCTGCAGAGCAGGAACATTGAACTTTCCAGCGAACAGAAGGAGCGCCTGGAGACGGGGACGGAGAAAGCAGAGGCGAAGGGAATGCGAGAATCCCTTGTGATTGTTGATTCTTATTCATTTATTGTCAATGTGCCGAACAAGACGGTGGTGACAGCAATGGATCAGACAGAATCAGCAGAGAATGTATACACAAACATAGACGGAGCCGTAATTATGTAGCTGGACCTAATTAAAGGAAGCAACGGATCTTTGAATGACAGAGAAGATCTTACGGCAGAAAAATCAGGAGGTCAGTTAATTATGATGAGAGCATTGTATTCTGGCGTGTCAGGACTTAAGACACACCAGACAAAGATGGATGTTATAGGTAACAACATTGCAAACGTAAATACCGTTGCATTTAAGTCATCGAGTACCGCATTCAGTGATCTTATGTATCAGACAACATCAGCGTCTTCCGGAGCTACGCAGACGCGAGGCGGCGTCAATGCCAAGCAGATTGGTCTTGGCGTTACCACGGGTTCCACTTCCGTGAACATCACATCGCCGGGTTCTACCCAGACCACCGGTGACGGATGGGATTTGCGTATTACAGGCGACAGTTTCTTTATTGTCAACAACGGCAGCCAGAATTTATTTACAAAGGCAGGGGCATTTACCCTTGATGGCGCTGGAAACCTTGTTATGAAATCCACTGGTTACATGGTTATGGGTTGGCAGGTAGACCCCACGACCCAGACAATTCGTAAGGACACAGTATCTTCTCTGCGTGTTATGCAGGAGTCAAACATGACTTCTCCGCCTGAGGCGACGACAGAGGCTACCTGTTCCGGTATTTTGGACAAAAACAGTAAGCAGGTGAATACAGACGATGGATATATGATGAGTCTGAATTTTTATGATGCATTAGGTTACAG
This sequence comes from uncultured Lachnospiraceae bacterium, assembly GCA_910587895.1. Classification (GTDB taxonomy): domain Bacteria; phylum Bacillota; class Clostridia; order Lachnospirales; family Lachnospiraceae; genus Petralouisia. The sequence goes on from CAJUOE010000006.1 coordinate 17,856, forward strand.
TTATACGGCTAAATTTGCTGTAAAGACCTCAAATGCGGCTACCTTATCTTATACAGTGGAACTTTCCGATATTCTGGATGCCAACAACCATTCTGTTCTTCAGGATTATCTGGCAATTCCGGGAAATACGATGACGAATATATTCGGAGAACCCACAAATGTTGATCGTTCCTACAATCTGGCAGACGGATTTACATACGATGGAACGAATTTCCGTGATGCGGATGGAGATCAGCTTACATATGATGATGTAAATAAGAAATATACTTCTGCAAGCGGTAAGGAGTACACGGTAACATCAATGTTCGGAATTTCTGATAAACAGGCGCAGGATTTCCCGAATGGACCAAACGGTAATGCAACGATTACCCAGGATGGCGACTCTGCGATATATTCCTACACGGAGACAGTATATGGCTATACCCTGGATTTCAAAGAGGGAGAGCCGGATGCAGGTAAGTTTGACTGGGTTGGACAGCAGGGTGCAGAGTCCGTAATTTTAAAAATGTCAGCACTTGGCACACAATTTCGCAATATCAATGTAGACTTTTCCACGGCAGGGTGTTATGATAATGGAGGAGTTCCTACACTTGGAACCGATAAAGGAGCTGTGGATGGTATTACCGGAACCGGACGCAGGCTTGGAGCCCTGACCGGATTAGCGGTTCAGGAGAATGGCGAGATTTATGGAAGTTATGACAATGGTACGCGCCGTTTGCTGGGACAGATTGCGGTAACTATATTTGCGAATCCGGCAGGTCTTGAGAAACTTGGAGAGAACTGTTACCAGCAGACATTGAACTCTGGTGAGTTTGATGGTATCGGTCAGGACATTACCGCAGATGGAGGCAAGATGTCCAGTGGTGTTCTGGAGATGTCTAATGTGGATCTTGCAAATGAGTTCACAGAGATGATTACGACACAGAGAGGTTTCCAGGCCAATTCCAGAATTATTACAACTTCGGATAGTTTGCTGGAAGAGCTGGTAAATCTGAAACGATAATCGGCAGCCGTAAAGAATAATATCATATATTGGGGAACTGTTTTCATGGTTCCCCCAATATATTGAAATGAGGTGAATCCCCATGATAGAAGTCACGAAATTAAATGAATCAAAGGTTTTAATCAATGCGGAACTCATTGAATCCGTGGAGGAAACACCGGACACTGTCATTTCTTTTGTAACAGGCAAGAAAATAATTGTAAAAGAAAGTAGACAAGAGATAAAAAATTTAGTAATATTGTATAAGAGAGAATTCATGACAACCGGTCTCCCCTGGTTGGATAAGGAATAAAATGCCCTGAGGAGGGACCCACGAAGTGGGAGGAGCCCTGAGGGCCGCGTATCGGAAAGATATGCTGTTAAGGATTTACATTTCATGGATGAAAAGGGCAGGTGGAAGAATTGGATATAGCGTCATTAATTGGAATTATAATGGGTATTGGTCTGATGGTATTGGGTATTATCAGTGGAGACCAGGGACCAGCGGCATTAGGGAATTTCTTTGATTTGAACTCTGTATTTATTACGATCGGTGGTTCACTGGCAGGTGTGCTGGCGTCGCATACGATGGCAGATTTCATAAACGGATTAAAGAGCTTTACCCTGGCGTTTAAGACACCCAAGGCAGATGTGGGAGAGGTTATCAAGCACATCATTGATTTATCCAACATAGCGAGGAAGGAAGGACTTCTTGCTCTGGAGGAGGCAGCAAACGGAATTGAAGATGAATTCCTGAAAAAGGGCGTCATGCTGGTAGTAGACGGTACAGACCCTGAGCTCGTAAGGGGGATTATGGAGACAGACCTCGTGTGTGTGGAATCCCGTCATAAGACCAACATCGGTTTCTGGGAGAAATGGGCGGCTTTAGGTCCTGCCTGGGGTATGATTGGTACGCTGATTGGTCTTATTAACATGTTGAAACTGATGGATGACCCGTCTACGGTTGGACCGAGTATGGCGATTGCGTTGATTACGACGTTATATGGTTCCATCATTGCAAACTGGCTCTGTACACCGACAGCGGCAAAGCTGGCAGTGAACAATGAGACAGAGATTATGATTAAGGAAGTTACGGTGGAAGGCCTTTTGTCCATTCAGGCAGGAGAGAATCCCCGTGTCATAGAAGAAAAACTGAAATCCTTCCTGTCACCGAAGATGCGTGAGAGTATGCTGGAGCAGGGCGGAGGTGAAGAATAGTGGCAAAGAGAAAGGTAGAAGAGTCCAGCGGAGGAGAGGCGTCATGGATGAATACGTTCGCGGATTTGATGAATCTTTTGCTGTGTTTCTTCGTATTACTGTTTGCCATGTCAACGGTTGATGCGGAAAAGTGGGAACAGCTTATCAAATCCATGCAGAAGAGCAGTTTTAGCATTTTATCTTCCGGAGGAGCTTCCGTCGGGGATGGAATGATGATTTCATCCGGTGTCAGCCAGTTGGAAATGCTGGACGATTATTACAAAGAGAAAACCAATTCTGCTGATAATGAAGTAGAGGAGTCGGAGCCGAAAGACAAGGAGGCAGAGCCGACGGCCGAGGAAGAAGTCAAAGAAGAATTTGACGCTATGGGGCTGAAAGAATCAGAAGAAATGGCAGAGCAGATTGAGCAGATGCTGAAAGAAAAG
>CAJUOE010000007.1 GCA_910587895.1 uncultured Lachnospiraceae bacterium
ACATTTGGAAAATTCTCCCGGCAAAAACCGGGAAACCAGAAAGGAAAACACCATGTCATTTTTCAAAAGAAAGCCCGCCTACACCGACGGCGACGGCAACCCTGTCTACAAGCGGGGCGGCGTCCCCAAGTTCGTCCCCCTCATCCTCATCGTCCTTGTGATCCTCTTCTTATGCTTTCTCCCGTTCTTAATACTCTACGCTTGGAATCCCGCCTTGTCTGACCTCTTCCTGACTTTGCCATTATACCCGCCTCCTTAGTTCTGGATGGTTACGCAGATACCTTTCAAAGGCTACACGAAGAATCAGCTTGCGTTCTCCGTAGTATGCCAGAAAATCTTCTCCATCCGTATTATTCAATAAATCGTAAAATTTTCTCCGGCTCAGAACAAAATATTCAATTGCCTCAGAAGGATTCAAAATATCCTTTTCTGCTAAATCTGGTCTTGCCATAAAACACTTCCTTTCTGCCAAAAGTGGCTGTTTTCGAGGGTACTGAAAAAGTCTGATTCTTTTGAAAAAAGAATTGGGCTTTTTTCAGTGTTGGCATTATAATAGAAGTATGGGGAAGGAGGATTCCGAAATGCTAAAAGATAATTCGCAGTTAAAACTATCCTTATCACCATATCAGGGGATTTACGATGCAATCATTCCTGCTGATCATCTTTTGCGGAAGATGAAAGAGAACATCGATTTCAGCTTTATAAATCCAATGTTGCGTAAACAGTATTGTGAAAATTTCGGACGCCCGGCAAAAGAACCGGAGATGATGTTCAAACTGCTGTTCTTGAAAAAACTGTACGACCTGTCCGACGAAACCCTGATCAGCAGCGCCCAGACAGATATGGCATATAAATTTTTTCTGGATCTGGAACCGGAAGCGAAAATGATTGATCCCAGTCTTCTCACAAAATTCAGAAAAACCCGTATTACAGAAGATATCCTGGAAGAGATGTTAAGAGAAACAATTCAGCAGGCTTTGGATAAAGGCCTGATAAAATCGGGAACCATTATCGTGGATTCCACCCATACAAACGCATCTGTCCGTGCGAAATCCCCTACACAAATTTTGCGGGACATGAGTAAACAGCTCCGAAAGGAAATTTATAAAAATGTCTTTGGATTATCGGAAAAATTTCCCGAAAAGCCATCCCTGGAAGCCGGACTGGAGGAAGAGATTGCATATACGAAAGAACTGCTAAAGGCTCTGGAGGAAGATGTCGCGACCTGTGGCAACGGGAAGATACAGGAACTTTCCAGGAAAATGAAAGAGCTGCTTGAGGATGAAAAGATCAGGGATATACGTTCAAAGGATGACAAAGATGCACGGTTTGGACACAAAACTCCAACAAGCACATTTTACGGATATAAAAACCACCTGGCAATGACAGAAGAGCGCTTGATTGCGGGGATAAGCGTAACTCACGGAGGTGCGCCGGACGGACAGGAATTACCTGGGCTGATAGAAAAGGTACAGGGAAACGGGATAGAAGTGACAGAAGTGATCGGGGATATGGCATATGTCAGCGATGATAATCTGGAAGCCTGCGGCGAAGGGATCTCATTGATAGCGCGCACCAATACGGCTGTAGCAGCGGCTGCGAACGGGAAACTGGACGAAGGATTCTGTTATAATAAGGATGCCGGGATGCTGCAGTGCCCTGCCGGAGAGCTTGCGATGCGTGTAGAAAAGAGAGCCGCCCAAAACGGAAATACTTATTTGAGGTATATATTTAGCAAGGTCAAATGCCGAAAATGTCCGTTAAGAGAAAGCTGCCGTGTAGGGAAAGGGAAATCAAAGGAACGGAGTTACAGCATTACCCAGGCAAGCGAAAAGAACCTGGAACGGCTTAAATTTGAGGAAAGTGAATTTTTCAGGGAACGGATGAAGATCCGGCATCGGATTGAAGAAAAGAATGGGGAATTAAAAGAGGCCCACGGATTGCGCAGAGCGGATTCGAGAGGGTTGTTTGCTATGGAATTGCAAATGTATTTTACGGCGTTTGTGGCCAATAGCAAGAGGATCATGAGACTGACTGAGCTGGCTACGCAATAAAGTGGTATTCTCTTTGCATGCTTTAGGGTGAATTTGTGTGTAGATGCTGTTTATATAATAGAAGAAAGAAAACTCCCGCTAAAAAAGTGGGAGTTTTTCAGTGTCCTTGTATCCGTCCTTTCTTGCATTGTGCAGATGGATTGCCGGCGTATGTAAGGTGGATGCGCTGATGATCGCGGTGGTCCTGCAGAGCATATTGGCAGGCATGGCTGCATGGTTTGTGGGCTGGGTTGTGAGGAGAGCGAAGCAGGGGAGCAGAGTTTTGCAGACGGCGGCGATTGTGTTTCAATTTACGGTAACGCTTTTAAACCGGTTTGCGGCTAAACGGGGATCCGCGTATTCGGACAGTATTCTGACGGAAGGGCTGGGCCTTTCTTTGTTTGTGTTTTTCTCGGCATTTCTGTTTCTTTTTATCAGAACGGAGAAGAAGCGGTATTTTGGCTGGACGTTATTATTCTCTTTTTTGCTGGTCAGCCTGAGAAAACAGATGATGATTACGCTGCTCATCCTGGGTGTCGTTTTAGTCTGGTACGAGCTGATCCGGAGAAGGAGAGTGCGCAGATTCCTGTGCCTGGCAGTGATGGCGGCGGCCGTATTTTTTGCCGGCAAGCTGTTTGACCGTACGTACCAGTATGTTGTCAGAGGCGTGTGGATGGAACACAGCGGGAATTCCATGGGGATTTTGTGTACGCTGCTGTATTCCTCCGATCCGGAGAGGGATGCGGGTTTGTTTACCGATGAGACGATAAGAGAGCTGTATCTGGAGATTATGGAGCAGGCGGACGCGCAGCAGATTCTGTATCCTTATGCCGGGAGCGGCTGGCTGACCACGGCCATTCATTATGCCGACAGTTATGATGCGATCGGATACGGGATTATCAATCCGGTGGTGGAGGGATATATTGCGGAGCATTTTCAGCTTTCCGAGCCGGAAGCAGCCATGCAATACGATGAGATCTGTAAAGAGATGAGCAATACTCTGTTTCGG
>CAJUOE010000008.1 GCA_910587895.1 uncultured Lachnospiraceae bacterium
GACTGGAGTTCAGACGTGTGCTCTTCCGATCTGGCTCCCAGGGTGGTATATGCCGTCCGCGTAAATCATACCGTTCGGATCGTTCGTCCAGCCAGTGTTTGCCGCAAAGTGGATATGCGGGTGGGGGGGCTGTGACTTTTGGGCGTCAGCGTTTTGGTCTGCTTTCTCGGCGTTCTGGATAGCGTCCATAAAAGCCTGCGGCGCTTCAGCACTGAAAATGAGTTGTTCGCCCATGTATGGTTCTATCGGGATTTCTCAGCCATCATAAAGGAAAGGTTTCAATCCCAAACAGGGAGCTGATGAACAAATTCAGGGATATGGTGGAAAAAGAACCCTCCCTTGGCTATGTACACCGCCTCGCAAAGCAATCCGAGCGTATGCTGAAAGCGACACTGGCTGGCGATACGGCTACGATGCAGGAAATTCTTGAGTATGCCCATGATACGGAAATCCCTCTTTTAAGCTACAATAACGAAACCGAATTGACTGCACTTGTCAACCTGGTTTACCTGTCGGCAAGGGATACTTATCGGATTGAACGGGAAGATAAAGCCGGCGTAGGCTACGTTGATTTCATCTTCTATCCCGAAACAGATCTGGCCGCGGACTGTATCATACTTGAATTAAAGATTGACAGTACCCCGAAGAAGGCCATCGGGCAGATCAAGAGCCGAAAATACGCCCTGCGTTTTCAGGGACCCCTGGGAAAAGAGAGCGCCTACACTGGCAGGATTCTCGCTGTAGGCATCACATATGACAGAAAAAGCCAAAAACATGACTGCCTGATTGAAATATTGAGGCAAATTTCCCATATTTCTTGACAATCCACGCCAGATACTCTTTCGTCTTAACTTTGTGGAGATTTTTGACGCTGTTACTCCCGCCTTCTTTGGGCATCTTCACAAAACCAAAGCAATGGTTTCAGGTACGTTTTCCCGATCGCAGTATTCATCTATGTTGCTGCCGTGCATAGCATATAACAAACAATACTCCTATGGGAGAAACCTTTTATGAAACGATGTATTCCGCTGGAACCGGCTGCGGAAAATGTCTGCAGCCAAAGTTCCAATCCCCCGCTGATTTTTCAACTGCCTCCCGAGCAGGGCAGAAAGGTATTGGAGGAAGCACAGAATGCACCTGTATACAAATATCCTGCAGACATATCCTCCGAGTGTATAGACACCGGAATATGGGGCAATATTCCGGTATATTTCATTGTGCCCAAGGACGGAAAACCCCAAAATGTAATATTTTATATTCACGGTGGGGGCTGGGTATTTGGAAGCTTTCACACACATGAAAAACTGGTCAGGGAGCTTTCGGCAAGAACAGATTCACTCGTTGTATTCCCTGAGTACAGCCGATCACCGGAAGCGAAATATCCTACGGCAATTGAGCAGTGCTATTTTATCCTTTCCCATTTAAAAGAAATCATCAGCAATTATCCCCCGCTTATCGTTGCGGGCGACAGCGTGGGTGGAAATATGGCAATTGCCATGGTGCTAATGTCATTGATGCAGCATGGGCCTGATATTCGCAAGCTGCTGCTGTATTATCCGGTGACAAATGCCTGCTTTGACACGTCGAGCTACTGTCAGTTTGCGACGGATTATTACCTATATTGTGAAGGGATGAAATGGTTCTGGCAACAGTATACAGATTCCGTGAAAGACCGAAACCAGATAACAGCTTCCCCGCTCCGGGCAGGCATGGACTGTCTGAAATGTTTTCCCCGGACGATGATTATCAACGGGCAGGCTGATGTGCTGCGCAGTGAGGGGGAGGCCTTTGGGGAAAAGCTTCGTTGTGCCGGCGTGGACGTAACCGCTGTACAGATACAGGGTACCATACATGATTTCGTGATGCTCAATGCACTGGATCAAACCAATGCCTGCCGTACCGCCATGGATATATCTACAGAGTGGATCGACCGCTAAAGACAGGCGTTGTTACTGTTCAGACAGGTCTTAGCATTTACTGCTAAGTCCGTGAGAAAATGTAGTGGTTGCAAGTAAAAATCCATTTGCGTACGAACGAAGTTCGTATTGCAATTTTTGCATGGATTTTTACCCGTTACTGGAACGGAGTGAACAGTAACCAGGCGTTTTTTGATTTGCACGGAAATGTATATTTTTCTTGACAGCACAAAGTTTTCTGTGATATGCTGACTGTAGTTCAATAGTACTTGAGCATATGCCGCATTTGCCTATATTATATAGGCAAATGTCTGGCAGATGAGCTTGACACAAAAGTTAAATTTCAAATGTAAATAGAAAATATAAAAAATATAAATAGAAAGGTGGCTTACGCGTCGTGGGTATTATTATTCGTTGTGCACGCACCCGCATACAGGGGCAGTAAAAAAGCAGTTGAATCGTCTTATAAGACGGGATTTTTTTGCGTGCGAATAATAATATCAGACAAATCGTCAGCAGTCAGGTGGACGGTTTGTCAGCGCTGGGCGGACAGATACAACGGGGGGTGTATTTGTGCTGTCTGCCGCGTTGCACCATTTTAGCAGGGAAATTCCGTTCTGACCAGAAGTGTTCCCTGCTTTTTTATTGCCTTTTTCACCAAAAATTCTTTAGGAATCAGAAGGAGGCACGCTATGCAAAAAAGCAGGAAACACCAAAAATACGACACATCAAGACATTTGTCGGACTCGCAGAATTTTATCACAAACCGGAAATTAATTCAAAGGCTTATCCGTCTGGCAAAGATCGGCGCAAATGATACCGTACTCGAGATCGGTACGGGAAAGGGACACCTGACAGAAGTATTGTGTGAGCAGGCAGGAAATGTCTGTTCGATAGAGATTGACCAGAAACTGTATGAGCGCGCGAAAGAAAGGCTGGCGCAGTACACGAATTTAAACTTGATATGTGGGGATTTCCTAAAATATAATCTTCCGGCAAAAGGCGATTATAAAGTTTTCTCCAATATCCCGTTTTTTATCACCACTCAGATTGTCGAAAAACTGACACGCGTGTCAGAACCGCCCACGGACATCTGGCTTGTCATGGAGAAAGGAGCTGCGAAACGGTTTATTGGAATCCCGAAAGAGACAGGGAAGTCGCTGCTGTTGAAAGTAAACTGGAATATGGAGATCGCGTATCATTTTCGCAGGGACGATTTTCATCCGGCGCCGTCGGTGGATTGTGTCCTGGTACACTTTTCCAGAAAGGAGACGCCAGATTTGAATAAAAAGGAATGCGTTGAATTTCAGAAATTCGTGGAGTACTCACTAAAATACGGGCTCTGTGGCAGCAGGGGACTGCTGACCAAGAGACAGGTATCTGTGGCACTCAGGCAGGCCGGACTGCCACACGCGCATGAGGACGGCGTCACGCTGTATATCCAGTGGCTGTGCTTATTTCGATGCTATCGGCGGTTTTCACAAAAGGCTATTGATTAAATTTTCAGAAATGGGTAAGATAATAAGTAAGATAATAAGCAAGACGGAGTGATATGAATGCACAATTATGTACCGCCATATACAATTTCAGACAAAATGCTCAAACTTGTTTCAGACATATCGGAAAAGGTTGGCAGCATGAACAGTCATAAGGAATTAGAATCGAGACCGCGCCTGAGAAGAAATAACAGAATCCGGTCGATTCATTCCTCTCTGAAGATTGAAGCCAATTCCTTATCCTTGTCGGAGGTAAGGAATGTGATCAACGGTCATCTTGTTTTAGGCGATCAAATCGAAATACAGGAAGTCAAAAACGCGTATGAAGCCTATAAAAAAATCCCTGAAATCAATCCAACAAGCATTGATGACTTAAAAAAGCTTCACGGCATCATGACTGATCATACAATAAACGAATCAGGCATATTCAGAACAGGGGAAGAAGGTGTATTTTCAGGCGATGAATGCATTTTTATTGCACCACCGTCTCATATGGTTTCTGAATTGATGAACGATTTGTTCTCCTGGGTTAAAAAAAATGAAGAAGTCGTCCATCCCCTTATCCTGTCGGCAGTGTTTCACTATGAATTTGTGTTTATACATCCATTTGCCGATGGAAATGGGAGAATCGCCAGATTGTGGCATACCGTTTTTTTATACCGCTGGAGAAGTGTTTTTGAATATATTCCGCTGGAGAGCCAGATTGAAAAATATCAGGCAGAATATTACGACGCGATCGCGAAAAGTCATGTAAATGGAAATTCTGATGTCTTTATTGAGTTTATGCTGGAAATGATCGATCAAATATTAGATGAAGTTATTTCGCAGATTCGTAAATCAAATGCCGATACAACGGAATATATAAAACGTATGCTGGATGTCATGGAATTTGATGTACCGTACACTTCCAATGCAATTATGGCTGCGTTAGGGCTGAAGTCCAAGGAAACACTGCGAAAAAATTATATCAATCCGGCAATGGAACTTGGGGTAATCAGAATGACCTTGCCGGATAAACCGAACAGCAGGAATCAGAGATATATAAAACAATAGCTTTTAGGGAGCTAAGGAACTTCCTTAACAGTTCCTTAGCTATCCCAAAAGCTCCTTACAGGAAGATATACTTGCAGATAAACAGCACTGCCAGCACATACATCAGCGGTGTGACCTTCTTCGCCTTGCCGCAGCACACGTTCACTGCCACATAGGAGATGACACCGATCGCGATTCCCTCTGAAATGCTGTATGCAAGCGGCATGGCGAGCATACACAGATATGCCGGGATCGCCTCTGACAGATTGTCGAAATCAACCTTTATAATAGAAGATACCATCAAGAATCCCACGAAGATTAATGCCGGAGCTGTCGCAAATCCTGGGATTGCCGTAAAGATCGGCGCGAAAAAGATCGCGATCAGGAACAGGAATCCTGTCACCATCGAAGCCAGTCCTGTCCTTGCGCCCGCGCCGACGCCCGCCGAGCTCCTTCAATCCGAAATATC
>CAJUOE010000009.1 GCA_910587895.1 uncultured Lachnospiraceae bacterium
TAAGAAAAGTGTAGGTGGCAGACAGCAGTTTGCGGTGGCCTGGAACGGTTATCAGGTTGAAATTGGAATTGGAAAAGCAGGGCAGGCGCCGGAAATATCTGTTGTGGGAACAGATGGGGAAGAGCAAGGGATGATTGCATCTTATAACATCTTTGTTTCTTCCGCTGCGGCAAAAGAGACTGCTTATCCTGATTCTGTGATGGAGCAGGAAGAAATCAGGCAATTTCAGGATTTGTGGGGAACAATTAAGGGGCTACAGGGGGAATTTGGAAAGGAGCGGTGAGTTTGGACAGGAAACAGACGCCAATTATCGTCAGAAATAATTATATGCTTTGGATTGCATTGATTTTTTTATGCGCTTATGGAGCGATGATGGTTTTTTCTGCAACCGCATACCAATGTGGAATAAGTGAAAAATTTGATTATGATTCTTTTCATTTTGTAAAACGTCAGGTGATGTTTATGCTGGGAGGATTTGTTGCTATTCTGGCGTTGCAGTTTGTGGATTACCGTATCCTAAAACATTTTGCGGTACTCCTGTATATCAGTGGGATTGTCTCTATTTTTCTATTGAAAACACCGCTGGGCGTATCTGCAAACGGTGCTACGCGCTGGGTAAATCTGCCTGGTATCGGGCAGTTTCAGGTGAGCGAGTGGGTGAAGGTATGCGTGATCATCTTCCTTGCCTATCTGATTGACCGCAACAGGAAGTATTTAAGTTCGACAAAGCTGACGCTTTATTTGTGGATTGCGGGGGCAATTCCAACGGCGCTTTTGTTTGAAATCAGTAATGACCTGAGCAGTTCCGCGGTTGTAATCGGAATCTGTTTTATCATGAGCTTTATCAGCACGAGGACGGAAAAGCTGCATATGATAGTATTTCTTGCCATAGTTGCAGTTGTTATCATGTATGTGTGGAATATCTGGAAACATATGCCGACGCCGGAAGAACTGAATGAAATGCCGTTCCGCGTGGGCAGGATTGCGGCGTGGCTGGATCCGGACCGCTATGCAGCCACGCAGGGGCATCAGACGCTGCAGGGGCTGTATGCTATCGGAAGAGGCGGCGTTTTTGGAAAAGGGCTTGGCGGTTCGATTCAGAAACTGGGCCAGATTCCTGAGGCGGAAAACGACATGATTTTCTCCGTTATCTGTGAAGAATTGGGAATTATCGGCGCGCTGGTGCTGATTTATCTTTTTGGCTACCTGATTTACCAGATTGCGCGCGTGATGCTTTCCGCTCCCGATCTGTTTGGCGGGATGCTGAACCTCGGCGTGTTTGCGCATCTCACGTTGCAGTCCATCTTTAACATATGCGTCAATCTGGCGATACTTCCCAATACGGGAATTCCGCTGCCTTTTATTTCCTATGGAGGCACGTCGGTATTCTTCCTCCTGGCCTGTGAAATGGCGATCGTATTTTCTGTGGAGCGCAGAATCGGACAGGATACAAAGCCGAAGGCGCGCAAAAGATTTTCTTGAAACTCATTTATTGATATGCTACATTATAGATGAACGGTATTCTGGAAAGAAACTGTATCATTTATTGATGTGTTCTCAAATCAGGTGAAACAGGCGAGGGTCTGTTTTGCCTGTCCAATTTACGCGTTCAGTAATAAATTCACAAATTTCATAATTTTATAGTGAGTACACTGGAGGTAAAGAAAATGAAAAACACTGTGGTAACGATTCAGCAGGCAAAGGAGAGCGGTGAGAAGGTGACCATGCTGACCGCGTATGATTATTCTATGGCCAGGCTGATTGACGAGGCGGGAATCAATATGATTCTTGTCGGGGATTCGCTGGGAATGGTAATGCTGGGCTATGAGGATACGCTTTCCGTGACAATGGAAGACATGATCCACCATACGGCAGCAGTAGCCAGGGGCGCGAACAATGCGCTGGTAGTTGCCGATATGCCTTTTATGTCTTATCAGACGTCTGTCTATGATGCGGTGTGCAATGCCGGACGCCTTATGAAAGAGGGCAGGGCGCAGGCGGTAAAGCTAGAAGGCGGACAGGAGTTTGCAGAGCATATCCGCGCAATTACAAAAGCCTCCATTCCGGTGGTGGCACATCTGGGACTGACGCCCCAGTCGTTAAATGCGTTTGGCGGATTTAAGGTTCAGGGCAAATCCGAGGAGGCAGCAAGGAAACTGATGGAGGATGCAAAGGCAGTGGAGGAGGCAGGAGCGGTTGCTGTGGTGCTGGAGTGCGTACCGGCAAAGCTGGCAGAGCTGATTACGAAACAGCTCCATATTCCCACGATTGGCATTGGAGCAGGCGCAGGCTGTGATGGACAGGTTCTCGTATATCAGGATATGCTTGCCATGTTTGGTGATTTCAAGCCCAAATTTGTCAAACAGTTTGCGGAGGTTGGCACGATGATGAAAGAGGCGTTTGCGAAATACAGTGAAGAGGTGAAGTCCGGGGTATTTCCGGCTGCGGAGCACACGTTTAAGATAGATGACGATGTAATTGAGAAATTATATTAAAAGATAGATGACGATGTAATTGAGAAATTATATTAAAAGATAGATGACGATGTAATTGAAGAATTATATGAAAGAAAGAGGCGGGAAAGATGCAGATTATTAAATCAATCGAGGAATTACGCCCTATTATCAGGGGATGGCGCAGGGAAGGGTTGCGCGTGGGGCTTGTGCCGACCATGGGATATCTCCATGACGGCCATAAAAGCCTGATTGTTAAGGCGGTCAGTGAAAATGACCGGGTGGTTGTCAGCGATTTCGTCAACCCGACGCAGTTCGGCGTGGGAGAAGACCTTGCCAGCTATCCGAGGGATATCGAACGTGACGCCGCCATCTGTGAGGAGGCAGGCGCAGATTTGATTTTCCATCCGGAGCCGGAGGAAATGTATTTTGCAGACAACTGCACGTTTGTGGATATGGATAAACTGACGAAGGGGCTCTGCGGTAAGACCAGGCCCACGCATTTCAGGGGCGTCTGCACGGTGGTTTCCAAGCTGTTCCATATCGTGACGCCGGATAAGGCGTATTTTGGACAGAAAGACGCGCAGCAGCTTGCGGTAATCCGCCGTATGGTGCGTGATTTGAATTTTGACATTGAAATTGTGGGCTGTCCGATTGTAAGGGAGGCGGACGGACTGGCTATGAGTTCCCGCAATACGTATTTAAGCAAGGAGGAACGCATAGCGGCATTAATCTTACATAAATCCCTGATGCTGGGGAAAGGGATGGCAGAGCAGGGGGAGCGCGACGCGGCGAAGATTAAAGCTGCAATTACCTGCAATATAGAGACGGAGCCGCTTGCCCGTGTAGACTATGTAGAGATTGTCAATCCAGATACGCTGGAAGAGCTGGAGAAGATCGAAGGAGAGGCGCTGATGGCTACAGCGGTTTATATTGGAAAGACAAGACTGATTGACAATGTAATCTAACAGTTCAGGGTCTTTGCGAATGGCGCGTACAAAACTGTAATCATTCATCCGAAAGGAGCAGACAAATGTATTTGAAAATGTTAAAAGGTAAAATCCACCGTGCAGTCGTAAAACAGGCGGAATTAAATTATGTAGGCAGCATCACGGTTGATCCGGAACTGATGAAGGCGGCAGGAATCCTCGAATACGAGAATGTTCAGATTGTAGATATTGAGAATGGCAACCGTTTCGAGACCTATACGATTGCCGGGGAGCCGGGGAGCGGCATGATTTGTCTTAATGGCGCGGCTGCGAGGCAGGTTCTTACCGGGGACCATATTATCATTATGGCATATGCGCAGATGACGCCCGAGGAGGCGCGTGAGTTCCGTCCGCAGGTGGTATTTGTGGATGAGGACAACAGTATCAGAGAAGTTACCACTTATGAGAAACACGGGGAGATTGCGCCTCTGTGACAGAGGGAAATTAGAAAGGACGGGAAACATGTTGCAGGGAAAAACGGTACTTTTGTGCGTGACTGGCGGGATTGCGGCTTATAAGATGCCGAATGTGGCGCGCATGTTGAAAAAAATGCATTGCCAGGTGCATGTGCTTATGACAAAAAACGCCACTAATTTTATTACGGCGACCACGTTTGAGACGCTTACCGGCAATAAATGTCTGATAGATACGTTTGACCGGAACTTTGAATTTTCGGTGGAACATGTTGCGCTGGCAAAACAGGCGGATCTGGTGTTGGTTGCGCCTGCTACGGCAAATGTGATCGGCAAGATTGCAAACGGAATTGCGGACGATATGCTGACGACCACGGTCATGGCATGTACCTGCAAAATTCTGCTTGCTCCCGCGATGAACCATAACATGTACCACAACGCTATTGTACAGGATAACCTGAAGAAATTAGAGCGTTATGGTTATCTTGTCATACCTCCGGTTCATGGGATGCTGGCAAATGGAGATTCCGGTGACGGCAAGCTTCCGTCTGAGGATGTGCTGGTGGAATATGTGATGCGGGAGCTTGCACATGAGAAAGACCTGCAAGGCAGGAAGGTTCTGGTGACTGCAGGAGCCACGCAGGAGCCCATGGATCCAGTGCGCTATATCACCAACCATTCTACGGGAAAGATGGGGTATGCCCTGGCGAAACAGGCGATGCTGCGCGGGGCGCAGGTAACGCTGGTGACGGGCGTCAGCGCATTGACGCCGCCGATGTTTACCGAAGTCGTACCAGTAGTTACAGCGGAGGAAATGTATCAGGAGGTTATGGCGCGTGCCTCTGAGGCTGATATGATTATCAAAGCTGCAGCCGTCGCGGATTACCGTCCGTCTGAGGTTGCGGAGGATAAAATCAAGAAATCTGAGGGAAACGCCAGTATCGTGCTGGAGCGTACCAGGGACATCCTCGGGGAACTGGGCAGCAGGAAGGCGCGCGGGGAACTGCAGGCATATCTCTGTGGCTTTTCCATGGAAACCCGTGATTTGGAGGAGAATTCCCGGGCAAAGTTAGTGAAGAAACATCTTGATATGGTGGCTGCAAATAACCTCAAAGTGGAAGGCGCGGGA
>CAJUOE010000010.1 GCA_910587895.1 uncultured Lachnospiraceae bacterium
AAAGCTGCCGAAGTGGCCGCATGGTTTGAGAACAAGGCTCCCGAAATCGACTGGAGCAAGGTGCAGCAGAAAGAGAAACGCATGGAAGGGTGAGAGCGTTGCTCCGGTATCGCGCAGGATAATTGCACGGATATAGGTAACAAAAGCTGCCGGATCTGCTGCATCTGCAAAAGATACTCCGTGATAACTTGGATTTGCCTCGGCAATCCATGGATATTTCCCCGCTGATTTCCAATCAAATTTTCCGCTGTCAACAATCACGCCGCCAATCGCCGTCCCATGCCCTCCAATAAATTTCGTTGCCGAATGCACTACAATATCCGCGCCATATTCTATCGGACGGATAAGATAAGGCGTTGCAAACGTAGAGTCAACAACCAGTGGAATATTATGGCTGTGGGCAATCCCGGCAATCTTTTCCAGATCTATGACGTTGGAATTGGGATTGCCAAGTGTCTCCACGAAAATTGCCTTGGTATTTTCCTGTATCGCTGCCTCGAAAGCGCCTTCCACCTCAGGGTCAACAAACGTTGTCGTCACCTGATTGTTGAGTGGAAATGTGTGCGCCAGGTAATTATACGTTCCCCCATAAATTGTTTTTGCCGCCACAATATGCTCCCCGGACTTTGCAAGCGCCTGAAACGTATAAGCCAAAGCCGCCGCCCCGGATGCTACGGCAAGCGCAGCAACGCCGCCCTCCAATGAGGCGATTCTCTGCTCAAACACATCCTCCGTCGGATTCGTCAGCCTTCCATAGATGTTTCCCGCGTCACGCAAGCCAAAACGGTCTGCTGCGTGCTGTGAATCATGAAATACATAAGAAGTCGTCGCATAGATAGGAACGGCGCGTGCATCCGTCACCGGGTCCGCCTGCTCCTGTCCTATGTGTAACTGCCTGGTCTCAAATCCCCAGTTTTTAGAATCTCTGATATCTGCCATATTTCTTTCCTCCGTTCCTTTTCATCAATGCCACTCGTTTTTCCTGTTTAGTTTGTACCTGTTTATTCCGTAAATAATGGGGTCGAGTAATATCTGTCACCCGTATCCGGAAGCAGGGCAACAATTACCTTTCCTTTGTTTTCTGGCCTTTTTGCCAGTTCAATCGCCCCATGCAGCGCTGCCCCGGACGAGATTCCAACCAGAATTCCCTCTTTTCTCGCCAAAAGTTTTGCCGCCGCAAAAGCATCTTCGCTTTGTGCCTGAAAAATTTCATCGTACACCTTCGTATTCAATACCTCCGGTACGAATCCGGCTCCAATTCCCTGAATTTTGTGGGCTCCTGCTCTTCCTTCGGAAAGAACCGGAGAATCGGAAGGCTCCAACGCCACCACCCTGATATCGGGGTTTTGCTCCTTGAGATATTCGCCGACGCCCGTTATTGTTCCCCCGGTTCCCACGCCTGCAATAAATATATCTACCTTTCCATCTGTATCCCGCCAGATTTCCGGCCCGGTCGTTCTTTTATGGATTGCGGGATTTGCCGGGTTTACAAATTGGCCCGGAATAAAGCTGTCCGGGATTTCCTTTGCAAGCTCATCCGCTTTCGCAATCGCTCCCTTCATGCCCTTTGCACCTTCCGTAAGCACAAGCTCTGCACCGTACGCCTTTAAAATATTCCTGCGCTCCACGCTCATCGTCTCCGGCATCGTCAGGATTATACGATATCCTCTGGCAGCCGCAATCGCCGCAAGCCCGATTCCAGTATTGCCGGAAGTCGGCTCGATAATGACGGATCCTTCCTTTAGAAGCCCTTTTTCTTCCGCATCTTCAATCATCGCTTTTGCAACCCTGTCTTTTACGCTGCCTGCTGGATTCAAATACTCCAGCTTTACCAGTACCGTTGCCGCAAGCCCCAGTTCCTTTTCGATATTTGCCACCTCAACCAGCGGCGTATTCCCAATCAATCCTGAGATTCCCTTATAATAATCTGCCATCATCTCTCTCCTTTCCAGACCTTTCCATTCCTGATACATAAAATGCATTTTTTCTTTTTTGCTGTTTTTTTGTTCCTGCAAGCATACTAACACAGCATTTTTCCTCTGTCCAATATGCAAAAAAAATACCCTGTTATAGATTCATTCTATAACAAGGCTTATGTTCTTATCACTCTAATCCCAGACAGTTTTTCAGAGCCTCCACATATTTCTCCCCCATGCGGCTGAGAAGGATATTCTTTTTCGTGATATAGCCTATTTCCATTACACTGTTTGGATTCTGCTCATCATCCTCATAAGGTACGGCGACGAATCCATTTCCATTCAGTTCCTCACTGATAATCCCCGAACAAAGCGTATATCCATTCAGCCCGATCATAAGGTTCAGCATGGTTGCACGGTCATTTGCCCGGATAACCTGCGCATATTCATTCGTTGCCAGTATTTCTTCCGCCAGGTAAAATGAGCTGTTGTCGCCCTGCTCGAAAGAAAGACAGGGATATTTCCCAAGCTGTTCAAAACAGATGGATTTCTCTTTTGCAAGCGGATGGTTCTTCCAGAGATAGACGTACGCCTGACATTCAATCAGGTGATGAAACTTAAGCCCCGCTGTACTCAGCAGCTTTCCGATGGCTTTGCGGTTAAAATCGCAGAGGTACAGCACGCCAATCTCGCTTTTCATCGTACTGACGTCGCTGATTACCTCCGCCGTCTTTGTCTCCCGGATGGCAAATTCATATTCCGACATATCAAACTCTTTCGCCATATCTACGAAAGCCTTCACCGCAAAAGAATAATGCTGCGTGGAAACGCCAAACTTCTTTTTGCAGGAGCCGCCTTTGCCATACTTCTCCATCACACTTTCATACTGGCCGTAAATCTGCTTTGCGTACAGCAGAAATTCCGCCCCGTCGTTTGTGAGCGTAGCGCCCTTACCGCTGCGGTAAAACAGCGTAATCCCCAGTTCCTTTTCCAGTTCCTTAATCGCGCTCGTCAAAGAAGGCTGCGACACGTACAGTTGCTCCGCCGCTTTATTCATGGACTTCGTCTCTGCAATCGTGATAATATAGTGCAATTGAGTGAGTGTCATCGGCTGTTCTCCTTCATAAAATAAATTTCTGTATCTTCTCCTGTACCTGCTCCCATTCCTCTTCATTTGCAACTCTCAATGTTAAAGGTTTCGACAGATCCACACTGAAAATTCCTAAAACGGATTTCGCATCAATCACATATCTTCCTGACATTATATCAAAATCTCCTGAAAAAGCCGATATGCGATTAACAAAATCTTTTACCTTTTCAATCGTATCTAATTCAATTTTGACTTCTCTCATGATCTGTTCTCCTTTCGGAACATTTCAATTTCTGATTTGGACGGCATCACGCGCAGCGCGCCTTTTCTTGTCGTAACCAGGCATGATGCTGCATTCGCAAAAGTTACCAGTTCTTCCAGAATCTCAGGGGTAAAACCATCCATGCCATATTGCAAAACAAAATGCAGCATAGATCCGCAAAACGTATCCCCGGCTCCCGTGGTTTCGATGGTTTTATCTGAATGGTACGGCGTCCCCGTTACAACGTGATTGCGATAGAAGGCTTTACTTCCCTCTTTGCCCATCGTTGCACAGACAAACGGAATCTGGTACTGCTCTATGATTTTTTGCACACCCGTTTCAATGTCCTGCTCGCCTGTCATAAACTCTATTTCATTATCGGATATTTTGAGGATGTCACACTGCGATAACCCATAGGCAATCTTTTCTTTTGCCACTCCCAGGTCACTCCACAGAGGCGGACGCAGGTTGGGATCAAAAGATACCAAAACGCCACTCTCCTTCGCCGTCTCTACTGCGTATCTGGTTGCCTCTTCCGCCTGCCCAGAGGTCATGGAAAGGCTTCCAAAGTGAAAAATTTTCGCAGATTGAATCAGGGATGTGTCTACCTCCTGTTTGCAGAGCATCATATCCGCACCCGGATTGCGGTAAAAGGAAAAATCCCGGTCTCCGTCCGGTGCAGTATGCACAAAAGCCAGCGTAGTCGGAACTTTTTCATCGAACAGAAGACCTTCCGTTCCAATCCCCTGTTCCCAAATTGCATCCTTTAACAATTTTCCAAATGCATCTCTCCCGACCTTTCCAATAAATGCAGTAGAATATCCCATTTTCTGTAAAAAGGAAAGCACATTGCATGGCGCCCCGCCCGGGTTCGCCTCATACATATCGTTTCCCTGTCCGCTGACTCCATTATTGGTAAAATCAATCAGCAACTCACCAAGCGCTACAACATCCATATCTGACCTCCTTTATTCTTTTGCCCATTCTCATAGTTCAATCTCATATTTTTCCAGGTCAATGACCGCCCGTCCATCACAGCACAGAGAAATTTCTTCTGCATCCAGCGGCGTATATATGACGGTACTGACTGCCATTTCACCATCGTTTACAAACAATTCCACCGAATTACGATCCATAATAAAGCGGAGCTTTACACCTGCTTCGCAATCTGGCAGTTTCACACGCCGGATGCAGGCAACATCGCGCCTTACGCCGGAATACGTACGGTCAATTTCCATAATATTTTTATCTTTATCTATGCTAATCCGTGTATGGTATTCTTCACTTTTCGCCACATCAACCGTGAATTCATGAAATTCACCTGCATGGATTGTCAACGTAAAATCTATCATCCTGCCACGAATTCCATTATAACATTTTTCGCCTTCCAGTATTTCATTTTTATAAAAAATTTTATTTTTTCGGTAATTTTTCAATTCCCTGACCGGCTGCTGCATCAATTTCCCATGCTCCACACGCAGTTCCCGGGGCAATGTCATCATCCCCTGCCATTTCTGCCCCTCCGGAATAAAGAGGGCGTCCCATGACGTCATCCATGCAATCATGATACGCCTTCCATCCGGCAGGACGGTCGTCTGCGGCGCATAGAAATCCAGCCCATAATCCAGCGAAACCGGATTCCCCCTGGAAAAAGTTTTTGATCCTTTCTCATAGTCGCCCAGAAAATAAACAGCGTTATTCCCACTGTGAAATTCATAGCCCTGTGCTTCCATATCCTGCGGTGAACAGATTAAAATATGCCTTCCGTCCAGTTCGAAGAAATCCGGGCACTCCCACATCCTGCCAATGGTTCCTTCACTATGTGCCAGAACTCCCTCATACTTCCACTGGTACAGGTTTTCACTTGAAAACAATACAATCTGCCCATTTCCATCACCATCCAGATTGCCTGCTACCAGATAATAAACATTCCCATCCTTCCAAATCTTGGGATCCCGAAAATCCGAGCGGCTAAAACCTTCCGGCAGCATATCCCCTGTAATAACAGGACATTTTGCTGATTTTTTATAATTTTTTCCATCACCAACCGCAATGCATTGATTCTGCCGGACGCCAGATCCATCGTCATTTTTCACAACCCCCGTGTAAACCAGCACATGGCCCTGCTCTGTTTCTATGGCGCTTCCAGAAAAACAGCCCTCCTTATCATACGCCTCATCTGGCGCAAGCGCAGCGGCACATTCCTGCCAACGGATAAAATCTTTACTCGTCTGATGCCCCCAGTGCATCGGTCCCCAAGCGGTGCTATAGGGGTGATATTGATAAAACAGGTGTACTTTTCCCTGATAAAAAGAAAATCCATTGGGGTCATTTATCCAGCCAACCGGAGGCGTTACATGAAATGCCGGCCTTTCCTCCTGGGGAATGCGGTTTTCCTCCTCATAGTCTCTTGCTTTTTGTAATAAATCCATTGTTTCCTCCATCATTTCCTTCCTCGCTATACAATCGCCTGTTCTGTTTCTACATCAAAGAAATGCATTTTATGGGGCATGAATACAAATTCAACCTCATCGCCGACCTGGCTGACCTCATACTTGGAAACACGCGCCACACTGGCAATTCCCCCAAATTCAAAATACAGGTTATTTTCATTTCCCATAATCTCCGTATTGTCAATCACTGCCTTCTGCCTGCCATCTGCATAGATGTCCAGATTAGATGAGTCAAACTTAATGTCCTCCCCACGGATTCCCATAATTACATGCTCCCTTCCCTTCAGTCTTTCTCCCACGGAGTCCGGCAACCTGAATGCTTTCCCATCCATAAATACCATATCGTTTCCCTTTATGGTGACATCGTAGAAATTCATCTGCGGGGATCCGATAAAGCCCGCCACAAATTTATTGACCGGATGCTCGTATAAATCCATGGGCTTGCCCACCTGCTGCACGACGCCATCTTTCATGATGACAATGCGGTCTGCCATCGTCATTGCCTCGACCTGGTCGTGCGTGACGTAAATTGTGGTACTCCCCAGGCTACGGTGCAGCTTGCTGATTTCATTTCTCATACTTACCCTTAATTTGGCGTCCAGGTTCGAAAGAGGCTCATCCATCAAGAACAATTTCTGGTTCTTGACGATTGCCCTTCCCAAAGCAACTCTCTGGCGCTGCCCTCCAGACAGGTTCTTCGGCTTTCTGTAACGATACTCTTCCAATCCAAGAATCTGCACTGCCCAGTCCACTTTTTTCTTTATTTCATCTGTCGGCACTTTCATATTTTTAAGACCATAGGAAATATTTTTTTCCACCGTCATATGGGGATACAGGGCGTAATTCTGGAACACCATGGAAATTCCCCTGTCTGCCGGAGCCGTTTCGTTCATGCGGTTATTACCGATTAACAGCTCGCCCGATGTGATATCCTCAAACCCGGCAATCATGCGAAGCGTGGTTGATTTTCCACACCCGGACGGTCCTACAAAAGCGATAAACTCCTTTTCCTCAATCTGAAGATTAAAATCCGTAACAGAATTTTTATCATTTCCTTTATATTTTTTACATACATTTTTTAACTCCACATAGCTCATAATTTAGCCCTCCTTTGAACCTGTAGAAACCACACCTTCTACAATCTGTTTTGAGAAAAATGAATAAATAATAATCACCGGTATTGTAACCATTGTAATGACTGCCAGCGTCTGTCCTGTGGTTGTATTTTCATTTGACGTGATTGCATTCAGTCCAATCTGCGCCGTCAGCAAATCTCCGGATGTGAAGACCAGCGACGGCCACAGATAATCGTTCCATACGTTCAGGAACGTAAAGACGCTCACCGTTGCCACAACGCTTTTGGACATAGGCAGTACCATTGTAAAAAAGTATTTCAGCGGCCCGCAATGGTCGAGCTGCGCGGCCTCGTACACATCATCCGGCAGACTGACAAACACCTGCCGAAACAAAAAGATATTAAACGGATTTACCACCATTGGCAGAATATAGCCAATAATCGTATTCAACAATCCCAACTTGGCAATAATCAGAAAATGAATCGTTATAATCGTCTCCATCGGGACAATCATCAACAGCATAATGATCATCAGCCAGCGCTCCCGGAACGGGAACCTGATTTTTGCCAGCGCATAACCGGCAAGCCCATTGACCACAACGCCCAGAACTATCAGTATAACAGCATAACATAATGTATTGCACATATATTTGATAAAACTGGTATTGGTAATTACGGATATGTAATTATCCAGAAAACTCCCATTCAACGCCGGAGGCACAAATGCCCGCAGGGAATTCATATCTGCTGTAATCGCCGCATCCGGTTTGAAGGAATTTGCCAGCATCCAGATAACCGGAAACAGGAAGAACAGTGATACAATCAACAATACAACCGTTAAAATCCAATTATTTCTTCTTTGCTTTTTTGTTACCATGGTTCTCCTCCTTATCTCTCGTCAGGACGGTCTGAATGACGGTTAAAATCATTACAAAGAATGCAAAGACAATTGCCATTGTAGATGCAAGACCAATTTCCCAGTTTACTGTTCCTGTCTCGTAAATATCATATACTACCGTATAGGTAGAATGGGACGGCCCGCCGCCCGTCATTACCATAGGCTGCACCAGCATACGAAACGCGCCGATTGTAATGGTGATAAACACAAAGACACACAATGGTTTCAACTCCGGCAGGGTAATGTCCCTAAATTTCTGCCACGGCGTAGCATGATCCATCTCTGCCGCCTCATAGAGCGCCGGATTGATGGCTTGAATTCCTCCCAGAAAAATAATCATCTGATATCCAACCCCCTGCCATACGCTCATGATGGCAATGGATGGCAACGCCTGGCTCGCGCTGTTGATGAAAGGCTGCGCCGAGACTCCAAACACGCCTAAAATCGCATTCAGGATGCCTTCGGGACTATAAATCTGAATCCAGAGGGTCGATACCACCGCCAGCGACATCACTACCGGGACAAAAAAGGCAACTTTGAAATACTTTTTACAATGGCTGACTTTGTTGATCAGCATTGCCAGCCCCAGCGCCCCAAGCCCCTGCAAGGGAACAATGATAATGACGAACTGGACGGTATTGAAAAACGCCTGCCTGAAGTCTTCATCCTTAAAAATCTGAAAATAATTTTCCAATCCCGTAAAATGCGTAAGGCTGGGATTCAGTGCAAAAAAATCGGTAAAGCTAAACACCAGCGTCAATACCATTGGCAAAAACAGGAAGATCGTAAGCAATACTAACGCCGGGCCAAAAAAAGCCATTCCCAAAAGCGAATCTGATTTCTTCTTTTTCATGATTTCACCCTATAACGCTTTAATTTTGCGTTAATCCTTTCTATTGATTTATCCAGTTCCGCCTGCGCATCTTTCCCTGTCAGCACCACATTTTCCAGAACCTCCTGCACAGAGGCGCTAACCTGCGGATATACCGGCGTCTTGGATCTTGGATGCCCATACTGGCTCAATTGATGATACAGAGCCTTGTAATTTTCATCCTCCTCAAACAGTGGGCTGCTCTCAAACGCCTCGTACGTAGAGGGAAAACTTTTATTCTTCTCCCAGAGACGCTTGCCGCTCTCAACCCCGCTCATATATTGGACTAATTTCGTCGCGCCCTCGATATGCCTGGTTTTGGAAGAGGCTGCAAACGCCCAGGAACCGGTCGGCGTATACCGCTCTCCTTTCCAGTCATCAGAAACCACATAAGGCGCCACGCCCAATTCAATTTCCGGATAATTGGAGTAAACCGTGTTGACTTCCCATGCACCGTCAAACTTAAAGGCTGCCCTGCCGCTCTCAAACAAATCGGTAATCTGCACCGGGGACATATACCCTTCCTCCAATATCGTTTTAAAATAATCCAGCGTTTGCAGGTTCTTGTCAGAATTCAGGACGCCATCTGCGTTAAGCCCCGTATTGTCCACGAAGTCACCGCCGTTCGACCAGAAGAATGGGGCGTAATAATAAATGGTTGCCTCCCCTACCGGAAACGTCATATCAAGGGCATATCCGTTTTTCTTATCCGTCACCGCCTTGACCTTTTCCAATACTTCCTGAAACTGCGACCACGTCCACGGATGTTCGGCGTCCGGTACTTCCACTCCCGCCTCCTCAAGAATCTTGCGGTTGTAATACAAGCCCACGCTGGATTCCATAGCCCCCAATGCATACAATTGGTTATCATAAGTTCCCTGCTCGATAATGGATTCCAGATAAACGCTCTTTTCTTCCTCCGTCAGTTTTGCCAGCGGCTGAATAATTCCGTTCTCTGCATAGGCAGCGATATTAGGGCCATCTACCGTCAATACATCCGGCAAGCCGCCAGACATCACCGACGCATTGATTTTATCTGAATAGCCGCCGCCACTGTCATTTCTCGGTATAAACTCAATATCTGCAAAATAAGTTCCGTCATATTTCTCATTAAACGCCTCTACCGATTCCTTGTAACACTGCCCTTCTTCCGTCTCCTCAATCGAATGAACCCAGATGGAGAGGTACTGTTCCCCCTCGTCATACCCTGCAATCTCGCCCGGCGCAGGCTGTTTCTGCCCGCATCCCGCAAACAGGATTCCCGCGAAGAGAGAAGAAATCAGCAAACTGTATGGTAACTTCTTTCTCATGTTACGCTCCTTTCTTAGATACCTAAAGCTTTCCCATGCTACTGATGAATATCATTACGCCCCTTGCATAACCAGTTATGTAATCGGTTAAGTAACCGGTTCTTTAAAAGACATCATATACCGTGCTTTCCATTTTGTCAACCACTTTTTTCAAATTTTTTAACCCCAGCATCTATCAGGTTGTAACCGGTCACTTAATCGGTTATCTTTTTATTGATTTTCTTCCCCTCCCCTGATATAATGGACTGGTAACAAATCTTCCTTATTAGGAACGGAAAAGAGGTTGACATGCCATGAACAAAAAGAAAGTTACCTTTGCAGATATTGCAGCATACACGAACTTCTCCAAGACGACCATCTCCCGGTATTTTAACAATCCCGATTCCCTTACCATCGAAAATCAGCAAAAAATTGCCCGGGCCCTTGATGAGCTTGGCTATCACGAAAACAAGCTGGCAAAAGTCCTGGCAAATGGAAAAAGTGAATTTGTCGGCATCATCGTCCCCAACCTTTACCTACACTATTATGCGGAGATGCTAAACCAGATTTTGTCAACCTACGGAGAACACAACTATAAATTTCTGGTATTTGTCGGCAATAACGATAAAGAAATTGAACAGAATTATATCAATGAACTCCTCGCTTATAAGATTGAAGGCCTGATTGTTCTCAGCCACACACTGACCTCAAAGGAACTGGCGTCCTATCAGATTCCCATCGTCACCATTGAGCGGGAATCGGAATATGTATGCGGCGTATGCACGGACAATTACATGGGCGGCGTGCAGGCAACCAGCCTGCTGATTAAGAACCAATGCTCCAGGCTCATACACATCAACGCCGATACCCCCAGGCATATACCAGCATACGGCAGAATCCAGGGCTTTGAGGATACCTGCCGGACAAACCATATCCCCTACGAAGTCATTACCGCTGATTTCGGAAATACCTATTCCAGCACCGTAGAACAGATTCAGCGGATTTTTAACCAGATTGAAGAAATGGACGAAACAAGAAAGGGCATCTTCCTTTCAAATGACACCTACGCCAACATATTCCTGAATGCAGTCATCCGAAAATACGGTTCCCTCCCCCCAAATTACCGGATTATCGGATTCGATAATTCCCCCATCGCCAGCGAAGCCATCCTGCCCATCTCTACCATCGGCCAGCAGATTGAAAAAATGGTCGAAAATGCGATGGAGCTTTTGGTGTTACAGATGGACGAAATGAAAAAACGCGTGCCAAAGCCATTGGAGGCTCCCATCCATCGGCAAATCACCCCTATTTTGATTCGCCGCGATACTACGGATTGACACCCATGTTATAATGTATCTAAAAACAAATGAGAATACTGCTCATTCCCAAAACGGAGGATTTCAAATGTCACAATGGTTACAAAATGAACGAAAAATATTGGAAATGCTAAATAAGAATACATCTTCTCCCCTGAAACGCCTGATGGCTCCCAAAAAGAAACTTACCATTGCCGCAGAATTCCTGGAGAAACTCCACCTTTCCCCGGAGGAGCTGGAACAGTTTGATGCGGAGATGATGGCGGAACCGCTGGTATACATTTACAACGGCAAAAACGGTGAAAGTTCCATCTACATAACAGAACATTATCTGAGGGCCTCTTTTACATATCGAAACGAATTTGATTACGGCATCTTCCGCCTGTCGGACATTGCCAAGACTTATTGCGCGCAGAGCAAGAATCCCAGCATCATCAAACCAAAAGGCAGGTTCTATGACGTTTACTTCTTTGACGCCAACGGAAAAAGGATGGGAGGAGTTTCCTTCACCAAGGAAGAAGATTTAAAGACATTCAATGCCGCCATGGAAACATATTCGCCAACTACCCGCCTCAATGTCCCGGCAGAAGAAGTTAAAATCAAATAACACAATACTTATTATGACAGGAGTTGACGTCCACCATGAAAAAATCCAGAAAACAGATTATAAAAGAAAACGAAATCTCCAAAATGTATGAATTTTCTCTGGGAAACATGCCGCAGAAAGTTTTGATTGAAGGGAAGAACAAAGACCTTCCTATTGTCATCAACCTGCATGGCGGTCCGGGGACGCCTATCCCTTTCTCCGCCGGATGCAGGGGATTATTCCCAATGTTTACTGAACATTTTCTCATGGTGTACTGGGATCAGTTAGGCTGCGGCATCAATAATTACGATTTAAAAGATCAGTTTACCATCGACTCTTTTGTCGAAATGACTACCGACCTGATCTCTGAGGTGAAGAAAATTTTCCCCTCCAACAAAATTATCCTCTTTGGCATGTCATGGGGAAGCGTGCTTACCCTGAAAACGGTACATAGAATTGGCGAAACTATAGACGCCGCTATAGTCTGGGGACAGGTTCTGCACAAACTGCTGTTTAATGATGAAGTTCTTGAAACTCTGGAGAAATCCGCTTTGCCTGAGAAAAAGATGCATAGAATCCGGGCAATCACACCGGATAATGCCAGTGACAAAGATATGCAATTATTGACTGGAAGCATTCGTAAATATACCGACGGCTACACGAATAAAAAAGGGCCAAAAGCGCCAGTGGGCGCAATTATCAGGGGTCTGCTGACAAGCCCTGACTATAAATTCAAGGATTTTAAAGCCATTATGATAAATGGGACTTCCACAAGTACCTGCCTGTGGGCAGAACTGTTAAAAATAGATTTGCGTGAAGAATTGTCGCAGGTGAGCATCCCCTATTATATCTTGCAGGGGGACACCGACATTGTGACATCGACATCTGATATCATGGAACAGGCAGCATCTATGGGAAACCCCCATTTAAACTGCCGCGTTATTCCAGATTCCGGACATATCCCCGGAAAGGAAGGCATGGATGCTATATGGGAGACTTTGATACAAATTCCAGCCACATTTTAGCCCGCCAGGGTCAACAGCAATAGCATTCCCGCAGGCACAAGATACTTCCTGGGATGATGCCACAAATCGCATTCCAGTTTCCAGCCCCGGATGGGACAGAACCATTCCAGAAGAACGGAACCGACTGCGCTTGACAGGGCTACCACAACAGCAATCATTATCATTTGGAATGTCACGCCACCCATCTGGATTTGCAGGCTGCAAAGAAAAATCGTTTCTGCAATCATATTACATAAGAAAATGAACAGGCTGTAAGGCACGCAAAACCGTTTTCCCGGCGCGGGCAGAACATGGACTGCACGCTCTAAGGCAGGGTCGCAGGACAGGAAAATGCCAAGAGGTGTGTTCATGGAAAGAATGACAAAACCAACCGGAACAACAAATTCAATTTCCATTCCCCGAAACACCAACGGCAGCACACAGGCGACACCGTACATGATTCCCATATTCATCAAATAGTTCTTATGCGTTCTCAAATACCGAAAGAAATAGCGCCACACAGAGTAATTCCTGTGCTTTTTGACGGTTCGTCTGTTTTCATTTTCAGAAATCATTTGTAATTTCAGGAAATGAAAGGCAGGCATCATCAGGATTGCAATTCCCGCACAAAGAAGACTTCCCGAAAATTCCCTCAGGCTCCAATCAGAAACAGCCAACAGCACAGTCAGAAGGGCTGCTGTTTTTGTCAAAAATACATAACTTCCCATGGCAGCGATATAACAAAAAAACAATTTCCACTCCTCAAAAGGAAGCATTCTTATTTTTTGCAATTGAGCCATATTCGTTTCAGAAGAAAGCGCCTGCCACATGACGCCGGCGGTAAATACGGTTACCATCAAATATAATATGGACGGTACAATCTCAATCTTAACATCAGCAATATGCAATCCCCAAAATACTATCAGGTAAATAAAAAATGTCCGCGCTACCCTCTCATAAGATGCGCCAAATAAATTTTTCATAAAAGCTTTAAATATCACGTTCATCCTATAACGCCTCCCGAATATCCGCGGCATTGATCTGTCCGCCTTCAAATGTCTGCTGAATCTTTCCATCTCCTAAAACAAGTACGCGATCAGAAGTCAGCGTAATGCTTTCCAGAATATGTGAAGAGAACAGGACTGTCCCAAATTCCCTGTAAGCAGAAATCTGCTGATACAAAAATTCCGTACTTTCAAAATCCAGCCCATTGACCGGTTCGTCCAGGAAAAGCAGCTCCGGTTTTAATGCAAACGCAGTAATCAAATATACTTTTTTGCGGTTGCCAGTCGAAAGATCCCGCAACAGAATGTCCGCATACTCTTCAAAGCCAAATCCCTCCATAAGCCCCGACACGTCTGGAACTTCCTTTCCATAAGCCGAAAATACATAGGACAAATATTCCCAAAATGTGAAATACCGAAAGGAATCATCCTCTGCAAAAACCGTATAACGGCAGCGTTTGAAATCCTTCTTTTGCAATTTCACAGTTTTTCCGTGAAACAAAATATTTTTTGCCTGAAATGTGGAATGCAGACCTGACAACACCTGCAAAAACGTCGTTTTCCCCGCTCCATTTAATCCAATAAGACCTACCGTTTCATGTTCCGCCAGTTCAAGAGAAACATCTGATAATACCATTTTCTTTCTGCCATACCATGCAGTTAAATTGTTGACAGATAGCAGCGCCGTTTTCATTTTATTCTCCTCCTCTTTTGTCCTTTTCTTTTTTCCAAGTTGCAAACGCAGCGTACAGAAACACACCGCACAGAATCACATAGAGACCAGCCGTTTCCACGTGACCGGAAACACCGCTTATAATTGCCGCTGCCAGCCAGATCAAACCTAAAATACTACGAATAATTACATGACGCATAATTGTTACCTCCTGAAAATAATCTAAGAAACTTCATTTGAAGTTCGCCAAAATGTTCTTTGTTTCATGTACCTATCATAACGAAAAACCTGCCGTTATGCGGAACTGTCCGCAAACGGCAGGTTTTTGACCATCAATTAAAGTCCGAAATATAATCATAATAATTATTATTGTTTTAACCTTTGGTCTTTTCCTTTTGGCATTGCTTACATATGTTTTTACATTTTGTAAGTATCTACACATAGAAAACCACCCTTGAAACTTTGACCGAGTAATGAACTGAACCCAAAATGTTGGACAGTTTATAATCAGGGTTAGGCAACTTCTAAGGATTGGTTCCTGTAAGCAACAGGGCTCAGTCCTTTTAGTTTTCCCTTGATTCTCTTATGGTTGTAGTAATCTATATAGTCTTCC
>CAJUOE010000011.1 GCA_910587895.1 uncultured Lachnospiraceae bacterium
GCTTATGGGAGATGTGATTCTTTTGGCGGCGTATCTTGTGATAGTGTGTACGAACATCAGGATCCCAGACAAGGTTCCCATCCTCATTGGGGTACTTTGATTTATAATTACGGACGGCCTCAGGTAAAGAATTTCCTTATTGCCAATGCTTTGTTCTGGGCAGAGCAGTACCATGCAGACGGGATTCGTATGGATGCGGTGGCGTCTATGCTGTATTTGGATTATGGAAAGAATGACGGAGAGTGGGTGGCCAATATCTACGGAGGCCATGAGAATCTGGAAGCCGTAGAATTTTTAAAACATCTGAATTCCGTGTTTAAGGGGCGCAAGAACGGCGCGGTTCTGATTGCCGAGGAGTCCACGGCATGGCCGAAGATTACCGGTGATGTGAAAGATGACGGCTTGGGATTTGACTATAAGTGGAATATGGGGTGGATGAATGACTTTATCGGCTATATGAAGTATGATCCCTATTTCAGGAACCATCATTACGGAGAGCTGACCTTCAGTATGCTGTATGCATATAGTGAAGATTTTGTGCTGGTATTCTCTCATGACGAGGTGGTTCATGGTAAATGTTCCATGTTGTGCAAAATGCCCGGAGACACCTATGAGGCCAAAGCCAATAATCTGAGAGCAGCATATGGATTTATGTATGGACATCCTGGAAAGAAGCTTTTGTTTATGGGTCAGGAATTTGCACAAGTCTCCGAGTGGAATGAAAATGAAGAACTGCCATGGGGTATTTTGGATTATCCGGTACACAAGAATACCCAGGAATATGTAAAAGCTTTGAATCATCTGTACAAAACCCAGCCGGCTTTGTACCAAAAGGATTTCCATCCGGACGGTTTTGAGTGGATCAATTGCTCCAGAAGTGAGGATAATATTGTATCTTTCCTGCGCAAGACAGATAAGCCGGAGGAAACGCTGCTGTTTATCTGCAACTTTGCCCCGGTGGAACATGAGAAATTCCAGGTGGGTGTGCCGTTCTACGGAAAGTTTAAAGAAATCTTAAACAGTGACGCCACAGATTTTGGAGGCAGCGGAAAGGGCAATTCCAGGGTGAAGACCTGCAAGCAGGAGGAATGGGATGACAGGGAGAATTCTCTGGTGATCGATCTTCCGCCTATGTGTACTTTGGTGTTCTCCTGCACACCGATGCCTGCTCCGGCAAAGAAGGTGGAAAAAACCGAGGACGCGGCAAAAACCGGGACAGGGAAAGAGGCCGGTATAAAGGCTGTCACAGCAAAGAATGAGCCGGAAACGGGAAAGAAAACAGAGACACAGGAAAAAGCTAAGGCCAAAAAGGCGGATGCTTCGGAGAAA
This sequence comes from uncultured Lachnospiraceae bacterium, assembly GCA_910587895.1. GTDB lineage: Bacteria > Bacillota > Clostridia > Lachnospirales > Lachnospiraceae > Petralouisia. Next base: position 1,330 of record CAJUOE010000011.1, read on the forward strand.
AAGACAAAAACGAAAAAGGAAGACGGGACAGGGAAAAAGAAAAAAGCGGAAAAAAATGCCAAGAAATCATCTTCTAAAAAAGATAAAAAATGATAGATGATTTATGGTATCAGACATGTGACCTCAATAACCAAGCTTGAACTCATCGGAAGAAATTCCGGTGAGTTTTTTTGTGAATTTCATTAGTATGTAATATAACACATGAAAAATTTTTTTATATACATAAATATCAATTACTCTTTTCAGATACGGTAAAGAACCGCTGGTATTCTTCGGAAAACAATTGGCTGCCCATGCGGCGCATTCCGCCATAAAGGTGGCGTTTCAGGAGCGGTTCAATGGCAGTAAAATCTCTGTTCTCTATAACATCAATTAACTCCTGATGTTCTTTCATCACGTCCGGAACATTCCGTCCTCCCACTACGCCCAAAGCCCGGCCGCCCAAACCAGTGTCAATCTCATCAAAAATCAGGGTAGGCACCTCGTCCAAACTAGCCAAAATCACCTTA
>CAJUOE010000012.1 GCA_910587895.1 uncultured Lachnospiraceae bacterium
CAATTCTGAATAATCTCCTGTACATCTTTCCTATGTAACAATCCAAAATCAGACGCTAATATTCGCAAATCTTTCTAACCTTCCCTGCGCTCCAATACCGCCCGAATCATGGCAACGGCGATTTCCTGCTGGCTGGGCGACGTGCTTTCCCACAGCTCTGCCAGCTCCCGTATCTTGCTGACCTCATTATCTTCCAGCGCATCCCGCAGCAGATAATCAGGGGAGATTTTCAGTGCGTTGCAGATATTGATAAATACGGGCAGACTGGGAACCTTTATCCCGCCTTCAATCTGCCGGAGGTAAGTTGCGTTGATATTGCACAGCTCCGAGAGCCTGTCCGCCGTGAATCCCCGGTCTTTCCTCACCATGTTGATACGTTTGCCTAATCCTTTACCTTCCATAATGCCACCCATTTCATAAGCTATTAGCATTTATTTTGTACACTTTTAGACTACATCACACTTAGGGATTGCAATAGATTCTAAAAGACTATATAATATTAGCTAGTAGACTATAAACTATGAAAGGGGAACAACAGAATGGAACTGAACTATTTTAGGGACAGGCTTTTTGATTTACTAAACGACAGTGAAGGGATGGGGATTGTTGACCTGAACGCAGATGAGCGGAACAGCCTGCTCACTGTCAGGACAGAGGACGGGAATGTATTTGAAATCGTATGCCGACAGGCAGCGGGGAAGGAGGACGGATGGACGACCGCAAACTGACTGTATGCTATGGACGTGGCAATTACAAGCAATCTCCGCCGCAGATTCTTTTACAAGGTAAGTGGCTGGAACAGGCTGGATTCTCCGCAGGGGACAAAATCACCGTGAAATGCCAGCAGGGGCAGCTTATCATCACAAAAAACGGAACAAGAGCAGATTCAACAGAATAATGTTTATGATACAATGATTTTTTCGGAAAATCTATTCCCTCTGGAAAGTGACTGCGGTATAATGAAGCTATCGACAAATCGGAATAGGGAGGTAAATTTATATGAGTGATTTTGCTATTCGTTTTCTTAATAGTGAAGGGGAACCTATTACACAAGAAACTGTAGACAAACTGGTGTGCAAAATTCGGGAAAATCATTGTAGGTCTGCATGGTTAGCTTTGGATGAATATGGCGAAGAGGATTTTCTATCTGTAGATATTGAGAATGATTGGGCGGCTCTGGCTTTTAACACATATGGTGAAGATGAAGAGGCTCATATGTATATGCCTGTCAATTCCGAATATGGTACATCCAAAGAGGACGCTCCTGTAAATATCAGCGGACAGACTCCAGTTCTCAAGCGAAATGCGCTCAATGATTTGAATCTGGTTGCTGAATGTGTTCTCCATTTTGCTAAAACAGGAGAGCTGTATCCAAAGTTGAAGTGGGAGGAAGTAGCGTAAAAAACACAACTTCCAGTTTGTGCGCTTAAAAATTGAATAAGAACCACCCAAAATGCCGTTGCATGGAAAAATCCCAAGCAACGGCATTTCCTTATCTCCGTTTCATTCTGCTCAACGGTGAATCCTTATATGCCGGAGTTTTCTTCATAACATTTTTCAGAACCGTGCGCTCCTGCTCCGACAGCTTCTCATACCGGATTTGTAGCTGCGTACACATCAGGGCAGTGAACACATCCAGATAGGAACCCGGCACGGCCAGCGCCTTCTTTGCGTCCTTGATTAGCTTCATGCCATTGGAGCCGTCCGGCGCACTATCCGTATCATTCTTGTGCGTTTCCCTTATGGCATGGAGGATAGTGTCCCAAGTCCGGTGCGTGACCTGACAGAAATAATCTTCTTCCTGTACCTGCATAGCTTCCAACGCCTTTAACGCAGCATCTTCCTCCACCGGCTGATATTGGGAAAGGACTTGCCCCCGCAGGACTTCCAGAAGGCTGTTGAAGTTTTGGAAGTGGGCGGTTGCCACACCATCTACATAAATTTCCGTGTCCGTCATCAGGGTAATAAAATCCTCATGTGTGGCAATCTCACACAGCAGCCGGTTGTTGATACGCCCGCTTTTCAACAGCTCCACCATGCTGTCACTCAAATGCAGCTCCGTAAGTTCCATGCCCGGATGGTTCCGGTTCTCTGTCAAGCAGAGCAGGTAATCCGTTGACACACCGTAAAACTTTGCCAGCTCCACAAGGTTTTTGTGGCTGATTTCCTTTAGTTCGTCATTCTCATAGCTTCTCAAGGCTGATTTGGAAATCCCCGTAACCGCCGCCAGTTCCTCTAATTTTAAATGCCGCTCCGTCCTTAAATCCTTTAACCGCTCCTGAACCGTTATCCCCTGTTTCATGGCTTCCTGCTCCTTTCCAGCGGCCAGCTTTTGCCGCCATCCCCATTGTACCACATATCCATGCCGGGCGCATTTCCCTTTGTGATTCTTTTCAAAGGCGCAAAATGCGCTTTTGATTTGCCCGGATTTTCAGAAGTGCAAAATGCACATCTGATTTTGCACCCGTCCGGCAGAAAGCCTTTTCCGCAATCGTGGAATTTTTCAGATTTTGGGCTTTATTCCTGATTCGTGGACATACGGCACATGGTACAAAAATGTCATATGATATAGGCAGTTCATCGATGGATTATTCCAATCGAATGACCGGCCTGTATGGGATATGCTCCCCGGCGATGTAACGCAACGACTTACCTTGAAAGCAATCCGTCGCTTCTCTTCGCCATAACTTTTGGCAAATAACGACAGGTCATATTTTTCCCCTTTCCTGACAGGAATC
>CAJUOE010000013.1 GCA_910587895.1 uncultured Lachnospiraceae bacterium
CAGGATGAAAGTATTGATTGTAGGGAGCGGCGGACGTGAACATGCAATTGCCATGAGCGCGGCAAAAAGCCCTAAGGTAGATAAAATTTATTGCGCGCCGGGAAATGCAGGAATCGGACAGATTGCAGAATGTGTGGCGATTTCGGCGATGGAATTTGACAGGCTGGTATCTTTTGCAAAAGAGAAGGAAATAGACTTTACGATCATTGGCATGGATGACCCGTTGGTAGGCGGCGTGGTAGACGCGTTTGAGGAGGCCGGACTGAAGGTATTTGGCCCGAGGAAGAATGCGGCGATTCTGGAAGGCAGCAAGGCGTTTTCCAAAGATCTGATGAAGAAATACAACATTCCGACAGCCGCATATGAGACGTTTGACGACCCGAAAAAGGCGTTGGAATATCTGGAACATGCGAAGATGCCGATTGTGCTGAAAGCAGACGGGCTTGCATTGGGAAAAGGAGTGTTGATCTGTAAGACGCTTGAGGAGGCGAAAGCAGGCGTTAAGGAGATCATGGAAGATAAGAAATTCGGCGCTGCCGGAAATCATATGGTAGTGGAAGAATTTATGACGGGGCGCGAAGTATCGGTATTGTCGTTCGTGGATGGAAAGACGATTAAGATCATGTCTTCCGCGCAGGATCATAAGCGCGCAAAAGACGGAGACCAGGGCTTGAATACCGGAGGAATGGGGACATTTTCACCCAGTCCTTTCTATACGCAGGAAGTGGACGAGTTCTGTAAGAAATACATCTATCAGGCGACCGTGGACGCTATGGCTGCCGAGGGTCGTCCGTTTGTAGGAATCATCTTCTTCGGATTGATGCTGACGGAGGAAGGACCGAAGGTATTGGAGTACAATGCGCGTTTTGGCGATCCTGAGGCACAGGTCGTATTGCCGCGTATGAAAAATGATATGATAGAAGTGATGGAAGCCTGTGTGGCAGGGAAATTAGACGAGATAGATTTGCAGTTTGAAGATAACGCAGCGGTCTGCGTGGTGCTGGCATCCGAAGGCTATCCTGTTTCCTATGAAAAGGGCTTTGAGATTCAGGGCATGGATAAATTTGAATCCGCAGAGGGTTATTACTGTTTCCATGCAGGAACAGCCTTAAAGGATGGAAAGATTGTCACCAATGGCGGACGCGTCCTTGGCATTACCGCCAAAGGAGCCGATTTGAAAGAGGCGCGCGCCAATGCTTATCAGGCAACGGAATGGGTATCCTTTGACAATAAGTATATGCGCCATGATATTGGAAAAGCAATTGACGAGGCCTGAAAGAATGCTTATCAGGCGGATTTCATTTTTTGATGAATTTAAATGCACTGGCGCTGAGTGCCCGGTAAATTGCTGTATGGGCTGGAAGATTCCGGTTGATTACGACGTGTACATGAGATATCTGAATGAAAAGGGACTTTTTGGCGCAAAGCTCAGATGCCTGTTAAAAAGAAATGAAGATACGGCCTCTTTTCGGAGCTTTCGTTTCCGATGTCCGTTTTGGGATAACGACCGTCTTTGCAGCATACAGAAAAAACGTGGCTCAGAATATATGCCTGCCGTGTGTGTACAGTTTCCACGGCAGCTATATCATCTGGGCTTTTTCTGTGAGGAAACGCTTTATCTCGCGTGTCCGGAGGCGGCGAAACTTTTCCTGGGATCCCTGTACCATGAGGAACCGCTTGCATATAGGGTGATGGAAGGGGAGCCCGGCTATGAAATCAACACGACCAATGACGACGGGGAATTTCTTGGCTATCTGATGAAATCAAGGGACGGGCTGGCGCAGATGCTCAGAGAGGGCATGAGGTATGACAGCATGGCAATCCTTGATTATGGTCGCGACGCAAGAAATGCCTGCCTTGCAGGGAAAGATTTCAGCACAGAATTTCCAGATCCCTTGTCATACCATGCAGATGCGCAGTTTGAGATGGATTTGCAGTTTCTGGACAGATTGATATTTGACGGATTTTATCATGCCAACCTGAGAGTGGTTTCTCCTATGTTGTATCAGCTATGCAGAAAATATTTGCGTAAATTTTATCGTTTCGGGAAACTGGACGGGAAGGCTGCTGAGAAAAAATTCGCAGATTTGCAGCAGGATTTATATCAGAAATTTCCACTCCTTGACAAACTTTTGAATCGCTATTTTGAGTATTACCTTCTTACAAATTTCTTTGATATCTATGAAGATTACAGTTTTAGCAAATGCCTGGTTTACGGCATGGCGAAGACAAATATGATACGTCTTTTTCTTGCGCTTTACGCGGAGAAAAAAGAGCGCGTTGCGTTGCCGGAAATTGCAGAGCTTATCGCCCTGTATGAAAGAAGGGCGCCGCAGATCAAGGACACCCTGAAAAAAGTAAGTTATTGATTTTCAAATCGGTAATCGGTGACGCGCTTTGTCTTTTTCTCACTTCTCGGGAGCGTGCCGACCGGAACAACCGTAATCTTGGGCGTGACGCCGATGCGCGACTTGAATAAATTCTGGATTTTCGCCGCAGCCTCTTCGAAGTCTACGCGACCCTCAACCTCGACGGTCACAATCATGATATCCTTGTTCCGGGACTCATCATGTGCGATGGTGACATTGTATTCGCTGGACGCGCCGTCTACCAGCTGCAGCAGGTCTTCTACCTGGCTGGGGAACATGTTGACGCCGTGGACTTTGAACATATCGTCACTGCGTCCTTTGATGATGTCGAGGCGCGGATAGGTTCTTCCACAGGGGCATTCGCCGGGGATGATCCGGGAAATGTCATGTGTGCGGAAACGCAGCAGCGGAGCGCCTTCTTTTACCAGCGTGGTGATGACAATTTCTCCTTCTTCGCCATCCGGCACAGGTTTCCCTGTTTTGGGGTCAATGATTTCAATATAGATGTAATCGTCCCAGTAATGCATTCCCGTTTCGTGTTCACAGTTAATGCCGATGCCCGGTCCATAAATTTCCGTAAGCCCGTAAATATCATAGAGTTCAATATCCAGATTTTCTTTTATTGTCTTGCGCATTTTCTCACTCCAGCGCTCGGAGCCGAATACGCCTTTTTTGAGATGGATCTTGTCTTTGATGCCACGCTTGTTGATTTCTTCGGACAGCAGTAGGGCATAGGAAGAAGTGGCGGTGATAACCGTGCTCTTCAAATCTATCATCATCTGCAGCTGTTTATCGGTGTTTCCCGGCCCCATGGGGATGCACATGGCGCCCAATTTTTCACAGCCTGCCTGAAATCCGATTCCGGCGGTCCATAAACCATAGCCCGGCGTAATCTGGATGCGGTCTTTGTTGGTGATGCCGGCTGTCTCGTAACATCTTGCAAACATGATTGCCCAGTCGTCCACGTCCTTGGCGGTGTAAGGAATAATCACCGGTTTGCCGGTTGTTCCGGAAGAAGAGTGGATGCGCACGACGTCTTCATCAGGCACGGCCTGTATGCCGAGCGGATAGGCATTTCTCAAATCATCCTTGCTGGAAAATGGAAGATTTTCAAAGTCTTCCTGGCTGCTTATGCCTGTAATTCCCTGTTCACGGTAAATGTTGCCGTAATAGCTCTCTGAGCGGATGAGCCTTTGAATCTGAGCATCTACCTGTTTCAGCTGCGTATTGTTTAATTTCATAATGATTAAGCGTCCTTTCTGTTACTAAATTGTACTCCTGCCATAAATGCAGCTTTATTAATGTCTGCAAATTTTGCAGGTACGCGCGTTTCGATTTCTTTTAAAAGAGTTGCCGCATCAATGCCAAGTTTGCCGGTCCCGGTGGCAACGCCGAGGATTGCCACATTGAAGTAGCGTGTGCTGCCAAACTGGGCGCAGAGCTTTTCAGCATCGACAACGATGCATTCGCATTTGGTCTTCAAATAGGAAATCATTTGCGTGCCGTCATATCCGGATTCGTTTAAGGATTCCGTTACAGGCTTTACCGGAACACTGTTTACAATCACAACGCCGTCTTTTTTAAGATAAGAAAGATTGCGCACTGCCTCGGCGGGTTCAAAGGCGAGAATCACGTCTGCGCAGCCGCCTGGAATCAACGGGGAGTAAGCCTGTTCTCCAATGCGGATATGGCTTGTCACGGAGCCGCCGCGCTGCGCCATGCCGATTGTTTCCGCCGAATGGACGGCGTTTCCAAGTTTCATTGCTGCGGAGGCAATCAGTTTTGAGGCGAGGACGGTTCCCTGTCCGCCAACTCCACATACTAAGATATCTTTATTCATTGCCGTCACCTCCAATCGCATTTACCGGACAGATCTGGCTGCAAAGGCCGCAGCCGGTACAGAGTCCTTCGTCGATAGCTACTTTTCCATCCAGTGTGATAAGCGCGGGACAGCCGATTTCACGGATGCATTTCTTGCACTGGATGCACGCGGAGGAAACCTGCATTTTCCCTTGCGGCTTGCTGATGGCAATGCAGGGGGATTTGAAGATAATCGCCTTCACACCCTTGACGGCGGTGCATTCCTTCACTGCCTGGATGCTTGCCTCAAGATCCAGGGGGTCTACGGTCACAATTTTTGCAACCCCCATGCCTTCTAATATCTTTTCTATGGAAACTTTATCAACGATATGTCCCATCATGTTCTTTCCGGTTCCGGGATGCGGCTGGTGTCCGGTCATGGCAGTCGTGGAATTGTCCAGCACGCAGAGTATCATATCTGCCTCATTGTAAACGGCGTTCACCACCCCGGTCATGCCGGAGGCAAAGAAGGTGGAATCGCCCATAAATGCAAAGCATGTGCTGTCAGGCTCTGTCCAGTGAAATCCCTGTGCCATCGTGATCCCGGCGCCCATGCAAAGGCAGGTATCCACCATATCCAGAGGCATGGCGTTTCCAAGCGTGTAACAGCCAATGTCGCCGCAAAAATTGTGCCGCTCTCCATGTGGTTCTCCTTTTTCTCCGGCAAGCCTATTATAAGTCCACTCTTTTACAGAGTATTATCCCATTTCTTAACAAGTTATGAATCCGGGGTCAGGGCCGCAAGTTCCATTCCCTCGG
>CAJUOE010000014.1 GCA_910587895.1 uncultured Lachnospiraceae bacterium
ATAACGTGGGTGGGATGCTTGGGAACGCCGGGATCTGGCTGGAAAGAATCCGGGCAGGAAGGGGAAGGAACACCGGGGATGAGGCAGAAAGGGCTTACACATTTTTCCAAGGGAAGGATAAAACCAGAAAAATGTGGCAATCAGCACAGAGAGTGCGATAATCAACAGGAAACTGACACCCGATTCCAAGAGTGTGATGCCGATATGGCTCAGCAGAGATCTGTCTGCAACATCATGCCAGAACAATCTCAGGATAGCGATGGGTGAGCTGAAATAAAAGCTGTCAATCCACCCCTGATCAGCTGAGATCTGCCATAGCGCCAGAAAGGCGGTAAATACCAGAATCCGGCTCCAAAAAATATATAATTTCTGCAGTTTTTGCCGCCGCAGAAAGTTTCTTTGTCCGACAGTGAACGCAGATGATTGTATGGCTGCGTTATGGTTATTTTTCCGTGTTTTCATCCTGCATTTCCCTCCATATCTGATCAAAATAATCCTGAAAAAGACTTGATTTTCTCATATCCTTCCGCCTGATTCCGTTGGCTTCAAACTCGATTGGAATCACATCCCTGACCGTACAGGGAGATTTTGTAAGCACAAATATGACATCTGCCATGGAAATGGCCTCTGAGATGTCGTGTGTCACAAGGATGGCAGTCTTTTGTTCCGATTTGATGATGTCGTGGACATCCTTGGATACATTGAGCCGCGTCTGGTAGTCGAGCGCGCTGAACGGCTCGTCGAGCAGAAGCAGGTCAGGACGGATTGCAAGTGTCCGGATCAGTGCGATTCGCTGCCGCATTCCTCCAGAAAGTGCAGAGGGCTTCTGGTTTCTGACATGTGACAGGTGATATTTCTCTAGCAACGTGTCCACTAGCGCAAGATTTTCCTGTGTTTTCTTTTTCTGTATCTCGAGACCGAGTGTTATATTCTGATAGACATTTCTCCATTCCAGCAAATGGTCATGCTGAAGCATATATCCTATGCGCGGGGCGCTAAAGTTCTCTGAGTAAAAAGTTATGTATCCGCTTACCGGTTTCAGCAGATCCGCAATCAGGGAGAGAATCGTGGATTTACCGCAGCCGCTCGGACCGACCAGCGCTGCGAATGCTCCCTTTTCGACGGAAAGACTGATGTCATTTAAGACTTTTACCTCACCGAGATTGCTGTAGTAGGAAAAGTTTACGTGATCCAGACGGAGAAATGGTTTCCTGTGATGAGTCTGGGACATACTGTAACCGCCGCCTTTCTATAAAAAATAATGTAGAGATGTATAAAATAATATATGAAAAATATGGAAATATGACATCAAATCCGCACAAAAGTCAACAAAAGTGGAGAAAGGAACAGGAAAAGAGGCAAAAAGTAAAATAAAACATTTGACAAATTCAAAATTAGTGTTATTATAATAGGGTAACTGTTCAACAAAGGGAGAAGAGGAAAGGTTTTTATTATGAAAAAGAAAGTTTTGGCACTTATTTTAACAGGAGTTTTAGCAGCATCAGCTACAGCGTGCGGTGACAGCAGCAAAGATACAAATGCGTCCGTGAATACTGATACACAGGC
>CAJUOE010000015.1 GCA_910587895.1 uncultured Lachnospiraceae bacterium
GATTTGCGCAAAACAAGTCGGCAGCGTTTGTATGATGTTAGGCGGCGGGCGTGAGAAAAAGGGAGATGTGATTGGCGGCGGTCCCTGCACGTATAATCCGGAACCGCTTGCCGATTTCTTTGATTTGTTTTATATCGGTGAAGGGGAGACAAGGTACGATGAACTGTTTGAGCTGTATAAATCCATAAAGAAACAGGGCGGCACACGCCGGGAATTCCTGCGCGCCGCGTGCCATGTGCCGGGGATTTATGTGCCCTCCCTGTATGAAGTATCTTACCAGGAAGACGGCGTAATCGCGTCATTTGCGCCAAAGCATGAGGATGTTCCACCGATTGTCCGCAAAGAAATTCAGATGGATCTGACCAATACTTATTATCCGAAAAAACCGCTGGTTCCCTATATTAAGGTGACGCAGGATCGGGTGGTTCTCGAGATTCAGCGCGGCTGTATCCGCGGATGCCGGTTCTGCCAGGCAGGCATGATTTACCGCCCCACCAGGGAGCGTGAACTGTCAATGCTCAAATCCTGTGCAAAGGAAATGCTTGAGAGCACGGGGCACGAGGAGATTTCGCTCAGTTCCTTAAGTTCCAGCGACTACAGCCAGCTTGCGGAATTGATAGATTACCTTATGGAATTTCGGGAGAAGGGCGTAAATATTTCGCTGCCGTCTCTGCGGATTGACGCCTTTTCCTTAGACGTCATGAGCAAGGTGCAGGACGTCCGCAAGAGCAGCCTGACATTTGCGCCGGAGGCAGGTTCGCAGCGCCTTCGGAATGTGATTAACAAGGGATTGACGGAAGAGGTGATTCTAAACGGCGCAGGGCTTGCGTTTGAAGGCGGCTGGCAAAAGGTAAAGCTCTATTTTATGCTGGGGCTGCCGACAGAGACCATGGAAGACCAGAAGGAAATTCCCAGGCTTGCCGATAAAATTGCCAGGCGTTACTATGAGATTCCCAAAGAAAAGCGAAACGGCAGGTGCCAGATTACGATCAGTACCTCATTTTTTGTGCCGAAACCATTTACCCCGTTCCAATGGGCATCCATGTACCCGAAGGAAGAGTACCTTGCCCGAGCGCGTGTGGTGAATGAGGAAATGAAAGAGCAGTTAAACCGCAAGAGCCTGAAGTATAACTGGCATGAGGCGGATGTAACCGTCCTGGAGGGCGTGTTTGCCCGCGGTGACCGCCGGGTGGGACAAGTTCTGTTAAAGGCATACGAGAAGGGCTGTCTTTTTGATGCCTGGAGCGAATGTTTCGACAATCAGAAATGGATGGAAGCCTTTGAGGAATGCGGCGTATCCATTGATTTTTATAATTTACGTGACAGAAAGATGGACGAAATTCTTCCGTGGGATTTCATTGACTGCGGCGTATCGAAATCGTTTTTGATGCGTGAATGGCAGCGTGCCAGGGAGGGGGAAGTGACCCCTAATTGCAGCATGAAGTGTAGCGGCTGCGGCGCGGCACAGTTTGGAGGAGGTGTCTGTCTTGAACATTAGAATTAAATTCAGCAAACATGGCGTGATGAAATACATTGGCCATCTGGACATGATGCGCTACTTCCAGAAAGCAATCCGCCGTGCGAATATTGATATCGCGTATTCCGGGGGTTACAGCCCCCATCAGATTATGTCCTTTGCCGCGCCTCTGGGCGTAGGCGTTACAAGTGACGGTGAATATTTTGACATTGAGGTACATTCTACGAAATCCAGCCAGGAGTCCATACAGGCGCTGAATGAAGCGATGGCGGAGGGAATCTCCATTTTGGAATATAAGAAACTTCCCGACACGGCAAAGACGTCCATGTCCCTGGTAGCTGCCGCGGATTATCTCGTGTACACGAATGAGGGCTACCAGCCGCTTGCCGAAACAGCAGAGGAACTTCAGGAAAAGGTTCAGAAGTTTTATGAAGGGCAGGCGGAAATACTTATCACCAAACAGACGAAAAAGCGTGAGATGGAAATGGACTTAAAGCCATTAATCTATGAGATGAAGGCGTTAACGTTAAGCGAACAGCCGGCGTTATTTTTAAAGGTTTGTACCGGAAGCACCGATAATATCAAACCGGAGCTGGTGTTGAACGCATTTTGTGATTTTTATGGAATGGAATACCATGATATGGCGTTTCACATTCATCGACTTGAAGTATACGCGAAGGCAGATGAGATTCCGGTAAAAGGGGAACAGGAGCGTAAATTATACGCCGACTATCTCAAAAACCAGCGCCGGAATTACCAGAAAGAGGGAAAAGAATTTCCCAAATTTCTTACGTTGGGAGAATTGGGGGAAGATATTTCCTGAAATCCGGTTATTCGTGGATGATGGAAATGATAAGGGAGAGATTATGGAACATGAATTTGCACTCCTGATAACAAAACTTAGCTTGCATAACAAGAACTATCTTGCAACTGCGCTTTATCAGGGGAAAAAACTACTGGAAATATCGTTGGAATATCAGGATTCACAGAGCATCCTTGGCAATATTTATGTGGGCAGGGTGAGGGATGTCGTGAAGAACTTAAATGCTGCGTTTATTGAGATTGCACCGGGCGTACGCTGTTATTTTGATATGGAAGATTTGATAAACCCGCTGTATGTGAAGAAGGTGAACAGCCCCCACATGGTCCAGGGGGATGAAGTGGTCGTGCAGGTGATGCGTGAAAAAAGCAAGGGAAAACCGGCAAGGGTCGGCACAAAACTTAATTTTTCAGGGAAATACCTCGTTCTGACGAGTGAGCACAAGTCGCTGTCTTTTTCCCGGAAACTGGATGCAGAGACGAAGAAACGGTTAAGGGAGGCGTTAAAGTTTGAGGAGGAAAATGAGTTTGGAATTATCGTGCGCACAAATGCGGCCCATGCAGTCCCGGAAGAGATTGAGAGAGAGTATGAAAGGTTAAAGCAGGAATACCTCAACCTCAGAGAAAGGGCATGTTACCGGACTGCATTCAGCTGCCTTAAGAGGGAGATGCCGGATTATCTGCATGTCCTTCAGGATATGAGGGAAGAGCAGATGGATGTTATCATTACGGATGACAGGGAGATTTATGAACAGGTAGAAATATACCTGCAACAGTTTCCGCAGCAGGAATGCACACTGGAATATTATGAAGATGCCATGCTGCCCCTGTGCAAGCTATACAGCCTGGAAACGAGGATTGAAGAGGCGCTGCGCGAGCGCGTTTGGTTAAAGTCCGGCGGCTATCTCATCATCCAGCCCACCGAAGCGCTGACGGTCATTGATGTGAACAGCGGGAAAAGCATTGCAAAGAAGAAGGTGCAGGAGCATTATCTGAAAATCAACCTGGAGGCAGCGGCGGAAATTCTGCATCAGATTCGTCTGCGGAACCTGTCGGGAATCATCATTGTGGATTTTATCAATATGGAATCGAAGGAGGACAATGAGCTTTTATTGAAAACGCTGCGCGCTTATGCGCGTGCAGACAGGATTCCCATTCAGATTGTAGGGATGACAAAGCTCAATCTGGTGGAGATTACCCGCAAAAAGGTAAAAAAACCTTTGCTGGAGCTGATAAATGAAAAAAAACCTTGACGGATGGCAAAAAACATGGTAAAGTAACAACGTTGTTAGAAAACAAAGTAGAGCATCCACTCTCACCTTAGCACGAGCGCGTGACTAACGGTTAATATTCAAAACGACAGCTTTTGCTGTGATGCAAGAAAGAATGTGAAGTGGATAGCCTGCCTATCCACTTTTTTGAATGGAATGGGAAAGTGAATGAAATGTTAAATTGATCTTGGAGGTGTACGACCATTAGCGAGTTAATGATTAATGAACAAATCAAAGATAAGGAAGTTCGTCTGATTGGACAGGACGGAGAGCAGCTTGGCATCATGTCTGCAAGGGATGCATTTAAGCTTGCCCAGGACGCGGATCTTGATCTGGTGAAGATTGCCCCGATGGCAAAACCGCCGGTATGTAAGATTATTGATTATGGGAAGTATAAGTATGAGCTTGTCAGGAAGGAAAAAGAGGCCAAGAAGAAACAGAAAACTGTTGAAATTAAAGAAATCCGTTTATCACCCAATATTGAGAGCAACGACCTCAATACCAAAATTAATGCGGCAAAAAAATTTATTTCAAAGGGCAATAAAGTAAAGGTTACTTTACGTTTTCGTGGCAGGGAGATGGCACATATCCAGAACAGCAAACATATTCTGGATGATTTTGCTGAGGAACTGTCAGATATTGCGATGGTGGAGAAGGCACCTAAGCTGGAAGGGCGCAGCATGAGTATTGTGCTGGCGGAGAAAAAATAGCTGGATTTTAAGGAGGAATTGAAAATGCCAAAAATGAAAACAAACAGAGCGGCAGCAAAACGCTTCAAAAAAACCGGAACAGGAAAGTTAAAGAGAAATAAAGCTTATAAGAGCCATATCTTAACAAAGAAGTCTACGAAGAGAAAGAGAAATCTGAGGAAGCCAACTATTACAGATGCAACGAATGTTAAGAATATGAAGAAGATTTTACCGTATCTGTAAGAAAGATTGCTTTATAGCTGATGAGTTAAGGAGGAATAGAAGTCATGGCAAGAATTAAAGGCGGATTAAACGCTAGAAAGAAACATAACAGAGTATTGAAGTTGGCAAAAGGATACAGGGGCGCGCGTTCCAAACAGTACAGAGTGGCAAAACAGTCTGTCATGAGGGCGCTGGCAAGTTCCTATGCTGGCAGGAAAGAGAGAAAGAGACAGTTCCGCAGGCTCTGGATTGCACGTATCAACGCTGCAGCAAGAATGAACGGACTTTCTTACAGCAAGTTCATGTATGGATTGAAACTTGCAGGGGTAGAGGTAAACCGCAAGATGCTGGCAGAAATGGCTGTCAATGATGCAGAAGGATTTGCAACGCTTGTGAAACTTGCACAGAGCAAATTGGATGCAGCATAAAAAATAAAAAAATTTAAAATTATACTTGACTTTCTCGAACCCAGCATATATAATAACTATTGTTGAGTTTGAGAAAGCAGACAAGTATATGGCTCGTTGGTCAAGCGGTTAAGACGCCGCCCTCTCACGGCGGAAACAGGGGTTCGATTCCCCTACGGGCTACTAGCTATTTAATTGAATAGCCCAACCCGAAAAGTGCTGGAATTACTGATGAATCAGTGGTTTCAGTATTTTTTTGTTTTTGGGATTCGGGTGTCAAAAGGTGGGGATTAAATATGATATTGGTAATTTGCACAAATAGGGACAAAAAGCAGCGACTTGTTCAGGCAGTTAGTATTTCTTAGCATTCCATCTAAACAAGCAATTTCCAAACACGATGTTTGGAAAAGGCTTATTTGAGCCATGGATGGCGAATATAAGCCGGTCGCGAACATGTACATATCTTTCCAGGGAATGCTTAGAAATTCTTCTGACTGTAACACGTGGAGCAGCGTTTGTGCTTATTTGTGCAAATTCCCAGTCGATAGTTAAAAAATCACCTTTTGACACCCGAATCTTTTGGGGAAAAGATGCTAGAATCGGAGCCTTGGCTATGAAGATATTTACAATAGACGGAAATAATTTTAGTGATTTAGATGGGTTTTATGATGAAATTGATAAGATACTTACAAAAGACTTAGGCTGGAAAACCGGACATAACCTTAACGCATATAACGATTTGCTGAGAGGTGGGTTTGGCGTACATGAATATGAAGAACCCATTGTACTTAGGTGGCTTAATTATGAAAAAAGCAAACGTGAGCTTGGCGATGAACTTATGTTAATTATATTAGAAATTACCTTGAACTGTAATAATTCTGGTCATGACTGCAAGTTGGAATTATATTAGGAAAAATTTTCGTTGATGCATTTTCTCAACTATCATCATTATAATTATTTTGAAAAGAGTGTAAACCGTTTGATGTCATGAAATTATGAAAAGGACGACCAGTCGCCGATGACCAGCCGTCCTTAAAATTCTAGGCATTAATTGCAATATTATATGCCGGAGAGCGTAATATCCATTTGCACAGGATCAAAATTATTCCGAAACAGCATACCATTATTGTTGTAGAGACCATTTTCCTTAAACCCCTGGGAAATATGGTTGCGTACGCCAATTGCCGGTTCAGCAGCCCGGTTATTCCTGTTTCCGAATATAAACGACTGCATGGTTTCCATCCGCTGTGTTTCTTTTTGGAATGCCTTGCGCTGTGCTTCCTTTAATTCTTTTACATCAGCCCCTCTGGCAGCATCCTGATTAATTTCCGATTCCTGAATGCTGGCAGTTCTGTTGAACTGTGCGGAGACGTTTTGTATCACACGGTATTGTCTTATGTTGGAATCATTAGAAACAACTTTATGCAATCCTTCGGGTAAAATCTCACGGACTTCTCCGTCTGCATTGGAGCCATCTGCCTGGTTCCGGCTATTTGGCTCTGAGATATTTTCCTGCGGTCTATTGTCTGTACGCTGGACACCCGTGTTCTCGTCCTGTTCCGTGATGGTTTTACGAGACGCATCCTTCTGCCGTTCTTCTTTTTGAGCAGCGGCTTTCTCAGCCTCTTGTTGTTTTTTCTTCTCTTCTTCCTCACGCAGCCGCAGTTCACGTTTCAAATCACTGATTTCCTGCTGGATTTGCTGTCGCCTGTTTTCTCTTTCCTGTGCAGTCATCTCTGTGTTGAGAGAAAGCTCCTGGCTCTTTTTTTGGGCGTTCATAATCTTACCCTGTATTTCCTTGCGGACAGAATCTGTCGATGTATTTGCCTGATTTGCTGTCGCAGTCACAGGCGCTTTCACTGTCTGTACAGTATTATCTGCTGTATTTATATTGTTGAATTGTACCATATTCTGACCTCCCTTCTGTTTTGGATTTTCCTGAGATTGGAAGAAAATGCTCAAATCGCTATATCTGGTATAGATAGCGGAAATCGAGAACAAAATATTCTTACTAATAGTATATGAAATAAGAAAAAACTTGTC
This sequence comes from uncultured Lachnospiraceae bacterium, assembly GCA_910587895.1. Lineage (GTDB taxonomy): Bacteria > Bacillota > Clostridia > Lachnospirales > Lachnospiraceae > Petralouisia. Next base: position 6,929 of record CAJUOE010000015.1, read on the forward strand.
AAGTAAAGGGAAGAATTTTGCGTGAATAGTTAAAAACAAGATAAAATAATTTCCAGTTTCCCTTGCATTTTGGATTGTCAAGTGCTATCATGTATATGATAACTAGATAACCTAAGGCTTGAGAGTGGGCGAAAGTCCACTCTCAATTTTGTGTGTTAGGTACACAGGGAGACGGAAAGGAAAGGCAGGTGTGATATGTCAAGAAGAGAAATTTATGAACAGAAGACGGAAGAACTGTTAAAACCCATTATAGAAGAATACCAGTTTGAACTCGTGGACGTCGAGTATGTGAAGGAAGGCAGTGAGTGGTATCTGCGGGCATATATAGATAAAGAAGGCGGAATTACGGTAGATGACTGTGAACTCGTAAGTCGAAGAATGAGTGATTTGCTGGACGAAGAAGATTATGTGGAGGGTTCTTATATTTTTGAAGTAAGTTCCCCGGGACTGGGAAGGCCCCTGAAGAAAGAAAAAGATTATATCCGGAGTATGGGAAAAGAAATTGAAATCCGTACTTACCGTGCCATCAATAAGGAAAAAGAATTCTATGGAATCTTAAAATCCTATGATGACAACAACGTAACGATAGAAATGGATGATAAGACAGAGATGACTTTTGCAAAATCTGAGATTGCACTGATTCGTCTGGCTTTTAATTTTTAAATGCGTCAAATAATAGAAACCAATTCAGGAGGATAAAAAAATGAACAATGAGTTATTAGAAGCGTTAAATATACTGGAAAAGGAGAAGGACATCAGCAAGGAAACGCTGTTAGAAGCAATTGAGAATTCACTGCTCACCGCCTGCAAAAACCATTTTGGCAAGTCGGACAATATCAAGGTAGACATGAATCCTGAGACATGTGAATACCACGTATATGCGGAGAAGACAGTTGTGGAGCAGGTGGAAGACGACGTGACGCAGATTAGCGTGGGAAATGCCAAAATGATTGATTCCAAATATGAGGTGGGCGACGTTGTCAATATTGAGGTGAAATCCAAAGAATTCGGCAGGATTGCTACCCAGAACGCCAAGAACGTCATCTTGCAGAAAATTCGTGAGGAAGAGCGCAAGGTATTATATGATCAGTATTATGAGAAAGAGAAGGATGTTGTGACCGGTATCGTCCAGCGGTATGTAGGCAAGAACATCAGCATTAACCTGGGTAAGGTAGATGCTATTTTAAGTGAGAATGAACAGATAAAAGGCGAAGTATTCCAACCCACGGAGCGGATTAAGCTCTATATCCTGGAAGTAAAGTCTACCTCCAAGGGACCGAAGATCCTGGTTTCCAGAACGCATCCAGAACTGGTAAAACGCCTTTTCGAGTCGGAGGTAACCGAGGTAAAAGAAGGAATTGTTGAAATCAAGAGCATTTCCAGGGAGGCCGGAAGCAGAACGAAGATTGCCGTATGCAGCAATGACCCGGACGTGGATCCGGTTGGAGCATGTGTGGGACTCAACGGGGCAAGGGTAAACGCCATTGTCAATGAACTTCGGGAAGAGAAGATAGATATCATCAACTGGAGCGACAACGCGGCGATGCTCATTGAGAATGCTTTGAGCCCGGCAAAAGTAATTTCCGTTATCGCAGATGCAGAGGAGAAGACAGCAAAAGTTGTCGTACCGGATTATCAATTATCCCTTGCAATCGGAAAAGAAGGACAGAATGCGCGGCTTGCAGCGCGCCTGACCGGATTTAAGATTGACATCAAGAGCGAAACGCAGGCAAGGGAAGCCGGGGACTTCATGGATTACGAGAACGATTATGAAGAATATGATGAATTTGCGGAATCGTACGAGGAAGAAGGTTACGCAGAAGAGTATAAAGAACCCGCCAAAGACAGTTATGCAGATGATTTTGAAGAATCGTCTGATTACGAGGAAACATCCCCGGGCGGTGATGAGGAACAGCCTTATGAATAAGAAAGTTCCCATGCGCCAGTGTGTTGGATGCAGAGAAATGAAGAATAAGAAGGAAATGTTTCGTGTGATCAGGACTGCTGAAAATGAAATTCTTCTGGATGTAATCGGCAAGAAGAATGGGAGAGGCGCATATATATGTCCGAATGAAGAGTGCCTTGCAAAGGCAATTAAGAATAAAGGGCTGGAGCGGTCATTAAAAACTGCAATACCTCAGGAAGTGATTGAGGATTTGACAAAGGAGATGAAAATTATTGCAAAGGGATAAAATATTATCCATGCTTGGTTTGGCAACCAAAGCGGGAAGGATTGCAAGTGGAGAATTTTCTACAGAGAAAGCGGTGAAATCCGGCAGTGCATTTCTTGTGGTTGTGTCTGAGGAGGCCTCGGAGAATACGAAAAAAAAGTTTTGCAATATGTGTTCCTTCTATCAGGTTCCAATGTATTTGTATGCATCGAAGGAAGCGCTTGGAAATGCGATTGGCAAGGAGTTTCGGGCTTCTTTAGCGGTACTTGATGAAGGCTTTGCCAAAAGCCTGGAGGAAAAGTTGAAATTAGCAGAGAAAACGGAATAACGGAGGTAGTAAATATGGCAAAAATGAGAATATATGCACTTGCAAATGAATTGAACATGGAATCGAAGGAAGTGATTAAATTCCTTGCAGAGAAAGATATTACCGGCAAGACGGCAAGCAGCTCGGTTGAGGATGACGTTATTGATATGGTAAAGAAAAAGTTTTCAGGTCAGGCAGCGGGCAGCAAAAAAGAGCAGCCGCAGAACACGGCAGCGCAGGCGGCTTTGGAAAAGCCACAGGTGCAGGAAACGCCACAAAAGGCTGTTTCACAGGAGACGCCGCAAAAGGCTGTTTCACAGGGAGCACCGGTAAAGGCTGTTTCACAGGAAACACCGGAAAAGGCAGCGCCCCGGGCAGCGGAAAAGACGTCCTCACAGGAGCCTTCAAAGCCGCAGGAACGCCCGAAAAAGAAATCAAGCATTACGGCTGTGTTTAATCCCCAAAACAGCAAGACAGCGAAAAAGCGCCCGATGAGGCCGCAGGGCGAGCAGCGTCCGGCAAGGCCGCAGGGAGACCGTGGCGGAAGGCCGCAGGGCGAACAGCGTCCGATGAGACCGCAGGGCGAACATCCGGCAAGACCGCAGGAGGAACAGCGTCTTGCAAAACCACAGGACAATTCTGCAAAACCGGGAACAGACCATACGATAAAGGCCCAGGGCGAACATTCGGAGAGACCCAGGGAGAATGTTGTCAGGTCACAGGAAGACCGTGGCGGAAGGCCACAGGGAGACAGAAACGGAAGACCGCAGGGAGACCGTGGCGGAAGGCCACAGGGAGACAGAAATGGAAGGCCACAGGGAGACAGAAACGGAAGGCCACAGGGAGACAGAAACGGAAGGCCACAGGGAGACAGAAACGGAAGGCCACAGGGAGACAGAAACGGAAGGCCA
>CAJUOE010000016.1 GCA_910587895.1 uncultured Lachnospiraceae bacterium
CTTTCGCCTTTCGGTTAGACAGGCTGTTTCCTGCGTTATCCTACAGGGTAGTACCAAATCTACTTCTATTCACGCCCTTGCTGGGCGCACCTGCTCCTCGATCTTCATCCGGTTAATGTCCGTCACCTTGCTTTTCACCAGCTTGATCGCCTTCATCTGGTCTAAAGACTGGATGTGGAGGTTTACAATCAGATTCCTGTCCATATCCAAAAACTCCGCAAGCATCTTGTCTGTCAGCTCCGGAGCAAGTATCTGTAAGTAGGATGCCGCCCCAAGGGTATCGCCCATCTGGAAATCCTTCCCGTTCCTGAATACAAAACTGGTGGGCGCAATGAAATCCTTCGTCCCCATCCCGGTACGCAGCACGTTATCATAGGAAAATTGAAACGGCGTGTTTTCCTCCGGGTTAAAAGTTTCATACAGCACCTGCAGGCGTTCCTCCCCATTTAAAGGATAAGCAGATACGCCAAGCACCTTGAAATTATTCAGAATATCCGCTTCAATCCGTTCCAGCTTCGGTTTTGCTTCCCGGATGTTGTCCGCTTCAATCCCAAATGTGATATACTTCGTGCGGACAAGCCCGTTGTTGCCCTTCGCAAGCTGGTTTTTCAGCATCTGTGCATACTCCATCCGCACATCGTCAAAATCATCGTTCTGCGGCTTGATCTGGATAATGGATTCAAACTCTTTCATGTTGCTGTGATGGTTCACAAAGGACAACTGGAAATGGATGGTACTGTCAAAGTAGTTGAGGAAGTCGCACCAGTTCTCAAAAATAGCGTTCTTGTCCTCATTCTGCGCCAACTGGTAATTGATGTCATAGAAGCGGATGGTTTTGGAATAATATTTATCCTGCACCCTGCAGATCCCGTCCTTCGCCATCTCCCGGTAGGGAATAGACTGCTGTGCGGAAATCTGTTTCTCTTTTGCTTTTTTCGTTTTTGCCGTATCCCTGCCTTTATGTGCCGCCGTATTTCCTGCACTGGATTTCTGTGCCGACGATGCCGGATGTGGTTTTTTCTTAGAAGCGGCTTTCCTTTTCTCCGCTTTCTGCCTTGCCGCCTCCCTCTTTGCCTCTTTCTCTGCTTCACGGGCAGCTTTCAGTTCCGCTTTCCGGTCTGCTTCCTCCTGGATCTTCCTTAACTTTTCTGCCTCTTTTGCCGCTTTCTCCATCGCCTTTTTCTCACGGTGTGTGAGCTTCCTGTTGATTCCTGTACCGCCGCCCGTCCTGGAATACTTCGGATTGTTCTCAAAATCTATGTAATCATCCTCCGGTTCGTCTAGCCAGTCATCCAGGTTGATTGCATCCTCTTTGCCCGTCACCCGGACCGGCTGCCTATTTTCTCTTTTTCTTCCCATGCGTCTCTCCCCCTTTCTTCTGTTTTGTCTGTATTTTTCTTTTCTCCATCTCATAGATATTTTTTATTTCATACCTCCGGACTGCCGGCTTTTTCAGCTTCACATTGATGATATTCAAAAGAACCTTCTCAAGCGGCATCCCGTCTTTCTCATACATGGCAAACAGAAATGCCGGGAGCATGAAAAGCACCATGCCCGTTGCCGCATTGCTCGTCCCGATATAATTTTTCGTGAGGAAATAAAAAGGCAGCCCTACAGCCACCGCAATCACAAGGCAGACAAGCTGCCTCTTTGTAAGGTTCAAGACCACCTTATTCTTAATCTTCGTCAAATCCTTTGGCACGGATACAAATGCCATCTATCAATCACTCCTTCCTGGCAGGCGCATAATCCGCAAAATCCTTTACGGTATAAAATATCCGCTTGTTGTTCACCCACCGCTGAAGCTGGCGGGTAATCTTCGGCGCATTTGGCCGGTCATAGACCATCACATACGGGTCATACCCCATCTCCCGCAATGTATTTATCCGGTACAGATCCTGCCCATGGCTGCTCCCATAATTGGTAAGCACATATACGCGCCGCCTCCGGTTACTTTTTATATTTGTCAGTTCCAGAAAACGCCGGAAATAACCCGTCAAATCTTCGTCTGGATTGTCCCATGCAAAATGGACCGCTTTTGTGCGGACTTTATTCAGCAGCAAAACATTGTCCGGGTTGACCAGGCGTATGTCCAGCCCCTGGGAGAAATCCACCCAGGCCCGGCTCTCTGCAAGCTGCTGTATCAGTTTTTCATGTTCCGGGCAGGCCAGGAGGTTCGCATCCATCAATTTTATCTCTCTCTGCCCATCCCAAAATTCAGAAAGATCGGCAACCTGCACACTCCTTCTCCCTTCTTTGCCGCTTACAATGCAGAACCCACAGTTCCGGGGGCATCCACGGCTTAAAAAGCCATACGCCGTATCCGGGAACTGCGGATATAAGCCGTAATCCGGATAACTATGCTCCACTGCATCCGACAGGCTTTCCTTCCTGCCATAGCCTGTGCCGCCCATGATTACCTTCCCGGCATTCCTGACAGTAACCGTGTCTTTGGAATACGTGTCTGTAAACACCCGGCTTTTGTAAACCACGTCATACCTTCCTTCCGGTTCCCACCACTCCACAGAATGTCCCTGCGCTTTATGGTAAGCCGACAGATTCATCAGGCACAGGTTCGGCCAGTTATGGGAATCCACGTCTATCAGTCCAATCTTCAAAAAATCACCCTTCCTGCGTCTAATGCGCATTGAACACTGCCTTGCTCAAGCCGCTTGTTTTCATCAGGCCGAAACAGAGGACTACGGTATATGCCGCCACCCCGAACAGCGCCGAATGCATGTTGTTTGAAATCTGGATGGTTGACACCAGCACTGCATAAATGCCGACGCACACCATCATAAAGAACCCCTGGAACCCAAGCGCCAGAAGCCCACGGAAATAATTGTTCCCCACCTGCCCCCATTCCCGGTTGGAGAAGGTTGCGAAGGGGATTGGCGCAACCGAAGTGTAAAGGTAGATCTCTATCATACGCCCGTACAGAAGCACCGTGATCACTACGGACATGATCTTCATGCACAGGCTGACCAGCATGGTTTCCAAAGCTAACACCACAAGCTCCCCGACCTCCATAGATTCCATCGTCGTTTCCATCGTCTCTATCATGGAATCTATATTGATGGCAGTCTGTGAGTTGATGACGCCGCCTGCGGCGCTCACCACATGCTGCCCCACGTCAAAGACTGCCATCGCTATGGTAAAGGTATTGCTGACCAGATACACAGCCACCCA
>CAJUOE010000017.1 GCA_910587895.1 uncultured Lachnospiraceae bacterium
ACATGCAACCACAGGCTTTCCGGAATTCATGATTTTTTCTATTTCGGTCATATATACCTCTATTCAGGAATCGGTTCAAATTCATTTAAGTCCTCGTCAGTAATTTCACGAATCACCTTGCAGGGGTTTCCGGCAGCAAAGCACATTGGCGGAATATCCCTTGTTACAACGGAACCGGCGCCTATTACCGCGCCCATGCCAATTGTTACCCCAGCGCAGATGACGGCGCCCATGCCAATCCATACATGATCTTCAATGACAACTTCTTTACAGTACATTTCTCCATGCATACGCGCCCTGTAATGCATGGGATGGTTTGTGGAGCTGATCACGACGTTAGGAGCAATTAAGACTCCTTTTCCAATGGTAATTTTGTAATCATCAACCAGCGTGAGGTTTGAATTGATGTATGTATTGTCCCCGATAGAGACTGTATTGCCCATCGCAAGTGTGAGAGGGGGCTCAATCCACACATCTTTTCCACATGAGGCGAACAGTTCCTTCCATATTTCAGTTCTCTTTTCCGACTCCTCTGCGCCTGTCTGGTTAAATTTTTGGCAGAGATTTCTGGCAAACCTCTGTTGGCTCATATTTTCGCCTGTATCAACCCAAAGCAATCCCTGTTCCCTGCGTTCTGCCATAGACAGCGCAGGGGAAACATCTTTTTTATTCATAGCATTTCCTCCATTATATAATCTTGCGCCCGAATTGGTCTGTTGTTATAATTATACAATTGGATAAATGAAAAATAAAGATAAATAATTGAAGATAATTGCAAATTTGGCTCGTTATAATAAGCAGACAGATAGAAAACGGTTCGCCTGACAGCAGGAAACAGGAACCAGACCGAAGAAAAGGGGGCGGATAGAATCGATAAAGAAGAATATTTCAGTTATCTTCTGGATACTTATGAGCGGCTGGTATATTCCATCTGTTTTAAGATGACGGGAAATCAGTTCGATGCCGAAGATTTGACGCAGGAAACTTTTTTATCCATTTACAAGAATCTTGCCACCTTCCAGCGGGAATATGAAAAGGCGTGGGTATGCAGGATTGCGACGAACAAAGGACTGGATTTCCTGAAAAGTGCAAAGAGGCGTACAGAGCCAAAAGAAGATACGTATTTTGAAGAATTGAAGGATCAGAAGGCAAATCCCGAGGAGGCATACTTGCAGCAGGAATCCAAGGAGTATGTTTACACTATCTGTCAGAGCCTGAAAAGTCCTTATAAGGAAGTAGCAGTAGAGCATTTCTACCGGGAAAAGAGTGCGAAAGAAATTGCAATGGAAACGGAAAAGGGAGTAAAAACAATTCAGACCCAGATTTACCGGGCCAAAGGAATGATTCGAAAAATAATGGAAGGGAGGGCAATCGGATGACGGAAACAGGAAAAGAAATCGTCAGGCGGGAAGAGAAAAATCCACATATTGACAGGGAAATGTTCTGTGACTGGCTGGCAGGAGAGATGAATCCGCAAAGGGAAAGCGAGTTTCTGGAACATATTGGAAAATGTACCTTCTGTGCGCAGCAGTTTGCAGACTGGATGGAATTGCCGCACGAGCCTCCCCGTTATTTGAAGGAGGAAATCACGCAGAGGGCGCATCAGATGGATGTGCAGGTAAGCGTGCAGGTAAAGGAGAAATCAAGGCAGATACAGTTATTCCTGTACAGCCTGAAGGTAGGGCTTGCGGTAGTGACGTCCATATTTCTTCTGTTTTTGACGGCAAATTTCCGGGATTTGGATTCCGGGGCTGTCCGTGAGTGGAGACTGGAGAGGATGCAGCAGCAAGGCTCCGAAGAGCAGATGAGTATTACCGATACCTTAAGCAAAAAAAGCGGAGAGGTTTCCAGTTTTTTGAATGAAATAAGCAATGGTCTGTTCCGCATGGATACAGAGGAGAGAGAACAAAGAGAGAATCAGGAGGTAATGAGATGACGAGGAAAAAAAGCGGGTTTTTAACTTTTTGCTTTTCCCTGATGCCGGGGGCAGGGGAAATGTACATGGGATTTATGAAACAGGGAATCAGTATTATGGCGGTGTTCTGGATGTTGATATTTTTTGCATCATTTTTAAATGTGGGGCCGATGCTTTTCATATTGCCGATCCTGTGGTGCTATAGTTTTTTCAATGTGCATAATATCAGAGGAATGTCCGACGAGGAATTCTATGCGCTGGAAGATGATTATTTGTTCCATCTGGATTCTGCATTAAATCAGGGAAAATGGAAAGGAAAGCAGACGAATCTCCTGGCAGCGGGGCTGATTATTGCCGGCGTGGCTATTTTGTGGCAGTATATTGGCGACTGCATGAGGTGGATGCTTCCGGACGGCGTATATTGGATCATGATGGACAGCATTCCGCAGATAGTGATTGCAATTCTTTTGATCTGGGGCGGCATCTACCTGATCAAAGGCAAGAAGAAAGAGCTGGACGGCGTGGCAGCAGGACAGGAAGAGTGGAATGAAATGCCGATTGGCCAGGAGGAATCCGTTGATGTCTCAAAGAAACAGGAGGGTTGATTGTATGAAAACCAGAAGAGTTGGCAGTATTACCTGCGGATTATTGATGATACTGTTTGGCAGCCTGTTCCTTGTCCATATGTTCCTTCCGGCATTGTCGCTGGGAGTGATCATGAAACTGTGGCCGCTGATATTAATCGCTTTGGGATGCGAAATGCTGATTTCCAATGTCCGTAAGGGAGATGACCAGGAGGAAGTGCTGAAATATGACAAGGGTGCAATTTTCCTTATATTCCTTCTTAGCGGTTTTGCCGCAGTGATGGGAATGATAGAATATTTTATGGAATATGCGGAAGTTTTATATTGATGGCAGGAAATGCCCCGGCTCTTCTGATGTGAGGAGTCGGGGCATCCTTGTTCCATAAGGGATTATCCCTCGATGGCAATATATTTCTTGTCTTCAATTTCCGGTTTTCTGGGCGCCGGCTTTGGAATGTGCAGCTTTAATACGCCGTCTTCAAATTTTGCATGAATATCTTCCTGCTTGATATCGTCTCCGATGAAGAAGGAACGGCTCATGCTGCCGGCGTAACGCTCGCGGCGGACAAATTTTCCGCTTGTCTCTTCCACTTCGTCTTTGTTAAGGCCTTTTGCGGCATTGACCATCAAATATCCGTTTTTGAGTTCAAGGGAAAGCTCCTCTTTTTTGAAACCGGGCAGGTCAATATCTACGTCGAAGTGGTCTTCGTGCTCCTGTACGTCAGTTTTCATGATATTTGCAGCATGATGTCCGTACAGTTCCCGCTGTGCTTTCTGCATGGCGTTTGTATCGAACGCCGGGAAATTGAAAAAGCCGTCGAAGAAATTGTCAAATAAATCGTCTCTGAAAATACTTGGTGCCATCATAAGTCATCGCTCCTTTTTGTTTTGATATATTTGTTATACCACGTTTATTAGCACTCGTCAATAGTGAGTGCTAATATTTTCTGTGAATTTTGTGTGAACTATGTTTTTGAGAGAAAATAAAAGCCATTGTTACATTTATAGTATGAGTGTATAATGACAAATAAAAACATGAGGTGAAAAAATGGAACAAACTGTTAAGAAATCCGCCGGTTATCAATCCACCATCAGAGCCTGTTTTATCGGTTATATTGTGCAGGCAATTGTAAATAATTTTGCCCCGCTGCTGTTTCTGGTATTCCAGTCAGCATATAACATCCCATTATCAAAAATTACATTACTGATTACGTTTAATTTCTTTATCCAGTTATGCGTGGATATGTTAAGCGCCGGTTTTATTGATAAGATAGGTTACCGGGCTGCCATTATCCTGGCGCACGTCTTATCTGCGCTGGGACTGGCTTCGCTGGCAGTCTTGCCCGGAATGCTGCCAGATGCGTTTGTAGGTTTATTGATAGCAGTCATGATCTATGCGGTCGGCGGCGGCCTGCTGGAGGTGCTTGTCAGCCCGATTGTGGAGGCATGTCCTACGGACAACAAGGAAACGGCCATGAGCCTTCTGCATTCATTTTACTGCTGGGGACATGTAGGCGTAGTCTTGCTTTCGACCTTGTTCTTTTCCATTTTCGGCGTTGGGAAATGGAAGGTGCTGGCTGTTTTATGGGCGGTCATTCCTGCCTTGAACTGCATACTGTTTGCCCGGGTTCCGGTTTATTCCCTGTTGGAGGATGGAGATGCAGGTCTGCCGGTGAAAAAGCTTTTTGGAAATAAAACCTTCTGGCTGATGCTTCTTCTAATGGTATGCGCAGGGGCGAGCGAGCAGGCGGTCAGCCAGTGGGCGTCCACGTTTGCGGAGTCAGGACTGAACGTATCGAAAACCATCGGGGATTTGGCGGGGCCGATGTTCTTTGCCATTCTTATGGGGATTTCCCGTACCTTTTATGGGAAATATGGAGAAAGAATAGATTTAAATATGTTTATGAGGATGAGCGCGGTTCTCTGTGTGTTCAGCTACCTGCTGATTTCCCTTTCGCCGCTGCCGGTTCTTAGCCTGTTGGGCTGTGGGATCTGCGGACTGTCGGTGGGAATCTTATGGCCGGGTTCTTTCAGCATAGCATCTCATGCGATACCAAAAGGCGGCACCATCCTGTTTGCGCTGTTGGCGTTGGGCGGGGATATCGGATGTTCCGCTGGCCCGACCTTTACAGGAATGGTTTCTTCGGCGGCGGGAGGAAACCTGCATATGGGAATCCTGGCGGCGGTAATATTTCCAGTGTTGATGTTTGCGGGGTGCTGTTTGTTGAGGAAGGGGAAACTCAGGCATTTGCAGTCTTGACATCTCCGCTATACTATGGTAAATTATGAAAGGAAACAGCAGCAGGTAAGACAAATGCTTACCTGCTGTGTTTTTTGAGGTTTATTTTATGCTTACAAATGGAGAAAGAGGAGTGAATTGTATGATTGACATGATTGTTGACATGATTGCCAGGGTGAACGGCGCAATCAATGGGTTTGTCTGGGGCATCCCCATGCTGGTGCTGCTGGTGGGAACCGGAATTTTGATGACGGCGCTTACGAAGGTTTTCCAGATAACGCATATTGGGTACTGGATGAAACATACGCTGGGAAGTATCTTTACGGACAGGCATATTACGAAACATACCGGTACGGAGGATAAGTCGATTTCCCAGTTCCAGTCCCTGTGTACGGCGTTGGCGGCAACGATTGGAACAGGTAACATCGTTGGTGTGTCCTCGGCCTTGATTTTCGGTGGCCCGGGCGCTATTTTCTGGATGTGGATTGTAGCGTTTTTCGGCATGATGACGAATTATTCGGAGAACGTGCTTGGCATCTTTTACCGCAAGAAGAATGAAAAGGGCGAGTGGAGCGGCGGCGCCATGTATTACCTGAGGGATGGCCTGGGCGCGAAAAAGGGCATGAAACAGGTTGGCGCAGTGCTGGCGGTTTTGTTTTCTGTATTTTGTCTGCTGGCGTCATTTGGGATTGGCAACATGAGCCAGATCAATTCGATTGCGGGCAATATGAAGGCGGCGTTCCAGATTCCCACGCTTGCAACCGGAATTGTGCTGATGGTACTTGCCGGGCTTGTGGTTTTGGGCGGCATCAAAAGGATTGCCTCTGTGACGGAGAAACTGGTTCCGGTGATGGCGCTTATTTATATTGCAGGTGCGCTGGTGGTTTGCGTGTTACATATTGATCAGTTTGGCGCAGTATTCGGCGCGATTTTTAAAGGTGCGTTTGCCATGGAAGCGGTAGGCGGCGGTATTGTCGGCTCCGGAATTAAGATGGCGATTACATGGGGAATGAAACGTGGCGTGTTCTCCAATGAGGCAGGACTTGGTTCTTCTGTGATGGTACATTCCAGCTCCAATGTAAAAGAGCCGGTGCGCCAGGGCATGTGGGGAATTTTCGAGGTGTTTGCAGATACGATTGTTGTATGTACCCTGACGGCATTCGTGGTATTGTCCTCTGGACTGGTGGATTTGAATACCGGCGAGGTGTTAAGCGCCTCTGAGGGCTCCGCGCTGGTGGGCGAGGCGTTTTCTACGGTATTTGGCAAGCTGGGGCCGGCATTCATTGCAGTTGCCATCCTGTTATTTGCATTTTCCACAGTTCTTGGCTGGAGCCATTATGGTACGAAGGCGTTTGAGTACCTGTTTGGTTCGAAGGCAACGGTTGTTTACCGCGTGATTTTCATTGTATTCATCTTGTTTGGCGCGACAATGAATCTGGAGCTTGCATGGGATCTGTCGGATACGTTTAACGGATTGATGGCGATTCCCAACCTGATTGGCGTGCTTTCCCTGTCTCCGGTTGTGGTGAAGATTACGGCCAATTATGTGAACCGAAAGATTAAGGGGCACGATGAAAAACCAATGCTTTCGGCGTTTCCCGAGATTCAGAAAATGCAGGAACAGGGACTGGATTCCAGTGACTGATGTGAGAAAATAAAACAGAAGACGTATGGATTGATCATGATATCAATACCATACGTCTTTTTTTTGTGCGGAATGATATATCTGATTAAAAAAAGATTTCAGGTATTAGTATAAAATTCATACAAAATAAAAACATAATTCCAATTTTTTGGTGAAAGTGCTTGAAAAATACGATTGTAAGTTATATAATTTAAAAGTGATACTTTATAGGCAAAAATGAAAGGAGGATAAGAAGGGAGGTATGTCGGTCTCTCCGGCAGACGCTATGTGTATGAACGGATGTCGCAGGATATCAGGTTCGCCGCAGGACACATAGTCAATTGAAAAATGAAACATATGGTATAATGCAGTTTTACTGCAGAAAGGAAAATTTATGGAAAAGAAGAAAAGAGTTCGAAAACAGTTGTTTTCGCTGATTCTTGCATTTGCGATGGTGCTCACGTCCGTGAGTGTTCCTTCTGTAACCGCAGAAGCAGCTAAGGCAGCAAAAGTCAAAAAGATTCAAATTACGAATCCGAAAAAGAAAAAAGTAACGTTAAACAAAGGCAAAACGCTTCAGATCAAAGTGAAGGTTACGCCCAAGAATGCAAAGAACAAGAAAGTAACATATAAAACCAGCAAGAAGAAAATTGCTTCGGTAAGCAAAAAAGGTAAGGTAAAAGGTCTTAAGATCGGAACGGCTAAGATTACCGTAACATCAAAAGAAAACCGCAAGAAGAAAGCAACCCTTACCGTTAAGGTAGTAACGCCGGTAAGTAAGGTAACCGTGGCTCCGACTGCTGTGGATGTCAATGAAGGAGCATCTGCAACATTGAAAGCTACCGTTGCACCGAAGAATGCATATAACAAGAAAGTAAACTGGACAACGTCAAATAAGGCGGTCGCTACAGTTACTTCCGCAGGCGTTGTAACAGGCGTGAAAGCCGGAACGGCAACGATTACGGCAAAGGCAGCGGACGGCAGCAATAAGAAAGCTACCTGTACGGTAACGGTTAAGGCTGTCAATGTAACTCCGCCCGCGCAGACAGTAACCTTGCAGAGCATTGCAGTAACAAAAGCTCCGGCTAAGACAGAATATGTCAGAGACGACCTGTTCGACCCAACCGGAATGGAAGTGACAGCAACTTATTCCAATGCGACGGCAAAAGTGCTTGAAAGCAATGCATACCAGCTCAGTCCTTCTACGGAGACCCCGTTGAAGACAACTGACAGGCAGGTAACGGTTTCCTACACGGAAGGCGGCGTTACGCAGACAGCGACCACACCGATTACCGTAAAAGCGAAACCTACGGTACAGGAGATTGCCGTTAAGACAATGCCGACGACAACGGAGTATACGGAAGGCGATGTCTTTGACCCGGCTGGAATGGAGATAGAAGCAACACTTTCCGATGGAACAAAGAAACTGATAGAAGAAGGCGAAGGCGGTTATACATACTCGAAAGATCCTCTGGAAGTTACCGTGGGAGCGCCGACGAGCAATGTAACGATTACTTATGCGGTAAGCAGTACCAAACAGCTTACAGCAGAGGTTCCGGTAACAGTCAGAGCGCAGAACCCGCTGAAGTCCATCGCTGTGGAACTGAAACAGACTACGCTGGAAAGGGAAGGCGCAAGCTTTTCGGATGACGACGTTGACGTGACGGCAACGTTTGAAGATAACACAACGAAGAAAATCAGCGTTACAGAGTGCAGCGTAGAGCCTGCGGCATTTACGAAGGAGACGACAAGAGCAAAGGTTACTTACTGGTATGGCGGTATTTCAAAGAGTTTTGATGTGGAAGGTTTCGTGGTAACTTCCTACCGCGAGAAATACACCTTTGAGGATGAAAATACGGTTGGAACGCTTGTAAAACGTGAGAATGAAAACGCACCTGCAGTGCCGACAGAAGAATTTGCAGACGACGTTGAACTTGCATTTGAGGAAAGCGGCGTCAATGGCAAAGCGCTCAAGATGGATGGAACTTATGGGCTGAGGCTTGACAAGATTGCGGGAACCGATTCTAAGAGCTACAGTATTTCCATGTGGGTAAAACCGGAAGTGATGGCAACAAACAAAGCCTTAATCATTTCTACGGCAAGCAAATTTGGCCTGGGGGATGCAGGAGACGAGTCCTGGTGCGCCCTGGCAGGAAATAACAATACATCGCTGAAACTCTGGTCCTATGGCGAGAATTATACGCATGTGACCGCAGCAACAGCTCCGATTAAAGCCGGCACGTCTGCTCCGTGGACACATATCGTGATGACGGTAGACGGAACCAAAACTGCCGACGGCACAGAGCCGGGCGCGCATGACGCACTGGCAACGCTGTATGTAAACGGCAAGAAGATGGGTTCTGGCAACGTGCAGAATGAAAAAGGCCAGGATATGAAGACCTATTTCGGCGTTACCGGATGGAGTGCAGATGGATATTACAAGGGACTTGTGGATGAGCTTGTATTTACCAATGAAGTCCTGACAGAAGAAGAGGCAGAAGCTTATTATCTTGATAACATTGAAAATACCGGAAATACAATTACCGGCATTACGGCAGTATCAGCGGATGATGGAGAAGAAGTTACCGTTCCTTATGGAACAACATTGGCTGATGTGAAGAGAGCGCTGATGAGGATATCATATAAAGCAACGGCGGGCGAGGGAGCTCCGATTGCGTTGGCTCCGATTTCTGATTCCCTGACGATGGATGACTATAGCATTACCACGTCTGGTGAAGTGGAGACTACCGTAAAACTTCAGGCTCCGGATGGTTATTTATTTGACATGGGTGGCAGGAAGGCTGTGACGATTACGCGGACAGTGAAGATCAAGATTCCGGCTCCGATAGAGATTACAGCGATTGCACCGTCAGCGGCAAGCGTGACTGTTCCTTATGGCGCGTCCGAGGACGAGATCAAAGAGGAACTTGCAAAACTCACATTTACCGTAACGACAAGCGACAGCAGCGCATACGAGATCAGCAATTCGAAAACAAAGTGGACGCTGGCGGAGGCAGAAAACGGCGGCTATACGGCAACTTTTGCACCTGGCGACCTTAAGGTTGGTTACAAGTATGCAGATGACCTTGCACCGGTAACGGTGACAGTTGCAGAAAAGCCGGCAATCAACATTACGGCTTTGACGATTGACCAGGATGAAATTCTGGTGGCATATGGTACTTCTGAGACAGGAGTAAAGGCTGAACTTGCGAAACTGGTATTTGAAGCGACGGTAGCGCAGGGAGAGGATGTGCCGGTAATCGCAAATACAGCGGCGTTATGGACAATTGAGAATTATGAAGCAACGACCCCGGCAGATTATACGGCAAAGGCAACGGTTGCTGCCCCGGTAGGATATGCATTTGCTGAAGGCGTAAGCGCGGAAATAAGCGTTAAAGTCACGGTAAAACCGCAGGGTGCGCACGTACTGGATAACATTGTAATTGAGACGGAGCCTTCCAGAGTGAACTATCTTGAAGGAGATGAATTTGATAAGACCGGCATGGTTGTAAAAGCATACTATGAAGACGGTCAGTCCGAGGATGTTACGAGCAAGGTTGTTATTGAAGGTGTTGCTGCGGCTGAGAATGGCGGATTGAAACTTGAGGATAAATCTGTAACCGTTTCCTACAGCGAAGGTGAGGCAGATGCTGTGAGAACCAAAACTGCGACACAGGCCATAAGTGTCGTGAAGTTAGAAGAAGGCATGGCAGTGCATTATGACTTTGAAGGCAGCCTGGCTGACGCCAAAGGTGGAGCTGCAGCCACGATGGCGACCAATAAGACCATGGTGGACAATACCAATACTCCAGCGTATACGAAAGAGGGAGAAGGATTCAAAGGGCGCGCTATTCAGCTTGGAAATGGAGCTGATGCAAATGTCATTCGTCTTGGAAGTGCTATGAAAAGCGCTAACTTTACCATCAACTTGTGGGCTAAGCCAAGAGAACTGAAAAGAAAATTTGCAGTTTTGTTGAATGCTTTACCGGAAAATGATACGGCAAACAGGCAGCTTGCCATTTACACGTGTGCAGATGGTAAAGCTCAGGCATTAAGAATATTTAATGGTACCATCAAGGGCGGCGGTGAAACAGATGTGCAGAATGTCTGGGATACCGGTAAGTGGTCGATGGTTACCTGGTCAAATTCGGATAGCAAGACTCATGTGTATGTGAACGGAAAAGAAATATTTAGCAGCGATAATAAAGTGGATGTTACTAAAATAAAGAAATTGTTTATCAGTGGAAGTCCATATGATGATGTATTTGACGGTTATGTGGATGAAATCAGCCTTTTTGATTCCACTCTGAACGCAAAGCAGGTGGAAAAACTTTACGGTAAAGATACAATTTCCGATATTTCCATAAATGCGCCGGAAGGTGGTTTCACCTATACGAAGACCGTAGCCGGAGAAGATGACAGTGTTATCCAGACTGCATTAAAGAATCTTCAAATCACGATTACCATGAGAAATGGCACGGCGCCGGAAGTGACAAACGACACTGACTGGACATTGACCCCGGCATACAATGGAGCTGGAGAATATACTGCAACGAAAGAAATTACGATACCGGATACGCACAGTGTGTTAGATGGTGTGAAGACGACTCTGAAGGTGCCGGTTGTTGTGAAAGATGTAAAGTTGGCTTCCATAGCAGTAACCAAAGCGCCGAACAAATGTGACTATATAGAGGAGGAAGAGTTCAATTCGGCAGGAATGGTAGTGACGGCATCTTATGAAGATGGCTCGACAAATGATGTAACAGAGAGTATCCAGATTGCAGATCCTGTTATGAAGGCACCAGCAGGGGCAGCAGAAAGTGCAACGCAGGAGATTGCCATCAACTATACGGAAGGCGATAAGACAGTATCAACGACACAGGAGGTTACAGTATATGCTGCTGAACCGGCAATGCTGAAAGCAAGAACAGCGCTCTATACGTTTGACGATACGCTGGAAAACAGTGTGGATACGTCTAAGTCAGCAAATGTGGTTAAGGATGTAGACTTGACGGACAGTACAGAACTTCCCAACTATCAGGCTACCAGTGTGAGCGGGAAGAGCATCCTGTTTAATGAAGATCCGTCTAATGAAAAACGTACCGGAATAAAACTTCCGGATACCATTGCAGCAGATAAGAAAGATTTCACATTTAATCTGTGGATACAGCCGAAAACAATTCCCACAGGATGGGGCGAGATTGTATGTGGGTGCGTTTCACCTTCGGCAGCCTGGAATAAGCAGCTTATGATTTATATGAGTCCTGATAAGGCAGGGCAGGAGAAGGTTCAGCTGCAAGGTACAGGTGGAGCAGGTGGCACAAACTTAGACGTGAAACAAGGTGAGTGGACGATGCTGACCTGGGTAAATACCTCTGAGGGAAAAGCGGAGATTTACGTCAATGGTGTGAAACAAACAGCTGCGGATGGACTTGGAACAACTACAGGCGTAAATAACTTTTTCATTGGTGCAGGTGGATGGGTAGATTACTTCCATGGATATATTGACGAAGTGAGCCTTTATGATACCTCTCTGACTAAAAAACAGGTAGAACTGTTATATGAGGAACATACAACGGAAACACCAGCGCCGTAATACAGCATAACCTGTAGCATAATTGATAATGAAATACAGTTAAGATTCTCCGGTACGCCGGGTTCCATACCATGTGTTTTGCACAAATGTATGACCTATGCGCACTGCGGCGTCTTCCCAGCGTATCGGAGTTCTTATAAAAGACAAAATGGGAGCATATCACAATGTGATATGCTCCCTGTTTTTTAAAATTCAATTACTTTAATATAAATCTTCTTTGTGTACTGGCCATCCGTGACTTTAATCATCTTTGGATAGTCTGGATTGTCACTGTCAGTCATTTCATAAGAAACCTCCTGAGGCTGTCCTTCGTCATCGTAACCATTCTCAAACGTGACATTTAGCTTGGAGAGGATTTCCTCATCTGTGATGTCGTCATAACGTTCCACTTTCAGGACTACATTGGTTTTTTGCCAGTTGCCGTTTTCATCTTCTTCGTCAACGGTTGTATCCCACCAATCTCTGAGTCCGTCCTGTGCGCTCACATTTTTTATTTCAAATCTGTGAAAGCCGTAATTATACTTATCTCGCAGTTCTTCCAGCGTATTCATTGCCGCATCGAAGGACTCTTCCGTGCTGATTTCGCTGGCTGCAATTTGATCTATCTGTGCCCGGTCTGCCAGAAGGGCGGCAGTCTCCACAAATGGGGACATCAGCTTGCGGCAATCCTGAATCTTTTGGGAAATATCCACCGCAGCCTGGTTTGCCAAAACTTTGACCTTGATATCAAAGGCCAGACCGCTTGGCGCGTTCGATACATGGATTACATAAGCGTATTCTGCGTCCTCACAAGGAGAGGTACTTACCGTCTGGTCTTCGCTGTAAGTTTCCGCCTCAAAATTCTCCAGGGCATCTCCGAACAGAATACGGCAGTTGAGTACCGCCTGTGCAGATATGACGTTTTCATCTTCGTCATAACCATAGACAATTTCAGAGCCGTAAGAATACATGTTATCTGCCCGTATATTTGGATAGAAGAAGACGTCGTTCAGTTGCTCCTGCATCTGCTCCAGTTTGCTCTGGATTTGAAGAATGGCGTCAGGATCCGTGGCCGATTCCATCTGTGTTTCGTATCCGGCAAGTTCATTCTGTAATGCTTTTCTGGCGTCATTATCAGAAAATTTGAGGAGTGACTTTCGGATGGAACGCAAGGTATCGGCTGTATCCTCCTTTAGCTCTGTCAGAAGGAGGCGGTCGTATTCTTCGTCCGATACGCCAATGTGAGATTCATCAATCAGGAAGTTGCTCATCTTGTTTTTGGGAATGATCCGATGGTTCCTGGAATCGTAATCACACACATACCAAAGGTTTCCGATTTGGTTCGGACAGTAGAAGGTATGGGAATTCGTACCGATCGTCACCCTTACCTGAACGAATGATTTGGCAAGCATCTGAGAGTTATTTACATTTCTCTCGGTATAATTATGGATATAGAACCGGTAAATTCCATTGGTCTCCTCATAAATGGTCGTGTGTTCCGGGCCTTCCCAGTCCGTGTCGTCCACATCCAGGTCAGCCATTTTGATAGTTTCATCATCGCCGTAATGGTAATAGCTCTCGTTGCTGTAATAAATATGGAATTCCTCGTCGGAGTCCTTTTTCGGGCCTACAAGATGGGAATCAATGTCTGCACTGGCGCCGGACTCTTCGGTTCCCCAGGTCAGCGTGAACTGTACCCTGCCTTTTCCGGTAAAGTCGTACATTTTCTGGTCTGCCATGCAGTTATAGTTGTCGGTGGCGAGGTAACCGTATGCCACTACAATATCGGTATTGGAAGAATTATAGCGAATGGCATCTTCATCTAAATCCTGTCGAAGGTCAAGCACTTCCACCGTATAAACGCCGGCTGCAACATCTGTAAAGGAATAATTTCCCTGATCGTTTGTCTGTGTTGCCTGCAACACTTCTCCAATGACGTTTCCGTATCCGGCTCTCAGTTTGACCTGCAATCCGGAGATATTGACAGGCTTTCCGGTCAGGGAATCAATGATCACGCCGGAGATGGTCGGTGCGTTCTCGCAGGCCGTAATCTCATCGCTCAACAAACTGGTACTGCTGCAGGCGTAGTCCAAGGAGTCATTGCTGGTTATCATGACATTTTTCACAACGGTTCCAAAGCCATCTTTTTCAACAATCATCCAGTAATTGCCGATTTTGACGTCTTCCATTGCAAAGTTTCCTTCTGCATCTGTCTCAGCTGTCCGGTTTGTGCCGGCGATGTAATCCTGATAATTCCCATCGTCCATGCCGCTGTTATCATTGGTGTATGGCAGGATGGTTACTTTTGCCTGCGAAGAATTGATATGTTCTGCGCGTTTTGACGGCTGTTGGGCGTCGGAGGAACCTGTGTCTTCTGCCGGCGTCTCCTCCGGTACAGCATCTTCTGTCAGATAGTATTCCTGAATATTTCCAGAGACTTCCACGGTCTGGCTGATATCCAGATCATCGCGCATCTCAGCGGTAATATTGATAACGTCGTTGCGGGTATTTACCGTTACCGGAATGCGCCCGATGCCTGCAACAGATGGAAGACAGGAATCATTGTCAACCGTCGCCTTTGTATTCTCACCTCCGGGAAGAACGACCATATCCCATTTCGCTTTTGCATTGATCTGAAGCTCGGTAGCCGTCGTGATGGAAGAACCGGCAGCCTCAGCGCCTAAAGTGATGGGGACGCGGTTTTTGCCTTCAACCTTCAGGGTTGCCTGGCCCGGAACGTTGATATCGTTGACGTAGCCGTTGTTTTCCAGATGGAAATTCTGTTTGCCGCCGCTGTTAAGATTGATGGTGGCAACGCCGCTTTCTTCGACCACTACATGTCCTTTGGGCGCATTGAAATATATGACGTTGTCGGAATGTTCCTCGTATGTATTTTCCGCAATTGCGTTGATGGTTACTTTCTGAAACTGTCCCTTATTCTCCACATCCGCATTGGGAGCGTTGATTTCCAGGGTCTTGGTGGAATAATCTCCTTCCGGGATCTGTATCTTGTCGGGGGCATTGGATGTATAGACAATGTTGCTGACCATCTTGCTTGCGAGCGCCTGGTTAAGCTCTGCCTGATTGCTTACGCGATCCTTATAGGATACCCGGATGCTGCAATCTGCAGTTTTGCCATTTCTGGCGGTTGCTCTGACGGTGGCGGTTCCTTCGCCTATGGCTTTTACGGTTCCGTTATTGACCGTTACCACTCCGCTGTTCGTAGTGCTCCAGCTGAGAAGTTTATCCGTTGCATTGCCGGGCTGGATGTTCGCAGTCAGGCGTGCTTCCTGTCCGGGAAGCAGGCTGAGGTTTGAATTATTCAAAATAATGCCTGTGATGTCAATGGTTTTATTTCTTACGGTTACGGTACATGTTGCCGATTTCCCTGTACCATCGGCAGCCGTTGCCGTTATCTTCGTTGTGCCATTTTTTAAAGCTTTAATCGTGCCTTTGCTGTTTACGGTAGCAACGGATTTCCTGGAAGATTTATAGTTGACCTTCTTATTGGTGGGCTTTTTCGGGGAAACGCTTGATTTTAGCTGAAACTGTTTCCCAACTTCCAGCTGTACAGAGCTTTTATTTAAGTTTACTTTCTGTACAGGCGTTCCGACAACGAGCTTGCAGGCTGCTTTTACTTTCGTGCCTGCCACTTTCGCTGTGATGGTGGCTTTGCCGTTTTTTCTGGCTTTGACTTTTCCTTTGGAGGAAACGGTTGCAACCTTATCGTTGCTGCTCGACCATACAATCTTTTTCTTCTTGCCCAAGGTGTTTTTGGTAATTTTTAACTGTACGGATTTTCCTTTTTTGAGCGTATAAGACGTCTTGTTGAGGACAATCTTAGACGAGGACTTCGGCGCCGCCTGCACTGCGATACACTGTCCTGCCATCAGGCAAAACATCATCAGCAGTAGGAGCGCTTTCTTACATTTTTTCATAAATTTCTCCTTTTGTCAGACAAAGTTGTCAGTTATCTGTTCCGTCGTACTGTTTCCATATAGTGTGGCATTTACCCCAAATTACGTACTACGCCGTATCCGACAAGAAGTATGATGCTGGCGTAGAGGATTCGTTTCTGCCAGGTTCTTGTCTGCTTTGTTCCATCTTTGACATAGTTAATCATGCTTCCGGCACAGACAGCCCCCAGTGCAGGGAGCAGGGCAAAGAGCATGGGATGGCAGAGGAATGCTTCCCTGAAATGAAATTGCATCAGCGCCATGCACATACCCGTTACGCCGCATCCCGGACATTTCAGCCCGGTAACAGTACGGATTGGACAGGGAATGGCGAACCCTGTATAGTTTACAAATATGCCATATACAAAACCCGCCATCAGAATGCAAAATGCGTATGTAATGATTCGAAACAAACGCTTTTTTTTCGTACTCATGCCAGCTTGTTCAGTTCATTCTGCATGAGCGCGTATGCAACGATGGAAAATCCAAACAGGCACAGAAGCAGGTAAGCAATGCCATTGCTGTTGGAGGGGATTCCACGGCTGTTTTTTACCTGGTCAATCTTTTCACCCTGTCTGTATGCCCAGTAAAAACCATAGATATTACATGTGACAAGAGACAGAAGAAATGCGATGACACCGGAAGTATCTCCCATATTTCCAGAAACCGCGTTGGTGTCGTCGGTAAGGCATATAAACCAGTAGATGCCGTAAATGCCGCATGTCACGATGGAAAGAATGATGCATACGGCGATGTCTCTGCGTTGAATCATAAATGTTCTCCTTTCGATTTTTATTTCCTATTTATTATAGCATATGATGGTTTTTTGTCTATGAAATAATTTTCAAAACTTGCCAAAAAATAAGATATATCATATAATAGAATGAATACTCATTTTAGAAAAGAGGAATGATAATGGAACGATTGGAGAAATTACTGGAGCGCCTGGACTATACGGTCGTGCAGGGCAGCATGGATATAGAGATTACAGAACTTGTGTATGATTCCAGGAAGGTAACGCCAGGATGCCTGTTCGTCTGCATCAAGGGAACAGCCGTGGACGGGCATACGTTTGTGCAGGAAGTGGCAGCGCACGGCGCGGCGGCCATTCTCGTCCAGGAGGACGTAGAGGCGCCGGAAAATGTTACGGTGGTTAAGGTAAAGGACAGCCGGTATGGGCTTGCGCTTTTATCCTGCGCCTGGTTCCATTATCCCGCAGAAAAGTTAAAGGTTATCGGCGTCACCGGAACGAAGGGAAAGACCACGACTACGTATATGGTGAAATCCATTCTGGAAAATGCCGGCTATAAGGTGGGGCTGATTGGCACGATTGAGGCCATTATCGGCGATGAAGTCATTCCGGCAAATAATACGACGCCGGAATCGTGGATTGTACAAAAGTATTTTCAGCAGATGGTGGAGGCAGGATGCCAGTGCGTGGTGATGGAGGTATCGTCTCAGGGGCTGATGATGCACCGTACAGCAGGAATTCCTTTTGAGATCGGGATTTTTACGAATATTGAACCCGACCATATCGGACCTGGCGAACACTCCTCTTTTGAAGATTATATGAGATGCAAGGGTCTGTTATTCCGGCAGTGCCGGGTTGGGATTGTAAATGTGGATGATAAGCACTGGCAGGATGTGCTGAAAGGCTATACCTGCACGCTGGAGACGTTTGGATTTGCCCGGGAGGCGGATCTTCGGGCCGAGAATCCGCAGCTTGTCAAAAAGCCGGGTTATCTCGGTGTTTCCTATACGGCGCAGGGGCTTGTCAACATGGACGTTGAGATTGACGTGCCCGGGAAATTCAGCATCTATAATTCCCTGACGGCGATTGCCATCTGCCGCCATTTTCAGGTGACAAAAGAGGATATGAAACAGGCGCTTAAGGTGGCGAAGGTCAAGGGCAGGATAGAGATGGTGAAGGTCTCGGATGAATTTACGCTGATGATAGATTACGCCCATAACGCCATGAGCCTTGAGAGCCTTCTGACAACGCTGAAGGAATATGAGCCGGCCCGTCTGGTATGCCTGTTCGGCTGCGGCGGAAACCGCTCCAAACTGCGGAGGTATGAGATGGGCGAAGTATCGGGGAAACTTGCCGATTTAACGGTTATCACATCCGATAACCCGAGGTTTGAGGAGCCGCAGGAGATCATCGACGATATCAAAAAGGGCATGGCCAGGACAAATGGGAAATACGTGGAGATATCGGACAGGAAAGAGGCAATCCGCTATGTGATCGCCAACGGACAGCCGGGAGATGTGATTGTCCTTGCCGGGAAAGGGCATGAGGATTATCAGGAAATCAGGGGCAAAAAGTATCCGATGGATGAACGCGTATTGATTCAGGAAGTATTGGAAGAGTTGAAAGCATTGTAATCATGGCCTGCCGGATATTTGGCTGTTTTGGCGGAAAGGAAGTTTACAGGAACAGGTGGCACAGATGGCATTGTACGCCAATATTATTATAGATATTTCGCATGAAAAACTGGATAAGACGTTTCAGTACAAGGTTCCGGAAAGGCTCAGGGAGGAACTTGCCATTGGAATGCAGGTGGAGGTTCCCTTTGGAAATGGGAACCGAAGGAATACCGGGTATGTCGTGGAGTTGAGCGATACGCCGGAGTATGACATATCCAGGATGAAGGAAATCGCGGGCGTGGCGAAAGATGGCATTCCCATTGAATCCCAGCTTATCGCACTGGCAGGCTGGATGCGGAAGAATTATGGCGCAACCATGAATCAGGCGCTGAAAACCGTGCTTCCCATCAAGCGAAAGACGGGCGAGAAGAAACAGCGCATGATCCGGCTTTTGCTGGAGCGGGAGCAGGCGAAAGAAACCCTTCAGATGTTTGAAAAGAAACATCATACTGCAAGGGCAAGGCTTTTGTCAAACCTGATGGAGCAAAGCCCGCTGCCGTATGAGATGGTTACGAAGAAACTTCATATGACGGCGGCGGTTATCCGCAAAATGGAAGAGATGGAAATTCTCTGCATAGAGGAGAAACGCGCCTACCGCAGTCCGCTGGGAGAAATGAAGCAAAGCGGCGGGCGGATTGTGCTCAATCAGCAGCAGCAGCGCGTAATGGAACGCATCTGCAATGATTTTTCTGCGGGAGAGAGGAAGACGTATCTTCTGCGCGGCGTGACGGGCAGCGGCAAGACGGCTGTGTACATAGAAATCATCAGCAGGCTGGTAGAAAACGGCAGGCAGGCAATTGTGCTGATTCCGGAGATCGCCCTCACCTATCAGACGGTACTGCGTTTTTACCAGAGATTTGGAGAACGCGTCTCCATCCTCAATTCCAAAATGTCTGCCGGGGAACGGTACGACCAGTTCGAGCGGGCGAAAAACGGAGAGTTGGATGTGATGATTGGCCCGCGTTCTGCATTGTTTACACCATTCTCAAAACTGGGAATGATTATCATAGACGAGGAACATGAGACAAGTTATAAGAGTGAGACGATGCCGCGCTACCACGCGAGGGAGACGGCGATTGAACGGGCGAGGATGGCGGATGCGAGCGTGCTTTTGGGCTCTGCCACCCCTTCCGTGGAGAGTTTCTACCATGCAAAGACGGGCGCTTATGTCCTGCTGGAACTCGAAAAAAGAATCGAAGAAAAACCTTTGCCGACGTGTTATACCGTGGATTTGCGGGAAGAATTAAGACAGGGGAACCGTTCTATTTTAAGTGAGAAATTACAGCAGTTGATGGAACAGCGGTTAAATAGCCATCAGCAGATCATGTTATTTATTAACCGCCGGGGACTTGCCGGATTTGTTTCCTGCCGCGCATGTGGCCATGTGATGAAATGTCCGCACTGCGATGTGTCACTGAGTTATCACAACAATGGTAATCTGGTATGCCATTATTGCGGATATATGGAGCGCGCGCCGAAGGTCTGTCCGCAGTGCGGCTCTAAGTATATCGGGGGATTTAAGGCAGGGACGCAGAAGATTGAAGAGATTGTCAGGAAACGTTTTCCAGAGGCCAGGGTACTGCGTATGGATTTTGATACGACCCGCAACAAAGACGGCTATGAGAAGATTCTCTCTTCTTTTGCCAATCAGGAGGCGGACGTCCTGGTCGGGACGCAGATGATTGTAAAAGGACATGATTTTCCCAATGTGACATTGGTAGGAGTGCTGGCGGCGGATCTGTCTTTGCACGTCAGCGATTACCACGGGCCGGAGCGGACGTTTCAGCTGATTACGCAGGCGGCCGGACGCGCGGGACGAGGGAAGTTTCCGGGGGAAGTTGTCATACAGACATACAGTCCGGAGCATTATGCAATTGCGCTTGCCGGGAAACAGGACTATGAGAAATTTTATGAGGCGGAGATTGCCTGTCGCGCACTGATGCGTTATCCGCCATGCGGACATATGCTGGTGATGATGACGGCGTCCACGGACGAGATGACGGCGATGCTCTGTATAGAGCTTCTGGCAAAGAAAATTCAGCAGGCGCAGGAGAGGGGAAAGCTTTCGGGCTTGCAGATGATTGGCCCGGCGGACGCCGCCGTTGCCAAATTAAAGGACGTTTACCGAAGGGTACTGTATTTTAAGCATCCCGAATATGAGACGCTTGTACAGATGAAGGACGTGCTGGAACAGTTTATATGCCGTCACCGGGAATTTCGCAATGTGACGGTGCA
The DNA here is from genome assembly GCA_910587895.1 of uncultured Lachnospiraceae bacterium. Taxonomy (GTDB): domain Bacteria; phylum Bacillota; class Clostridia; order Lachnospirales; family Lachnospiraceae; genus Petralouisia. The sequence continues at coordinate 20,556 of CAJUOE010000017.1, forward strand.
GTTTGACTTTGACCCCGTAAATGGGTTTTAATGGCAGGTGACGAGGAATGTCGCGTGCCGATACATTATTAAGAGGAGGAAATGATATGGCAGTGCGGAACATCCGTCAGATGGGTGACGAGATATTGCAGAAGAAATGTAAAGAAATCAAGGAGGTAACGCCAAGGATTCAGGAATTGATCGACGATATGCTGGAGACCATGTATGAGGCGAACGGCGTCGGACTGGCAGCGCCGCAGGTAGGCGTGTTGAAACGCCTGGCTGTGGTTGATGTGGGAGAAGGGCCGATTGTGCTGATCAATCCCAGAGTTGTGGAGACCGAGGGGGAGCAGACCGGGGAGGAGGCCTGCCTGAGCGTCCCGGGGAAATACGGAATTGTGACTCGTCCCATGCATGTAAAGGTCGAGGCATGGAATGAGCACATGGAACATGTGGAGCTGGAAGGCGAAGAGCTCCTGGCGCGTGCGTTCTGCCATGAAATTGAACATCTGGACGGACATATGTATGTGGAAAGAGCAGAGGATGGATTGCACGAGGCAGTCTATGAGGAGGAAGAAGAATGAGAGTAATTTTCATGGGAACGCCGGATTTTTCCGTGGGAACATTGGAAGCATTGATTGAAGCGGGGCATGAGGTTGTCCTGGCTGTCACTCAGCCCGACAAGCCGAAGGGAAGAGGGAAATCCATGCAGTTTCCGCCTGTCAAGGAGACGGCTCTTGCTCATGGAATTGAAGTATATCAGCCTGTGCGCGTGCGCGAATCGGCATGTTTTGAATATCTGAAAAAATACGAGGCGGATATCATCGTGGTGGTGGCGTTTGGACAGATACTGCCGAAAGAAATTCTTGAGATGCCACGTTTCGGATGTGTGAACGTCCATGCATCCCTTCTTCCCAAATACCGTGGAGCCGCGCCGATTCAGTGGGCGGTCATAAACGGGGAGCAGGTCACCGGCGTGACGACCATGCGCATGGATGAAGGGCTGGACACCGGAGATATGATTCTGAAAGAGGAAGTCGTACTTGCGCCGGAGGAGACAGGAGGAAGCCTGTTTGACCGCCTGGCTAAGACAGGGGCGTCCCTGTGTGTGCGGACGCTTGCAGCGATAGAAGATGGGTCTGCCAGATACACGCCGCAGGAACATGAGCAGGCGACGCATACTACCATGATTAAGAAACAGCTTGGGGAGATTGTGTGGGAGAAATCCGCGTCGGAGCTGGAACGTCTGATTCGGGGTCTGAATCCATGGCCGAGCGCGTATACGTATTTAAACGGCAAGACATTAAAGATCTGGAAAGCAGTTGTGAAAGAACAGGTACAGGCACATGCCGATCCGGGGAGCGTTGTGGAAGTTTTAAAAGACAGCATTCTTGTCCAGACAGGACAGGGGCTGTTGCAGCTTGTGGAAGTGCAGTTAGAAGGAAAGAAACGCATGACAACGGATGCGTTCCTGCGCGGATTCCCGCTTGAGACAGGAACGAAACTTGGAAAGGAGTAACCATATGCCATTTTATTATTATTTTGACCCCACGTACATTTTAGTAATCATCGGAGCTGTGATTTGCCTTCTGGCGTCTGCCAGGGTGAAGAGCACATTTCGCAAATATAACCGGGTGCGCAGCATGTCGGGGATGACCGGAGCGCAGGCGGCGGAGCGTATTTTGCAGGCGGCAGGGATTTATGACGTCAGCGTCCAGCATGTTTCCGGGGAACTGACGGATCACTATGACCCGAGGAACAAAGTGCTGCGCCTGTCGGACAGCACCTATGCCTCGCCTTCCGTGGCGGCGGTAGGGGTGGCCGCGCATGAATGCGGTCATGCCATTCAGCATCAGAAATCGTATGCGCCGTTAAGCATTCGCAGCGCCATTGTGCCGGTTGCCAATTTCGGCTCTGCCATTGCATGGCCTTTGATTATCATCGGAATGTTTATTACCAGCAATACGGGAACGTTGCTTATTAATATTGGAATTCTTTGTTTTTCACTTGCAGTATTGTTCCAGCTTGTGACGCTGCCGGTGGAATTTAACGCGTCCAGCCGTGCGATACGGATTTTAGGCGATACCGGGATTTTGGACTCGCAGGAGCTAAAGAGCACCCGCAAGGTTCTCGGCGCGGCCGCATTGACGTATGTGGCGGGAGCAGCGGCGGCAATCTTACAGCTTCTGCGTCTGGTGCTTCTGTTTGGAGGAAGAAATGACGACTGATGTAAACCTGCGGGAACTGGTGCTGGAAATTCTTCTCGCGGTTACCAGAGACGGGGAATACAGCCATACGGTTATCCGGGGAATGCTGGAGAAATACCAATACCTGGACAAACAGGAGCGCAGCTTTCTCAAACGTGTCAGCGAGGGCACGCTGGAGCAGATGATCTGGATTGATTATGTGATCAATCAGTTTTCCAGCGTAAAGGTCAATAAAATGAAACCACAAATCCGCTGCATCTTAAGGAGCGGTGTATATGAACTGAAATTCATGGATTCCATACCGGCGTCCGCGACCTGCAACGAGGCAGTGAAACTGGCGCAGAAAAAGGGATTTCACAGGTTAAAGGGATTTGTGAACGGCGTGCTGCGGGGGATCAGCCGCAATCTGGATCAGATTTCCCTGCCGGACGCCGGGCAGGAGCCGTCTCGCTATCTGTCCGTAAAGTATTCCATGCCGGAATGGATCATTGCGTTGTGGAGAAATTCATACTCCCTGGAAGAGACGGAGCGGATGCTGGAAACATTTCTTACGGAAACGCCTACCAGTATCCGCATCAATCCGCTTAAGGCAACAAAGGAGGGACTGATGGCAGAGTTTATGGCGCAGGGCATTACCGTGATCGACAGTGATGGGGCGCCTGGGGCTTTGTATCTTAAAAATTACGATTTCCTTCAGAAAATTCCGGCGTTCCGGGAGGGGAAATTTTACGTGCAGGACGTAAGCTCCATGCAGGCGGCGCTCTGGGCAGATCCGAAACCCGGAGATTTTGTCATGGACGTCTGTGCGGCTCCTGGCGGCAAGAGCATCCAGATAGCGGAAATGCTCTGGGAAGCAGAGCATGGCAGGTCCTGCCGGGAAACCGGGAATGGTGATGTGCAGGAGTTGGGGGCGCAGAGGACAAACGGCATGGTTGAGGCAAGGGATTTGACAGAGCATAAAGTTTCCCTTATCCAGGAAAATATTGCGCGCTGCGGACTTTCCAATATCTGCGCTGTGCAGGCGGACGCCAGGATATTGGATGAGACGAAGGCGGAAAAGGCGGATATTGTCATGGCAGATTTGCCCTGTTCAGGGCTCGGCGTCCTGGGCAGGAAACCGGACATCAAATACAGGATCACGTCAAAAGACTGTAAGGAGCTTTGCGCCTTGCAGCGCGAGATATTACATACCGTGCAGCAGTATGTGAAACCGCAGGGGATTCTTTTGTACAGCACCTGTACCATCAATCCCATGGAGAATGAAGAGAATGTGCGCTGGTTTTTGAAGGAGCATCCACAGTTTGCCTTGGAGAAACAGCAGCAGATCTTGCCCGAAAAAGGAAAGAACGATGGATTTTTCCTTGCAAAACTGAGAAAAATAACATCCACGGCGGCGGATGGATAAAGAGACGAATTCATGTCAGAACAGGCGGTAATTATGAAACAGGATATCAAATCGCTAAACCAAAAGGAACTGGAGGAGGTTTTGCTCTCTATGGGAGAGAAACCTTTCCGGGCAAGGCAGATTTATCAATGGATGCATGTCAAGCATGTGACGACATTTGATGAGATGACAAATCTTTCCGCAGGTTTGAAGGAAAAATTAAAAGAGAACTGTGAGCTTACCGTTTTGAAACAGCAGATCGTACAGCGCTCGAAACTGGACGGGACGGCCAAATATCTTTTTGCGCTGTCCGATGGGAATATGATAGAGAGCGTGTACATGAAATATAAGCATGGGAACAGCGTTTGCATTTCTTCCCAGGCGGGCTGCCGTATGGGCTGTCGTTTCTGCGCCTCTACGCTGGGCGGCCTTGCACGGAATTTAAGTCCTGCGGAAATGCTGGAGCAGGTGTACCGCATTCAGGAGGATATCGGCGCGCGCATTTCCCATGTGGTTGTGATGGGAACCGGGGAACCGCTGGATAACTATGACAACCTGTTAAAATTTATCCGGCTCATATCGGATGAACATGGATTGAATATCAGCCAGCGCAACCTTACGGTTTCGACCTGCGGGATTGTGCCGAACATGATAAGGCTTGCCGGGGAAGGGCTGCAGATTACGCTGGCAATTTCACTCCATGCCTCCTCGCAGGAGAAACGCCTTGCGCTGATGCCAATTGCCAATAAATATGAGATACATGAGCTGCTTGACGCCTGTAAGGAATATTTTGCACAGACCGGGCGGCGGATCACATTTGAGTACAGCCTTGTGGGCGGCGTCAATGACACGGCGCAGGACGCCAGGCAGCTGGCAGGGCTGATTCGCGGCCTGAACTGCCATGTAAACCTGATTCCGGTCAATCCCATCGAGGAGGGGAGATACGTGCAGCCGGATACAAAGACGGTTATGGATTTTAAGGACAGGCTGGAGAAACTGGGAATTACAGTGACGGTAAGGCGGGAAATGGGACGGGATATTGACGGCGCCTGCGGGCAGTTGCGGCGGCGTCAGATTTTATGACTTGTCCTTTTAAATACATTATGCTAAAATGATTATGATTGTTCAGAATCCGTGAAGGGATTGGACAGCGACAGAATTTGAAGAAGGAAGGCAGGCCAAACATGAAAACTTTTTCCAGGACGGATACGGGGAGAAGACGGGAAATGAATCAGGACTATATGTTTACCTCCGAGATGCCGGTTGGAAATCTGCCGAATCTTTATGTGCTGGCAGATGGTATGGGAGGCCACAACGCAGGGGATTATGCCTCGCGCTATACGGTGGAGACGATTGTGCAGTCTGCGCAGGGCAGCCGGGAAACGTCGCCTGTGATTATTTTGCGGGAAGCAATATGGAAGGCGAACCATGCGGTGGTGGAAAAATCCGGGATGGACATAGATCTGGAAGGCATGGGGACGACGGTCGTGGCGGCGACGGTGAACGACTGGGAGCTGTGCGTGGCGAACGTGGGCGACAGCCGGTTATATATTGCCGGGCAGTATCTGGAGCAGATCACGAAAGACCACTCCTATGTGCAGGAAATGGTGCGCAGGGGAGAATTACGGCCGGAGATTGCACGCGTACATCCGGACCGTAACATTATAACGCGTGCGGTAGGCGGCGGGCCGGAGATTGAAATTGATTTTTTTGAAGTGGAGCTGAAAGAGAATGACCGTATTTTGATGTGCTCCGACGGGTTGACCGATATGCTGGAGGACAGAGAAATCTTTGAGATAATAAAGATGGGAACGGATAGCAATGAGATTGTGGATACGCTGGTTGCCAGGGCCAACCAATATGGCGGCAATGACAATATCACAGTTATTTTGACGGAACCATTCATGTGGTAGGATATTGGAGGTAAGGATGTTAAAAGAGGGAATCTATATTGCAGATAGATATGAGATTGTTGGAAAAGTCGGTACCGGCGGCATGGCGGACGTCTATAAGGCAAAAGACCATACGCTGGGACGCTTTGTGGGAATCAAGGTCCTCAAGCAGGAGTTTTCCGAAGATGTGAATTTTGTCACAAAATTCCGTACGGAAGCACAGTCGGCGGCAGGACTGGAACATCCCAATATTGTAAATATATATGACGTAGGAAGCGAGAATGCCATCCACTATATTGTTATGGAGTATGTGGAAGGCATTACCTTAAAGACCTATATTGAGAAGAAAGGCCAGCTCTCCTTTAAGGAATCCGTGAGCATTGCCATTCAGGTTGGAAGGGGTATCGAGGCTGCGCACAACAAGCATATCATCCATCGCGACATCAAGCCGCAGAATATTATCATCTCCACAGAGGGCAAGGTGAAGGTGACTGATTTTGGAATTGCACGGGCGGCAAGCAGCAATACCATCAATTCTGACGTGATGGGATCTGTACACTATGCGTCCCCGGAGCAGGCGCGCAATGGATTTGTAGATGGGAAAAGCGATATCTATTCCCTGGGAATTGTCATGTATGAGATGGTGACGGGACGCGTGCCGTTTGACGGAGAGTCTACGGTGGCAATCGCCATCCAGCATCTTCAGGAGGAGATGATAAAGCCCAGCGCTTATGCGACGGATTTACCGATCAGCCTGGAGAAGATTATCTTAAAATGTACGCAGAAAAGCCCGGACAGGCGATATGATACGATTGAAGATTTGCTGATTGACCTGAAAAAGGCTTTGATCAGCCCGAATGAAGATTTCGTGGTGATGGTTCCGCTGGGACAGCAGGATAAGACCAGGGTCATGAAACAGGACGAGGTGGAGTCTATCAAGGAACAGACGCGGAATATGTATTATGAGGAGGTCGCCCAGGAGCCGGACGAAGAGGAAGAGGACGAAGAGGAAGAGGAAGATGACAGCGGTTTTCTGAATCCTAAGATGGAAAAAGCAGTGACGATCATGGGAATTGTGGCGGCAGTGATCATCGTGGCGATTGTTATCTATATTGTAGGCAGTGTCTTTGGATTGTTCCGTTTTGGGGGAAACAAGCCGAAGGATGACGTGCAGCAGGAAGAGATCGAGGATAAGGACGAAGAGGATGAGGATGATGCATCCCAGGACAAGGTCGAGATGATTGACTTGAAGGGCAAGACATTTGATGAGGCAAAGCAGGCATTGAATGACATCGGTCTCGGCATCGAAAGGGGCGGAGAGGAATCTTCCGATACTTATGCGCAGGGACAGATTGTCGGCCAGAGCGTAGAGGCAGGAACACAGGTAGAGAAAAATACCACGATTCTTGTTACCATCAGCAGCGGCGCAGGGGAATTTGACGTGCCGAATGTCGTGGGACTGGACAAAGATTCTGCGGAGGCAAAGTTGGAAGAGTGCGGGCTGACGCCGAATTCCAATTTTGAATACAGCGAGTCTGTGGCGAATGGGCTTGTCATATCCCAGTCGCCCGAAGGCGGCGGCAAGGCCAAGAAGGGCGATACGGTCAGCCTGGTGGTTAGCCGTGGACCGGAGCCGATTACAATGCCGAACGTCTTAAATAAACCGGAATCTGAGGCGAAAGCCGCGCTGAGCGCCCTGGGCTTGAATGTCACAACCAATTCGGATTACAGCAATGACGTGCCGGAGGGCAATGTCATCAGCCAGAGCGTTGTGGAAGGAAAAGCCGTGGAAAAGGGTGCGACGATTACGCTGGTCATCAGCCTTGGCAAGAAGAGCACGTTCTATTCACTGAACAATTACACCATCAACAAGCTGCCGTCGATTCCGAAAGACGCGACCAGCATCAAAGCCAAAATTACGCTTCACAAGAGTGAGGGAGAGGATAAGATTAATACCTGGACGACGACGTCATTCCCATTCACGATAGACCAGGGCGGGATTGAGAACTGCTCGCAGGGCTATATCATCATCGAATGGGAGTGGACGTATCTGGATGAAGAGGGAGTGGAGATTGTGACGACGGACGTCTCTGAAATAGACGATATTCCATTTACCGCGAATTAAGGAAGCCAACGCATATGCAGGGTAAGATTATAAAAGGGATTGCCGGTTTCTACTACGTACATGTGGCGGGAACCGGAATCTTTGAGTGTAAGGCAAAAGGAATTTTCCGCAAGGAAAAAATAAAACCTCTCGTAGGGGATAACGTCGAGATGGAATTGCTGGATGCGCAGGACAAGACCGGGAATATCATCCGCATCCTTCCGAGGAAGAATGAACTCATTCGCCCATCGGTGGCAAATATAGACCAGGCGCTTGTGATTTTTGCGGCAAAGAAACCGAAACCGAATTTTAATCTACTGGATCGTTTTCTGATTACGATGGAGCAGAAGGAGATTGAGACGATTATCTGTTTCAACAAACAGGATCTTGTGCAGCCGCAGGAACTGGATTTTTTGCGCAGCATATATGAGCCCTGCGGATATCGTGTCCTGGCTGTCAGCGCCAGAAAGCAGCAGGGATTAGAGGAAGTCCGTGAAGTTTTGCAAAACAGGACGACTACCGTGGCGGGGCCTTCCGGCGTGGGGAAATCTTCGATGATCAACCTGCTTTCGCCAGAGGCGGATATGGAGACCGGGACGTTGAGTGAGAAAATTGACCGGGGGAAACATACCACGCGCCATTCCCAGCTTCTGTATATTGATGAAGACACGTATATTATGGATACGCCGGGTTTCAGTTCCCTGTACCTTACCGATATTGGACAGGAAGAGCTGAAAGATTATTTTCGGGAATTTGAGAAATACGAGCCGTTTTGCCGGTTTCAGGGATGCAGCCATATCCATGAGCCGGATTGTGGGGTGAAGGCGGCTCTGGCAGAGGGAAAGATCAGCCCGGTAAGATATGAGAATTATGTGATGTTATACGAGGATAGAAAAAATAAAAGAGGAGGAAGGTAAATGAATTGTTTATCACCGTCTATCCTGGCAGCGGATATTTCCTGCCTGGGGGAGCAAATTAAAACGATCGACGAGGCCGGCGCGCAGTATGTGCATATTGATATTATGGATGGGCATTTTGTACCCACGCTTTCCTTTGGAACGCCGGTCATTCAATCCATCCGCAGCCTTACGGAGCGGATTTTTGACGTGCATCTGATGGTGCATGAACCCATCCATCTGATTGATGAGATGGTGGGATGCGGAGCAGATATCATTACGGTTCACGCAGAAGCCTGTACGCATCTTGACCGCACGATTGACAAAATAAAAGAGAGTGGGGTCCTTGCGTCTGTGGCGCTCAATCCGGCAACGGATTTAAGCTGCCTTGAGTATATTCTGCCCAAACTCGATATGGTGCTTTTGATGACGGTAAACCCAGGTTATGGCGGACAGAAATACATTCCGTATCTGACAGAGAAAATAAAGGACCTGCGGCATATCATTGAGAAACGAAACTTAAAGACCGATATTGAGGTGGATGGCGGCGTTACGCTGCAAAACGTGCGGGGAATACTTGACGCGGGCGCCAATATCATTGTGGCTGGTTCCGCAGTATTTCGTGGGGATTTGAGGGCGAACGTAGAAGAATTTCTTGAAATTATGAAATAAAGAGGGACGAAGATGCAGGCATTGATTATCAGCGGAGGAAATCTTGATATGGAATTTGCAGGTTCCTATATCAAAGATTACGAATTTGCGTGTACCATTGCAGCCGACAGAGGCATGGAATTTTTCTATGAGCGGAAGATGACGCCGGATTATATTGTGGGAGATTTTGACTCGGTGGAGCCCAAAATCCTCGATTATTTCCGGAATATGGATGAGGACAGGCGGTCTGTAATCTTACAGTTCCAGCCGGAGAAAGACGAGACGGACACGGAACTTGCCGTACGCATCGCAGCGCAGCAGGGGTGTGACATGCTCCATCTTCTGGGCGCAACCGGAACCCGGCTCGATCATCTGCTGGGGAATCTGCACATCCTGGGAGCAGCGATGCAGCAGGGCGTGGAATGTCGGATGGTTGATCGGAATAATCGTATCCGTATGATTAATCGGGGCATCCGGTTAAGGCGTGAGGAACAATATGGAACCTATGTTTCGTTACTTCCGTTTACGCCGCAGGTCGTGGGTCTTACTCTGAGAGGATTTCAGTACCCACTGGAAAATGCTGTGCTGGAATGCTACCATTCGCTGGGCGTCAGCAATGAAATTGTTGATGAGGAAGCAGAGATTTCGTTCCAGGAGGGAGTGCTTCTTGTCGTGGAAGCGAAAGACTGACTTGAAGAAGAGAGGCTTAATAAGGATAGTTTGAGGTGTTATTATGGAGAAAATGCAGACATTTATAAAAGCGGTTTATGCAGGATTTATGATTGGAATAGGCGGGATTGTCTATTTATCCATAGAGAATAAAATCATAGCGTCCCTGTTCTTTTGTTTTGGACTGACAACGATTGTCATACAGAACCTGAACCTGTATACTGGCAAGATTGGTTTTGTGAAAACATTAAAAGAGATGCCCGATATGTTGATTATTATTCCGGGGAATTTTGCAGGAACATACGTCGCGTCAACATTGGCGCGGGCGGCGCATCTTAATATCGACAGTCTGGCGATGGTCGAAAAGAAACTGGATAATAGCCTGTTACATATATTTTTGTTGTCAATATTCTGCGGCGTCATGATGTATCTGGCGATTGACGGATATGCCAAAACAAAAAATATTGTACTCATTATCGCGCCGGTGATGATTTTTATTCTGTCCGGATTTGAACATTCGATTGCAAATATGTTTTATTTCAATCTGGCAGGCGCTTACAGCCTGAAATCATTGCTCTACATTCTGGCGATGCTTGTCGGCAATGGAATCGGAGCAAAGATTTTCGACCTGAAACCGGAATAGGAGGGTTCAGCAGAAGTATTCAAAAATCGTGAATAACCATGTACAAAGTACATGGAAAAATATAAGGCAAAAGAAAAGGAGACTTAAATTATGAAAAAGAAATTTGGTATGAAGAGATTGACGTGGACGTTGTTTGCTGTGCTGTTTGCAGCGATGGCGTTAATCACGGCCGGCTGTAATGGGAAAAACAGTTCCGGTTCCGGATCGGATTCACAGACTAAGATAGAGGGTAACGTTCTGGGCGAGGGCGAGACGCAGTTCGAGGTTGTTGTGGTAGACAAGGATGGCAATGAGACAAAATTTGAAATCAATACCGACAAGGAAACCGTGGGTGAGGCTTTGCTGGAAAGCGGACTGATTGCAGGAGAAGAAGGCGATTACGGCCTCTATGTTAAGACGGTCAACGGACTTACGGTAGATTACGATGAGGACGGCGAATACTGGGCATTTTATATTGATGACCAGTACGCTGCGACCGGTGTAGATGCTACGCCGATCAAAGAGGGAGAAGTATACTCCTTTAAGGTTGAAAAATAATGAAACTTACAATTCGGGAAATTGCCGTATTCGGGATGCTTGGGGCGGTCATGTATGTTTCCAAGATGATTATGGAGCTGGTACCGAATGTACATCTGCTTGGCGTGTTCATTGTGGCATTTACCGTCGTATACCGGCAGAAGGCGTTGTATCCCATATATGTCTATGTGTTTTTAAACGGCCTGTTCAGCGGTTTTGCAGCGTGGTGGATTCCGTATCTGTACATATGGACGGTTTTATGGGCATTTGTGATGGTTCTTCCGAAGAAAATGCCCCGCAAAATAGAACCTCTTGTATATATGGCGGTGTGCGCCGCCCATGGTTTTTTGTTTGGAACGCTGTACGCCCCGGCGCAGGCAATTATTTTCGGGCTCAGTTTTCAGGGCATGATTGCCTGGATACTTGCGGGGCTGCCGTGGGACTTTATTCATGGCGTCAGTAATTTTTTCTGCGGCGTATTGATCCTGCCGCTGATTTCTGCATTGCGGTTTGCAGAGAAAAATGCATGGAAAAGCGGGGAATAGTTATATGAGGAAAGAGGCGGAGAACCTGGAACAGTTTTCAAGAACGGAAATGTTGCTGGGAGCAGAAGCAATTGAAAGATTATCCCGCGCCAGGGTTGCGGTATTTGGAATTGGCGGCGTCGGCGGATACGTGTGTGAGGCGCTTGTGCGAAGCGGCGTGGGGGCATTTGACCTGATTGACAGCGATAAGGTCAGCCTGTCAAATTTAAACCGTCAGATTATCGCGACCAGGCGAACCGTCGGGCAGTATAAGACGGATGTGATGCGGGAACGGATGCTTGCTATCAATCCTGATGCAGACGTGAGGCTGCATCGGTGTTTCTTCCTGCCGGAACATGCGAAAGATTTTCCGTTCGCAGAGTACGATTACATTGTGGACGCTGTGGACACGGTTACAGCTAAGATAGAGCTCGTGATGCAGGCGCAGGCAAACCAGGTTCCCATAATCAGCAGCATGGGAGCCGGGAATAAGCTGGATGGCAGCCGTTTTCAGGTTGCAGACCTTTATCAGACGAAGGTCTGTCCGCTGGCTAAGGTCATGCGGCGCGAGCTGAAGAAACGCGGCGTGGAAAAGCTGAAGGTGGTATATTCCGAGGAGGAGCCGCTGCGGCGCAGTTCATTGCCGGGCAGCGTGGCATTTGTGCCGTCTGTGGCAGGCTTATTGATTGCCGGCGAGGTGGTAAAGGATTTGTGCGGCATATCATAGAGGGCAGGAGATGGAAGAGATTACGAGAGAGCAGTTACAGAAATTGGAACATCTAAGAGATTATTTGAGGGAGCTCCACTGCGTGGCGGTAGCATTTTCCAGCGGCGTGGACTCCACTTTTTTATTGGAAATTGCGGCTGATGTGCTGGGCAGCCGCGCGGTTGCCGTGACGGTAAAATCACACGTTTTTCCGCAGCGGGAATTTGAGGAGGCGGCAGCGTTCTGCGAAAAGCGAAACATCCGCCAGATTGTGTGCGAGATGGAGCAATTGCAGATTGCAGGGTTTGCAGAGAATCCGAAGAACCGCTGCTATCTGTGTAAGAAAGAGATGTTTGAAAAGATGCGGAAGATTACACAGGAAAACGGGATCTCGCATATGCTGGAAGGTTCCAATATGGACGATAGCGGCGATTACCGTCCGGGACTCCAGGCAGTGGCGGAACTTGGAATCAAAAGTCCGCTGCGGGACTGCCATCTGACAAAAGCCGACATACGGGCATTGTCAAAATACCTCAATCTGCCGACCTTTGACAAGCCGTCGTACGCCTGTCTTGCCTCACGTTTTGCGTATGGGGAAACGATTACACAGGAAAAACTGGACATGGTGGACAAGGCGGAGCAGCTCTTGCTGGAGCTGGGATTTCACCAGATGCGGGTGCGCATTCACGGCACGATGGCGCGGATTGAAGTTGAGCCGGGGCAATTTACAAAACTGATGCAGGATGATACCAGAAATGAGATTGTCAATAAATTCAGGGCGTATGGATTTACCTATGTTTCCATGGATTTGACGGGGTATCGCACAGGCAGCATGAATGAAGTGTTGTGACGGATGTGGAAAGAAAACAGCAGTATGATAGAAACCAGGAAACGCAGGGAGGCAGAGGATGGAAAAGAACTTAACGACAGGCAGCGTAATGAAAACAGTCCTGTATTTTTCATTGCCGTATCTCCTGTCCTATTTTTTACAGACATTATACGGCATGGCGGACTTGTTTATCATCGGACAGTTCAATGGGGTGGAGTGTACGACCGCGGTTTCCATCGGAAGCCAGGTCATGCATATGGTAACCGTTATGATTGTCGGGCTGGCAATGGGCGCGGTGGTGATGATTGGTCAGGCAATCGGCGCAGGAAAGAAGGAACAGGCCTCTTCTGCCATCGGAAATACCATTACCTTATTTATGGCACTATCGGTTGTATTGACGCTGATACTGCTCCTTTTAGTAAAGATAATTGTAAACGGCGTGTCCACGCCAAAGGAAGCAGTAGCGGGAACCGTTTCCTACCTTACGATCTGTTTTATCGGGATTCCCTTTATCACAGCTTATAATATCATCAGTTCCATTTTCCGGGGGATGGGAGATTCCAAAAGCCCCATGTATTTTGTTGCCATTGCCTGTGCCGCAAATATCGCGCTTGATTATCTGTTTATCGGCGGGATGGGACTTGGCCCTGCAGGCGCGGCGCTGGGAACGACATTGTCGCAGACCATCAGTGTTATCGTATCGCTGTTTATGATTATGAGGCAAAAAGCGGGAATACGCCTGTCCGTGTACCATTTAAGACCGCATTGGAATACGATGGCAGGTTTGTTGAAGGTGGGAATTCCCATCGCATTTCAGGATGGATTTATTCAGATTTCTTTCCTGGCGATTACTGTTTTTGCAAATATGCGCGGGCTGAACGACGCGGCGGCGGTAGGGATTGTGGAGAAAATTATTGGCATTCTCTTTCTTGTTCCATCATCCATGCTCCAGACGGTGTCTGCGCTCTGCGCACAGAACATTGGCGCTGGCAAGCATGAGCGCGCCCGGCTTACGCTGCGCTATGCCGCTGCGATAGCCGTCGCATGGGGAATTTGCGCCGTCGCCATCATGCAGCTTGAGGCAGAGCCGTTTATCGGCTTGTTTGCCGACAGCGCACAAGTGGTGCAGCTTGGCGGACAGTATATGCGCGGGTATGTCTGGGATTGCCTGCTGGCAGGAATCCACTTCTGTTTCAGCGGCTATTTCTGTGCTTACGGCTTGTCGGGGATGTCGTTTCTCCACAATTCGCTTTCCATTATCTGCGTGCGGATTCCGGTTTCTTATCTGGCGTCACGGTATTTTGTGGATACGCTGTTTCCAATGGGACTTGCCTCCACGGCGGGCTCTGCGCTTTCTGTTGTGATTTGCCTGGCAGTTTACCGATGGATGGGGAGAAAAAGGTATCAGAAAATAAATAATTGAACCAGGGGGGATAAATATGGAACGAACCAGGGATATGGAATTCCAGATGGTGGGGAAGATTTTCTGGGATCCACAAAACAGACAGTTTGATATTGATAACAAAAGACCGGCATTTAAGAGATTCGTACGAAGGTATATGAACAATGGACAGAACCGATGCCATAGCATCAGTTTTTATCTGTTGTCCGTACTTTTGTGCGATTTTTCTAATAATTTGAACCAGGCGACGCTGCAGGCGGCGATCCGGCATATGCAGGCGACGTTTGGCAATGGAATCGGGATGAATTATTCAGGAGCCGCCATACCGTGGAGGTCTAGCGTCACATATATAAGGCAGTTGAATAATTATGCAACAAAGCTTTGCAATAAAATCAACCGGGCGGCGGGGCCTCATTTGATTGAGAATGAGCTTTCCCAGTTTCTGTCCCATCTCAATTCCTGTCCTTATAACCTGCGGTATCCCGTCAATGTAAATGTCAATTGGAATCAGGCGGTGGGAGAGGATTTTGACCCACGGATGTGGTGTTATGTGGATGCGGCTGGAAATGTAATCTCGAATGACCGCAGCCTTACGCCCGCGCCAACGGCCTTTGGGAATTATTGTGCGGCGAGGGGAAGGGGTGTATTGCCGGCGTCTGTGGGGACAGGATTTTATCTTCTGGATGGAGGAGACACCTATCTGTTAAACCGGATGTTTGACCTGGCTACGCAGGGATTTTTATCGCAGCAGTATCTGAATGCACCGCAATTATTTTTGTCTTCTTCTGTGACGACGGCAAATGGGAATATTCCGGCGAATGTACCGTATCTGCCGAGCTCCAGCAACAATTATCCGGTGCAGGCCAATAATCCGTTTCAGGCCAATATATATTTTTATGATATGTTTTCAGGGCAGTGGAAGCTTTTTTAAGGGGGAGGGGAATATGAACATACAGGGAATACAGAAGATTCTTAAGGGGTACGCAGGAAAATCAGAATTTATCTGGCAGAAAGAGAGCCTTCCGGGGGTATCTTTCGCAGAAATCGTACAGAGGGATGTGTTTGGCGGGTCATCCGTTTGTTTTATGGAGCTTTCCGTATGGGAGGATTATACGGGATTTGCGGGCGTAATTTCCAGCGTAACAGTGGCAGGGCAGAAAAGCCCGTCCTGCCGGATGCAGGTGCAGTTTCAGGAAGGAGAAAAAGGGCTTGTCTGTGAGATGCAGGCGCAGTTTGCGACTCCTTGGATTCCCTTTGCGCAGAGCCGCACCGGAATCTGTGTTACGCGTATGGAATACAACTGGCAGGCAGGGGAACAGTCTTTCTGCGCCATATGCAGGGGCGAGGCAGAACTTACCTGGCAGAATATATGTCTGTCGGGAAATTATGAAATAAATGGAGACCGGGCGTCGGTTCTTTTCTGCTGTGGGGCGCAGAGTGGTAATTATTCGTTGGAAGACGTTATTTTTGGCGAGGAGGGAAGGCAGTATCTTTCCATGTTTCCCGAGGAGCTGACGAAGATGCTGGAGGCGCTTACGATTGAGGGCGTGATGCTGCAATGGAATACCAAAAGCGACAGCCTGGAACTGTTTTCACAGGAAATTGGCGTCTGCGGCGGGAAAAAATGGCAGGTGACAGAAGGGCTTTTGCTTGGCGATTTCAGGCTTGGCATTGAGGTTCAGAGGTGGGAGCAGGAACAGAAAAATATCGTTTGCGGAATCCATGGGAAGATGGATATCGGAAAGGGAGAGCTTCCGGTATCTGTGTATTTCCAGAGCGAAAATGAGGGTTTCTATGTCCAGACCGGAGACGCCGATACGAAGGTGACGGGGCTGGATTTTTTGACGCCGTTTTGTGGGCAGCTTCCGTTAGAGAAATTACCGATGAAAGCGGCGTTGGACGATTTGTTTTTTCAGTCCCTTTCCCTGGAAGGAAACCTGGGAGGAAATGCGCTGACCTCTTTCGAGGTTCAGGTGGGAATTGATATGCCCCTGGATATTTCAGGCGTCTTTTCCGTGCAGGAAATAGAGTTTACATATTCCAGCTATGAAGGGGAACACAGCTTGACGCTGGAAGGAAAGCTGCAAATTGCAGGCATTCTCTTTGCGCTTGCGGCGGAGCATTCGCAGGACAACTGGATATTTAGCGGCTATACGCTGGGGCCGGACGAAATCAGCCTGTCCGGGATGATGGAAAGCCTGCTGAAGGATTGTGGAGTTACGGACGTTCCCCTGCCGTCCATAGGCTTAAATACGATTTCATGCAGTTATGATATGGCAAAGGAAGTCTTTGCATTTTCGGCTTTTGCGCATGTGGGGGAGGAAACCGCAAACGGAATCTCCTTCCAGTCTATCTGTGCATCGGTAGATTTGCAGATGGAGAAAAAGCAGGAAAAATGGCAGTATAAGGTAGCGATAAAAGGAGAGGCAGAACTTTTGGATTCGCTGTTCGACATTGCTTATCAGTTGGATGCAGAGACGCATACGAATAAGTTTCATTTAACATGGAAAAAACAGCCGGATTTTTCCCTGGAAAAACTGATTACAGACCTGGGCTTTTCAGCCCCCGGCATCCCGGAGGGGCTTTTGCCGACGCCGGATCAGATGCAGATGGATTACGACTTTGCAAAGGGAAGTTTGCAGATTGAGGCGAAGAGCGGGGATAACAAACTGCTGTTAGGAAACGAGAAGGGGCAGGGGGAAAGCCGCGGCTTTTATCTGGCAATGCAACTGGCAGTTTCGGTATCGCTGCATGGGATTCCGCTGGCGGGGACGCAGGTTCCCGAACTAAAAGAGCAGAAGTTCAGTGATATTGTTTGTTTGCTGCATACGAGGGATATGGAGAATTTCTCGGCGGGGGATATCGTTTCGGGAATCACCGCCAAAGCCGGGCTTTATTTTCTCCTGTACCTTAACGGGGAGCGTTTTCTTTACTGCCTGAAAGAATTCTCACAGAAGTCACAGCAAGTAGGGGAATATCTACAGGGGCAATTCCAGGCAGAGGAATATTCGCAAGCAAGGCTGCAAACAACGAATGCCAAGGAGGGCGGCTCCGGGTGGGAAATCAACAAAAAAATCGGACCTTTCCTGTTGCAGCGGATTCTTCTCTCTTGCAAGGAAGGGCGGATTCTCGTGGGGCTTTCTGCCTCGCTTGAGACCGGAGTTTTGCGGATGGAGCTGGATGGGGCGACGCTGGGGATTCCGTTTGCCAAGGCAGATCCAACCTTTGCCTTACATGGATTCGGCCTGTCCATCACCAGTCCGGCGATACGGTTCGGCGGCGCGTTTTGCCGGAAGGATGAGGATACGTATCAGGGTACGATTATGGCGGGGATTTCTGATATTATGGTGGAGCTGGCAGGTGAGTATTGCAGGGAGCCATACCCTTCTGCGTTTGTGCTGGGTGAATTGTCGGGCAGGGAAGTAGGGCCGCCCTGTTTTGCCGTCAACCAGCTTCAGGCAGCGTTTGGCTATAACCGGAAACTGGTGGTTCCCGCGATAGACAAGCTGGATGACTTTGTGCTGATGCAGATGGCAAGGGGAATCCTTGGACAGGACGAGCTTCTGCAAAAAGCGGATACGTATTTTCCGATACAAAAGGATACGAGGTTTGTGGCGGCTGGAATCCGCGCCAGATCTTTTGAGATGTTTGAAATCTATGCCGTGCTTGCCATGATGTTCGGCGCTGAGATGGAATTTGACCTCTTAGGCAGGGCGGCGCTGACGCTGCCCAAAAATGATAAAAATCCGATTATTTCTGCGGCTCTTCTCGTGAAACTGACCATCCGTCCGGGAAGCGGGGTGATTCCCGTGGATGGAAGGATCTCGGAGGATTCGTATATCATTGATAAAAACTGCCGCCTGCATGGAGGCTTTGCATTTTATCTCTGGTACGGCGGCGTACATAAAGGTGATTTTGTCATTTCCGTCGGTGGATATGCAGACCGTTTCCAGCGGCCGGAGCATTATCCTACCCTCGACAGGCTGGGATTTGAATGGAAACTGACGGATCATTTAAGCGCGTCTGGCAGCATGTATTTTGCCCTCACGCCGTCGGCGATTATGGCGGGCGGAAGGTTTGCGATGACTTTTCATCAGGGATGCATAGAGGCGTGGGTGCGGGCTGCGATTGAGATTCTCATCGGCTGGAAGCCTTATTGCTATGATTTTCTGGTCGATGTGAGCGTTGGCGTGAAAGCGGATCTGGGCTTGTTCCGGCTGAAGGTGGAGCTGGGCTGCATGTTGCATATCTGGGGACCGGAATTTTCAGGCGTTGCTGAGATTAAGCTGTGGATCATCAGTTTTTCCATACCGTTTGGCAGCGGACAGAAGGAGCAAAAGAAAACGATATCCGCGAAGGAATTCCGGGAATCCTTCTTGCCAGAGCCAGAGCGGCAAAACAGTGCAAAATTGCAAAGCGGTAGGGAGCAGAAAAATGATGCAGAAGGAGACTTTGGTGGATGCAGTTATAACGTGCAGGTCTCGGGCACGATGTTTGAGGCGCTTGTGCGCGCGCCGCTGCCATTTACGACCGTCTTCTGGCAGGGGAAGCCTCTGGAGGGAACCGGGCAGGGAGAGGTCACGCTCAGACCTTGCGATATCACGGTGGAGCCGTCGTTGTATGTAGAGTTTGCGCGCGTTGATAAGAATCCGATAGAAGCAGAGTTTCAAACGACAGTGATCCGGGAAAACCTTCCGGCAGCGCTTTGGGGAAGAGAGGACGCACAGACGCTGACAGAGGAAAACATTGCCCTGAAAATCAGCGTTTGTGAGACAGAAGGGTATGTCATTTCCGGAGAGGCCAGAGAGCAGGAGAAAATCTGTTTTTCCGAATCCTGCCTGCCGGTTTTGCAGAGCGGCAGCTATCAGCTGACGGCATGGCTGGACGGGAAAGAACTGGGCAAATCCCAAATCTGCAGCCAGACGATTGAGATGAAAGGACCGCGGTTTATCTTAAGTCCGGAGGACATTCTGGGCGTATGCCCTGCGCCTGGGGTCAAAGGTAATTATGAGACCGTGCTTCCGCAGGTGATGTTAAGGCGAAGGAGCCTTCCCTGGGAGCGTTCGATTCATCCCTGTGGCCTCACGGCGGTGCGAAAGGATGGCAAAGCGAAAAAAGAAAATCCCTGGCTGTACGTGTTCCTCCTTGCCGGGGATGAGATTGTTCCAGTACAGTCTATGGCAGCAAAGGACGCCATCTTGCCGCCGGAAGGCGTCTTCTTCCCACATCTTATGCTGGAGGAGGATGAAGGAAAAGAGATGGTCTCTTACATAGACGTGGACGCCGGGCTTTTTGAAAGCATTTTCCCCGCGGAAGAAGAGTTGTGCTACCTGGCGCACGCCAGAAAGAAGGGCGAAGGAAACGCTAACAGGGCTGTCAAAAATGAAATGCAAGAAGACTGGTATTCTGTCGCAATCGGAAACCGCCTTCCCCAGAGCAGCAGCCAGGGCATGATAAATTGCGCATACCTTGTTTCCGTAGAGGGATATGAGAGCTGGTGGAAGGGAGGAGGCAAAAGCTGCAAGAAAGTACGCCTGATCGTGCTGCATCACTGGCAGTTTGAATCCGTACCGCAGCAGTACCACTGGGAAGAATTATTTGGCCATTTAAACCGGGGCTTTTTGAAGGCAGAGGAACAGGAGGGGATGTCTCAGGAGATGAAACAAAAGCTGCGTGAGGGCTATGTTCCTTTGAGCCATCTTTCGCAAGACGGGAGCAGGAATGTGTCATATTACCGGGGGCCCCTGACACCTGTGCAGGTAAAAGAGCCGCGGGATATGGAACCGGATATTTCCCTTAACAGCGCATGGCAGCAGGGACGCCTGCTTGCCCTGACAAATCCTTCAATTGTGAAATTATTACAGAAGAACAGCATCCAGAGGCGGAAAAATGCATGGAGACGAGCCGAGAGACAGAGGATCTATGAGCATATGGTGCAGACAGGCATCGAGGATTCAGTGGATGGGCTTTCGGTATCTGAGATGGACAGGGAGGAACCCCTGGAAGTACATATGTTAAATTGCCTGAATAAACTGTGGGAGGGGAAATAGGATGAAGACATGGTTTGAGAAAAAAGAATTGTCCATTGAATCGGAGACAGACGAAATTTTTGATTTTCTACAGGGGTTGAAACGGCTGGAGGGCGTGAGCCCCGATTATCTTCTGGCATCGCCTTCCATGCTTCCGCCAGAGTCGATTCGTTTCTTTTATGTGGATGAAAACTGGGCAGAAGCGTTGGTGGAAGGAGCGCTTAGTACCGGTGGCAAAGAGTATTGCGGGTGTGCGGCAGATATTTGCCGGGAATCGCAGGAAGAGGTGCGAACCGGATTTTTGCTGCGCTCCGTGCTCGTAAAAGCATTTCCGGCGATTGCGGTAACGCCGAAGGCGGGAGAACAGGAGCTTACCGTAGCGCGTTTGGCTTATATGGGGGAAGACGTACTTCTCGGTATTGTAAACGGCGCGATGGATTCCATCGTCTTTACGGAGCCGGAGGAAAGCCTGTTATGTGAATTTGTCTATAACGAACAGGGCGAGCTCTGCGCCGGGGAGCAACCGATTGCATACCGGGGAGGCGCAACGTCCGGCGTGGTAGATATCGGGAAATTAGTGGGGCAGATGCAAAAAGAGCAGGAAGAGTTTACGGCGGCGGAGCTGGGCAGGCTCCTTCTGAGGGATAAGCTGGAATATCAATTACCATTAAATTTCACGAGGGAGGAAGGCAAATGAGCAAAACATTGTATATACCAATCATGCTCGACGTGCTGCTTGTAGGGGACGAAGACAGGGGCTATGCCGATGTGGATTACGATTACTCCCTTCTGGACGAGGAAACGTTGTTTAGCGATATGATTACAAACCGCGGGTTTGGCGAGAAAAAACAGTTATCGGGGGCTCATTTGCAGTGGACGATGCCGGACGCCCTCTTACATGGCGTGAAGCAGGAGGATGGAAGCGTTTCTTTTCCGACGCTGCCGAACCGTTTTCTGATACAGAGGCTGAAGGTAGACGGGGCGGATGTATCCTGGAAAGCCTGGACGCTGCAGAGCGATTTCGTGACAAACGACGGTTACAAAACGCCGGAGGGAATGCGCAAAACAGTGATACCGGCGTTGGAATACTGCCCACAGAGCGGCTGTTACCAGCCGGCAGGGGATGATGGGAAAATGTATGCCTTCGTGGGCAGCGTGCGTCCTTTTGGGGAACAGGAGACCGAGAAGGAAAAATGGAAACTTCCCATGACGGCGCTGGGGTTAGGAGACCCCTTAACAACTGCATATTATCCGCTTTCTAAAACCGTGTTTGGATTTTATGACAGCCTGGCGGAGGGGGAAGGCGTCTACACCTACCTGGTCAGCGGCTATTATGAAGATACCTTGCAAGACCCCCTGCATGAACATGCGGCTGAGAAGATGAAAGAATTCGGCTGGAAACTGGATGCTAAGGAAGAGGTGGAACGCTGCCTGCTGTACGGTATGTCACACGGCGTAGTGTGGAAAGGGCGGACACATTCTTATGCCAGGATTCCGAAAGAGGAGGTGCGGATTGATATCGGAAACACTTCGATGGAGACGACGGCGTCGTTGCTTGCCAGCCCATTTTCCGAAAAAGAAGGCGTAGAACGGCTGTTCCACGCACTTCCCTACGGACTGCTGGCGATGGCGGACAATGATGGCAGGATGGATACGATGATTGAGATGGAGGAACAGCTTCATGCAACCCAGTTCAATCATATAAATGGCGGCACGCAATGGGTCCTTAAGATGCAGCAGGACAAAGATGAGAAATCCGGCAGATGGGAACTGGATGAGGAGCAGTATCAGAAAATGGCTGTCCTTAATGAAACCAATGACAGGAAATACAGATGCCGTGAGGATCTGGAAAGCGCCAGACAGGAGTTGTATATGTTCTGGTATCAGTACGTGCAGTTTAAGGTGGCGGCTCCCCAATATGAAAAACTGTCGCAAATGAAAGCGCAGGTCACGGATCTGGTGGAGCAGATACAAAAAAAGAAGGAAGAATATGTAAGTCTTGCGCAGGCAGTTTCCGCGCAGAAGGAAGAACTGGAAGTTTCCCTGAAAAAGAAGAAACTCTATCTGGAGGAAACGCCTCAGGGCTATTATTACGAGCCGGTACCTCCGGTGCTGATGCTCTCCGGGGAAGGTGTGGGACGCAGTTTCCGCCAGGGGCATCAGGGCGGCGAAGAGGGGTTATCTGTCACGACAAATCCGGTATCGGAACTAAAGATATTTTCCGGGGATATGTCGTACACGCTTTTGGCGTCGGAGGTGCAAAAAGAGCTGTCCATCCCTGATGCGTTTCCAGATTCGTCTGCAAGGCTTTTGGGGGAATGTCTGTTGTGCGGAGAGGAGATGATACCGTTTCTCCAGAACGCAGTTTTAAAAAAATATCAGGCAACACCGTCGGAAGGGGCAGTGCGAACCGCGCAGAAAAATATTTGCTGTTCTCCATTGGCGGAGCGCGCATGGGTGCAGCCCTGGAATCCGTTGCTCTTACTGTGGGAGGTGAGCGTGTTCCAGACGGCTGAGATTCAGGGAAATGACACGACGTTTTCATCCTTCCATCTGGAAGAACTCGACTGGGAAATGGACAGAAAATCTGAGGAGAAAAAACAGACTTTCCAGGGACTGTCCCTTCTTGCGCCCCATGGAGTGACCCAGATGAGCAGGGGATGCCGACAGGTCATGAACAAATGGGACAGGAAATGGGGCGCTTTGGAGGAAAGGCTCACGCAACTGGAAATGGCATCCGTATTGTCCCAGCAGATGTCGGGATTTTATGAAGCCTTTTCGGCAAGGAGCGATATGCCGATGCTTCCCATCCTGCCCCCCGATGAGGAGGAAATGGTACTGGCAAAAGCAGTCACGGAAAGCCTGGACGGATATTACCATATGCCTGTGCTGGGCGGAGAGGAAAGCCCATTCCTTCCGGTTCGTGGCGGGACGCTTAACATCGAACGGCTGTGGCTGATTGATTCCTTCGGACAGTATAAGGAGATCGGCATTTTCAGCCATAATGTACATATCGCGGAAAGCTTAAGAGGTGAGGAGAAAAAGGAGATCCTGCTGCGCCCGCGTTTCCTGCAGCCAGTGCGTATTTCATTTGACTGGATGAGCGCAGAGCATGAGGATTCGCCGTGTTTCGATGCGGGGAGTACGCCGGTCAGCGGATTTCTAACGCCGGTATTCCTTGACCGCTGCATCTATGTACATGACAATCAGGGAAGGCTGTTGGGAGCCATTATGCAGGGCCAGGAGCAGCCTTACTGGGATCCGGGGATGGGAAACTGCAAAACGGCGGAAGAGATTGCCAATCCATATCTGAAAAACTTTGTCAAAGGATTGCTGGCAGGGAAAGCGCAGGATATGAAAGCCTTGATGCGGTATCTTAAAAAATACCTCTCAGAATCCGCGCTGGACGAGCATATGGAAGTCATGTCCCAGTGTTTTGGACGCACGCTTGCCCTGTGCCGGGCAAAAGTCACACTGTCCGGCTGCGGAAGGACACGCAAGCAGCTGATGGACGATACGTATACCACGAGAGAGTATGAGAAGGAAACGGTTTCTGTACGGCTGGGAGACGAGCGCAGGATATCGAATGGCCTGCTTTGTTATGCAGAGGAAACCGTACAGCCCTGCGAAAGATTTCATATACTGGAAAACGTGGAAGAAGAGAAACAGGGATATCTCAGTTCCTGCCACGATTTACCGCTTTCCCTGGAACAGGGGGAAAAGCGCCTGCTCCTCCTTGTGCTGCCAGAGGGCGAGATTACCCTTCGCGCAGGATTTGTCCCGGCGATGAAGGTATCGCTGCGGAAGGAAATGTATGAAAGCAGGCAGGAAAAAATTCAGCGCATATTAAGACTGAAACCGCATTTGTCAGCGGAGGGAAAGGTTACGCTTCCCAAAGCTGAGATTATGGGAGAAGACTGGCAGTTTTGTTACCGTGAGGGAAAAGAGGAAAAGCAGCTGGAGACAGAAAGCCGCGGCCTGGATTTCCGGGAAGAGGAGAAATGGCTCGTGGAAGGTTTTCTGTTACAAAAGGAAAAGAAGGAGGAAGGGGATCATGGATAGGCAGGAATTTTTTTTGGATGGATACCAGATGAGCGGTTATCTGTTTAACCATAATATGACATGTGACAGCACAGAGAATAACACAACCTTATGTCTGCATATGGATGCGCCCGCGGGGGAGATGATGGATGTTAATGAAAAGATTTTGATTTATTTTCCCAATGGGAAGGAAGAAGGAGATTTGACAGATGACGAAGGGAAATCCATCGTTGCGCAATTGCATGGGGACAACTGGCAGCTGACGTATGTGGAGCATCACCCGGTAT
>CAJUOE010000018.1 GCA_910587895.1 uncultured Lachnospiraceae bacterium
CTGGATTTATTTTTATCAAGGTAATCTATGACAGCTTGTGCCTTTTCTTCTGGTGTAAACCTTATTTTTCTGGACATGAAAAATACCTCCAAAGTAACAGATTTTTATATTTAATCTGTCTACTTTAAAGGTATCATATCAGAATTGGGCGACTATCATTCTGGGATTTATTTAGCTTTCTTCTTTGGCTTTCTCTCCGGCAGCTCTGGAAACATTTCCTCTACCATCTTCTGCAGCTGCTCCTTATCATCCAAAATGGTGACCGGCAGCATCTCTTTTGCTCCCTGATAAGGCGGTTTTGGCGTACTGTCCGGCATAAACTTACGGCTTGCCTCTGTCACTTTCACCATAAATCCGTCTTCATAGATGCCGCCAAATATTCTTTCCCGGTAATAAAACACATATCCTCCCATCATCGCCCTGTTCCGCACATTTCCAAGGTCTGAGAGCTGATCCATGATGTAGGACGCCAGTTCTTTATTCTGCATGATCTTCTCCATTCTTAAACATTCAAATACGGCGATTAATCGTCTCTTCAAATTCCTCGTCAGAATACTTTGGATCCCGCATAATCCGCCATATCCTGCAAGGGGCTTCTTTAGATTTTCCGCAGTTTGAAAATTCCTTTTCTTTCACAACACAATGATATTAGAAATATACTGGTTTTTCTTGTATATTTTCGACACAATGAAGGGCCAGTTCCCGCGCCTTCCGGATATTCATGGAATGGTAGCGTTTGAATTCACGCATAAGATGCGCCTGGTCTGTGAATCCAAATTTATACATGGCATCAAGAATATCAAAATTCGGATGAAACAAAATATCTCTCCACAGGAATTGGTAACGTATCAGGTTGCTCATTTTCTTGGGCGTGATGCCCACATACTCATGAAATAAACGTTCCAGATGCCTGCTGCTTACAAATGCATCTCTTGCCAGATGCGAAATTTCCAATGAGCCTCTATGGATAAGCATATTGCTTATCGCATGGTTCACAATTTCCTGTCTCTTCAAGCCATCCATTTTCTTTATGAATAGCTGCTGCACATATGTTATTTTCTCCGCCAGGGTCTTTTTCTCAAATAATTTATCCCCTAATGCCTTGTCCAGCCAGCCAAATCTTTCTCCAACTTCGTAACACCCATTTGCCGTACCCCGAAACGAGTCATCGGAAAACAGATACGCATTCCAAGCATAGAATCGTATGGCAAATGTAGCCATTAGATGCCCGGATTTTCCATTCATGCAAGCAAAAAAACTCCTGTCATTGATTCCAAAAAAGCTGCCAGACACCGCATTATCCGTGTAATCAATCTGGTAAATGATATCCACGCAGGTATCTGGAACTACAATCTCAGGGCTGGAATTTTCTTCTGTCTGTATGTAAGGTTTTTCACTTCCCCAAAAGCACCTGATGTAGGGCTGCAAAGCCATGTCCGGAAATATTTCTTTGTATGTGAGGTTGTGCCTGAAGGGAACCGCTGTCAGCGGTTGGTAAATGATGTTGCTGTTCATTTTATTTCCATATGCTTTGTCTATAATTTTCTCTTCTAATTAGTATAATATTCCTCGTAAAGTTCCTGACGGTATTATACACGGTTCCCGGTTAAATTACAATCATCTTTGCTTTTCTCTCGGACAATTTCCTAAACCATTTTTATATATTCTCGCCCAGACCCCATCCGAAATCTCTGAGCTGCCATTTGCAATAGAAATCGGCATAGCGCCATAACTGCAATAATGATAATACGCGTCCGCCGACACCTCACCTGTTCCCGTCAATCCGATAACCGCTCAGTTCCCGGTTCATGCCGGAAATATTCTGGAACGTTTCTTCTGTTGAGTTCCCAATATTTTTCATGTCCGCATCCATGGACGAAAGCAGCTCCGATACGCGCACAATTTCCGTGCTTGTCTCCTCAGACGCCGCGCTGACAGACTGCATGACGTCGTTGATGCTCTTTAAGGATTCCTCATACTGCTTTGTAATCTGCTGCAATTGTTCCATGGAGGTGCGGATATCGTCTGACTGCCCCATGAAACGGTGGGACACATTGCTAAAACTCTCATAATCCCCGGAAATCTCATTTCGCAGGAAGGAAAGCATTTGTTCCGCCAGCCTGTTCAGGCCTTCCACTGCCTCCACCACACCACTGCTCATGGTCTGTATCTCATTTGCCGCATCGCTGGTATTGCGCGCCAGTGTCTCAATTTCCTGCGCCACGACCTCAAATCCGCGCCCCGCTTCTCCTGCTCTTGCCGCCTCGATCGAGGCGTTCAACGCCAGCAAATTTGTCTGAGAAGAAATGCTTAAGATCGTGTCTGAGAGCTCCTTGATCCGCAAAACAGCGTCCGCCCGCTCCTTTTCCACCTGCATGCCCGCCGACATGCTCTGCACATTTTCCCCGATTCTTCTCGCCGAGCTTTTCGCCGTCTCATTCAGTTCTCTGGATGAAACGTAAATCTCCTTCAGATGGTTGGTATTCTGGGTGACAATATCTACAATGCTCTGAATGTCCTGATATACGAAATCCACCTGTTCCCCGACGGTTCCGGCAGACGCCGCAATCTCCTCCGAGGACGCTACCATGGTTTGGATCGTGTCGTTGATATCCGTAATGCGGGAAACAGAGCCGGATACATGGGTATTGATATCTTTCATCTTGAACTCTATGCTGTCCGTTCCGCCCTTTATCTGCCTAACCGTATTGGCGGTTTTCTGTAACAGCCGGTTCAGGCTGTTTCCAATTACCTCCAGCTCGTCACCGGAATTAATCTTCAGCACTTTTGCCAGGTCTCCATCATCCGACGCCACCTCCAGGATCTTGTCATTTACCTTCCTGAAATTGCTCTTCATCCTGACCGATACGGCTGCGGCTGCGATAACCGCAAAAAGTATGCCAATTGCTACCGAAAATAAAATATTACGTATCAGGCGGTTTAAGGAAGTCCGTATGGATGACGCCTCATAGTCAACCGCCACGATCCCCAGTGTTTTTCCATCCTGCATAATCGGCGCGTAGCCGCTGTAAAAGGTTCCCCACTCATCCGTAAATGCTTCCTTCGTAACGCTTGCCTTCCCTTCCATCGCCTCAAACATGGCAATTTGCGCCTCATAATCCTCGGCGTATTCTCCGGGGTCATCGGGATCCGTATCTACCACAAACTGGAAATTACTTTCGTCTTTTGGCATAAGCGTATAGACATAGGTGACCGAATCCCCTGACAGAAAAAAGCTTAAGGAATCCTTAACCGCCGACAGGGCGTCCTCCTCGCCCTCCATTGCCTTCAAGAAAGTCTCCTCATCCACATTTTCAGCAGCAATCACTGCAATTTCCATCACATTATCCATTGTCTTCTGCCTTAAAAAGCGCCCCATCGTGGAATAAGAAACTCCTCCTACAATCAGGGCGACAATAAGGGACGCCCCCAGAATGAAGAGGAATAGCTGCGTGGAAATACTGGTCTTTCTGGTCTTCATGCCTTTACTCCTTTCCGTTTCCCTGTTGACTTATGCTAAATATTAGCATATGACACCGCCCCAAATCCACTTTCCGGCACAATCCGCATTATTTGCGGTATAGTTTGTGTTTTCTGCTGTAAAAAGGCGGGTAATTTTTATGCCAAAAAACAGGGCAGAAACTGGCGTCACCAACTTCTGCCCTGTCCTTCACTATTATTCTATTTCTTAATCTTAACGCTGGATGCCTGCCCTTTCTTTTTCAACACTTTCTGATAGGCTTTGAGCTTGCTCTTCGGCACTTTAATAATCGCTTTCTTGTGAATGCCCTTGAATGAATTTGCACCCGCCCTATTGAGCTTTGTCGCTTTGATCGTTATCTTTTTCAGCTTCTTGCAGTTATAAAATGCTTTGGAACCAATCTTTGTGACATTTTTGCCAATCGTCGCGCTTGTAGCCTTGCTGCATCCTGAGAATGCGTTGTTGCCAATGAATGTGACAAGGAATTTCCTGCCTCCGATCGTGACCGCATCAGCTGCCTTAAGGCTCTTGCTCTTCTTATTGACAATGCCGCTTAAGGTAACCGTGCCCTTTCCGTCCGTCCTGGCATTCGTGATCTTGTACTTGTAACCACTCACCGTATAAGCTGCATTCTTTTTAACGGCAATCTCAAATGTCCTGGAAATTTCTTCCGTATAATTTTCTTTTCCTGTGATCGTTACCGTCGCCGTACCGATATTCGTATTGTTTTTGTAGCTTACTGTGTAATCTGTGCCCGCCTTTAAATTGGCGCCATTGTAGGTAATGGAAAGGGATGGCTCTATCGCTTTGCCCGTGTAATACTGGGTATCAATTCCCTTCACGGTCGCCTTGGTGATACTCACTTTTTCCGGAATCGTAGCCGTAGGCGCAAGGCTCTCGTATATTTCCTCCGCGTCCGTGAGCATTCTATAATTATTCACAAGAGCCTTCTGTGCGTCCGTCAGGTTGCCATAAGCTACCCTGGCTTCATTAATTTTTCTCTTGCTTGCTTCATCACCGGATACTTCGCCAATGGCTCTAATCAGGGCTTTCACCTTCTCTACCGCCTGATCTGCCGCCGAGCCGTCTGTCTGATATCCAATTGCATACAATGTAAACTTCTTACTTTCATCTCCCGCTGCCATTTTCAACTCAATGGTATGGCTGGCGGCTGTTTTATTCTGAATGGCAATGCATACCCTGCCATTATTCCAGCCCGTTTGGTTGTAGCCGCTCAATGTGGATTTTTTGGTGCCGTCCACATACAGGTCTGCCGAACCATACGC
The DNA here is from genome assembly GCA_910587895.1 of uncultured Lachnospiraceae bacterium. GTDB lineage: Bacteria > Bacillota > Clostridia > Lachnospirales > Lachnospiraceae > Petralouisia. The sequence continues at coordinate 4,768 of CAJUOE010000018.1, forward strand.
CGTCTCGCTGGTTTCTTTATATAAGAGCATCAATGTCCGGCAATTGACCTCGATCTTAAGAGGATCTGAAGATCCATTCCCATTATACATCCAGTTATCCGGAAAACACAATTCATCCTCTTTGCCATTATACAAATACTGGAATCTGGGAGTCATTTGATCCTTGCCGCTGAATCCGCCTACCTGAATTGCGCTGATTGCCGCATCAGATTCCACGGTTGTTGCCGCATCAATCATTTTAATTCCTTCAAAGTCAGAAGACGTCACAGCCTGAATGGAATCCACATCCAGCGCATTATCTGCCTCTGTCGGTTCCTTATCAATACGATCCATCAGCTCCAGAATACAGTCTGCCATAAGCTTGTACCCATTTGCATTCGGATGAAGCGAATCGTTGTAAAACCAGTCATAGAAACCATCGCTCTGCCAGTCATTCCGGATCGCGTCCGCCGTGCTGATCATGGGCAGGTCATATCTCTCTCCATATATATGGTAGTCCGATTCTTTCACGCTGTTTATGCCCACAAGTTCCCCTTCGTTAAGTACGGAAAATACCGAAAATACCAGGACGACTGCCGAGCCGGATTTTAACGCCTGGCGAATCAGTCCTTCGTATGCACCGCCATTAGTCTCACAACCAGCATCATTTACTGCAAACTCAACAAACAGAATGTCCGGCTGATTGGTACCCTGCGGCAGCCGATTTATTACATCGCGCTCATAGCGGATAATGCCCACATCCGAGGGCGTGCCGCTCATGCCCGCATTGATGAAATGCACATTCGCGCCGCCATCTTTGCCGTATTTCTTGGCAAAAGCATTCGCGGATACTTCTGCATAGCAGGCAGAATTCGGCTTGTAGCCGCCGCCCTCTGTGATGGAGCCTCCAATGTAAGCCAGCGATACATCCTTCCCCATGCGCGCCCTTTGGATCACAGACTTTATGCGCGCATTATTGCCGGTAGAATAAACGCCTGACCTCACCATCCTGTCATAAGTTTCTGCATTTGGTTTGAATTCCTTGATTTCATTCGGGATACCGGAAATTGACAAGTCGTCCAAATAGAACTCCGCTGTCTCGGATGAGGAACATTGGAAAAACAGGGAGATCTCATTGGCAACCTCCGGGACGGTAAAGGAACCGCTCAGTTCCACCCACTCACCGCTCACGCAGTTGTTACTGCTGGACACCGTAGGATACTGGGTTTCATTGCTGGCATTCTTATACTGCATTCCCATGTCAATAGTCTGTACCGAACCAGAATCCTGCCTTACATAGGCTTTGAAATTATATGTATTCCCGGATACCAGGTATTTCACAAGCGGCAGTTGAACGCCATGCCATGTCTGAGTACGTTTTCTCACATACAGGCTGTTATTGCCCACATCGTGATGTATCGAAGTAGAGATTTCCATCTTTGCGCCACGTTCCGCAATCCCCTGGAAAACCCCATCTTCAAAACCATTTCTGTAAAATTCCCTCGCCTCTTCTTCTGCCTGTACATTCGCCGGAAACAGCGTCAATACCATTGCCGCCGCCAGAACTACGGCACATACGCGTTTCCATCCATTTCTCATTGCTTTCTTCACTTTTTACTCCTTTCATTATAATGAAGGATTCAGAAACTTCAGCGCCAAAATTTCTCAATCCTTCCTTAATTTTATAGATAATTTATTATAGTATGTTATATTATCTTTTTCACCCCCAAAAACTATAGATAATTTACAAAAAACCGGGGTGGATATTTAGTTTTTTATATATTATGCCAAAACCTCCAATTCTTTCTCTAAAAACTGCTTTATATACGGATTGTTTTCCTCGCTCAATGTAGGCTGAAACGCCATGTAACGGCATTTCTGATACTGCTCCCCATCCAACATAAAGGTATATCCCATTACACATTTGGGATTACAGTCATCGGGATTGAGCAGCCGTTTGCAGGCGGACGCTTTCTTAATTTCCTTCTTTACCTTTTCAGGCAGGCTGTCAAGAAAGCTCTGGTATTCCCCTAAATGTTCGGGATAAATGCGGAGCCTCATCCCCGTTTTCCGGGACACGAATGTTGCCAGGGTCCTTTTGCTGCTGTTTCGCACATAAGACACAACATAGCCGCTTTTTTGCGATTTTATATCGCATTTACAGCCATTTTCCGTCAGATACTCATTGATTTGGCTTACAAAGCTACGAAAACGCTCATCAACCGTCTCCATAAACATATTAAATTTCTCGTCCATAAGTCCCTCCGTCATGCCTTTTTCTTTGCTATGGGTATCCATACCTCATATTGTGCGTTCTGCGGGTCTGGATTTAAGTAAACCTCAATGTCGGGGGCGTTGGCATATTCATATCCGGAGGTCGGAAGCCACTCCGTTATAATACGCTGCTCCAATTCCTGTATCGACTGGTTTGTACCTGTTCCGGAAAAGATTGCCCAGGTAGATGCAGGCACGGTATATTCCTCAAACTCGTCACTTGTTCTTGTGCTGGAAACAGCAATAAAATATTTCCATTGCTCCTCGTCATTGCAGACGCTCACACCCAAAAGTCCCATCGGCGGCGTATCCATCATTCCTGCCAGTTTCTGTATGGTTCCATTTTCAGACAAATCCTGCCACATCTTTGGCACAACCATAAAGTTATTTTCGATTTCCTTTTCAAGCGGCGCTGATACGCCAATAATGCGGAATGTTTCTTTTGTTTCAATTCTATAATTCATTTCTGTCGCTCCTTTCACAGCAATACGAAACACAATGGGGGAAAAAGATTTCACGGATACGCCCTCAGTCTTAACGGACGACGGGGCTATCCCATGAAAAGACTGGAACGCCCTGTTAAATGCAGTCGGGGAACGGTAGCCGTACTTCTCTGCAATATCAATAATCCGTTCATCACCGCCCTGCAAGTCTACCGCTGCCAAAGACATTTTTCTTCTTCGGATATACTCTGCCAGAGTGATGCCCGCCATATAAGTAAACATCCTCTGATAGTGGTAGGTAGAGCAGCAGGCAATCCGCGCAAGCTGTTCATAGTCAATTTCATCCGTCAAGTGTTCCTCAATATAATTCATGCTTTGGTTTAATCTTTCTACCCATTCCATGAGATACCTCCTTATCTGCACATATTGTGCTTTGCAGACATCAATCTGTCTTTATCATTATAAGTCCTGCTCTAAAATTTTTCCTCTCTATCCTTGCACAAAAAAGAGAGGCGGCTGTTCCATTTATTTTTCCACCAAAACGGATGGCAGAACCTATCTTTTAGAACAAAGCGGGCAAGTCCGCATATTATTTTTTGTCTTATAGGAAAACGCTTTCACGCTTTATCGTGAAAATGTATTCCTATAAGGTCAAAAAGAGGTATGCTACCAAACATACCTCTTTCCTTATTTATAATATCCAACTTTTAATGATGACCATTTCCATGGCCGGACTGATGATGGTTTCCTCTGCTTTCTCCATGGCTGTGTTCTCCAACCTGCGTACACCCCGATACACCGCAGGAGTTGTGCGTATGGCTTCCCATCTCAGCACATCCCGATACACCGCAGGAGTTGTGCGTATGGCTTCCCATCTCCGTACACCCCGGTACACCGCAGGAGTTGTGCGTATGGTTTCCCATCTCCGTACACCCCGATACACCGCAGGAGTTGTGCGTATGGCTCTCCACCTCTGTGCAGCCTGATACACCGCAAGTATGGTATGCATGCCCATCATCTGCACTATGGGCATAACAGTATTCTCCGTTGTGCATATGCGCTTCTGTTTCCGTACAACCTGCTATATCGCATATGCCATGGCTGTGTTCCCCAACCTGCGTGCAGCCGTCAATTCCACAAAGACCGTGCTGGTGTTCTTCCGTCTGTGTACAGCCCGGTACACCGCAGGAAAACGTCACTTTATCTACCTGAACCGCTCCCTTATCCTCTGCCTCTGCCAGCTTCATATTCTCTGCTTGTACTGTATCCACAGTTTCCACCTGTGCCGTACCCTTGACCTCAACGGAACCTTTATTCATTTCATAAACTGAAACCATACCGCCTGTAACCATAGCAATAGCCACAAATGCAATAGCTGATATAAATTTTTTCTTTCCCATCCGCATCTCCTCTCTTCTAAACGATTTTTATAGGTAAAAATATTATAGCATAGGAGTTTCCTCCATTCAATAGATTCCTGCCTGAGGTTCCGTAATTAGTGTTACTATTTCCTACCCAAAAGGACGCACGTCTCAACGGTATTACCCCTTTCCCACAAACTAATATAACAATAAATTATTTTAACATTTTTAGAAGTCATATCACTAAATCGAAACATTACATCTCTTATTATATGTTGGTCATTATCAATGTTCATTCCAAATATCACCACAACCTCTACTTTATCCTTTTCCATACAATTACCAACTATTCTTACAATGCTGTCTGTTCTCTTATTAATTGGGTTCTTATTCATTACATTTACCATTCCTGCAAATGTTTTGTTCGTAAAATAATCCCCGATTAATATATCTGAAAACTTACATATGTTTCTAAATTTAATCCTACTCCTAAACTCTGATAATAGACATATTCCTTTTCATTAAGTACATACTGCCCATGAATATGTTGTACAGGTCGCATTGACATATTTTCTAAAATATGGTCATAATTTAAAGTCAATAACACCTTGAAATTATCCAGAAAACTTTTAATTTTGTCCAATTTTAAATTGCTAAAATTACTAAGTTTTGAAAAGTTTACAGCCTTTCCGTTGCACAAAATAGCTGTTGCAAAAAGCATTCGATAATATGTATTAAATCCATTACTCAACGCAAATTGATGAATATCATCTGTTTCAACAACAATCTTATTTTTGTTTATATATCCCACTTTAATCAAAGTTATAAACTCATTATTTAAAGGAAATGCATACTTTTCAGAATCTATCTCATTTATTGCAAAAAACATATATATCAATATCGACCAGTATTCAATATTTACAAATTTATATCCCCTCTTTTTCCCAACTCTTGCAATACTTTCTACCAAATCTAATTCTGACTTGCCAAAAACTAATTTATGAATATATCCCATATCATTTAACTTTTTATTAAATCCTTATCCTTTATAATGATTTCAGCAAAATCAATACCTGACAAAAATATTTCTTCTATATCTTTTTGCTTAAATGTATATACATATTTACAGACATTTTTGTAATTATCCTTAAAAAAGTTCTTTATTTGTTATTTCTCTCATCTTCAAAAATTACTATTGCTCCTTTTCATATTATATCTTTTTTACTATTACACTGATTGTTTCTCTCTTCTACATTTTAATTCTTTAACTGATTAACTTCTAATTTCGGCAAATTATTTAAGCTTACCGTTTCCAATGTCTGTAACTGCTGTACTGCTAACTGCCGAAGCAATTCCATTCGTTCTCTCTGATTCTTCCCCTGATTAATCAAAACAGCATTATAACTTTCCAGATTCGCAAGCACTAATAATTGATTCAGTGTTGCTACATCCCGCATGTTTCCTTTCGCAGTTGAATTTTCCTCTTTCCACTGCTTTGCTGTTTTTCCAAACAAAACAACATTCAACAAATCTGCTTCATTAGCATAGGTATACGCCACCTGTGCAGGTGTTAATTCTGGCGGAATCAAATTATCCTTAATTGCATCTATATGTATCCTGTAATTTAACTTGGAAATTTCTCTGTTCAAATTCCAATTTAAAGATAGCCGACTATTCTCATCTGTCTTTAATCTCCTGTAGTCCTTCATAATATATAACTGGAACTCAGGCAAAATCCAAGTTGCAAAGGACATCGCAATATCACTATGAGCATATGTTCCACCATATCGTCCTGCTTTTGAAACAATACCGATGGCATTCATCTGTGTAATCCACTTTGTCGGTGTCATAACAAAACGATTTAAACCCGCCTCATTTTTAACCGCCTCGAATTGCACACGGTTAAAATCAGGATTATGTAATTCTTCCCAAATGCCTAAAAATTCTATTGTATTACGATTGCGCATCCAGTTTTGAATCACAAATCTTGGGTCATCTTCATTTCTATATTTTGCAATATCCGTTAATGAGATAAACTCATTTTCAAAATTTGTTGTATAGATGCCAATATCAATACCTTTAGCATGAATAGTCTCTTTCACAATTTTCGCCATACACATTCTCCTATTCTCGCATCATTCATAAGCCCATACAAAATATCTCTTAAAACGCTTATCCTCTGCTTAATCTACAAATCATTTTCTAAGCATTCCTCGTCATCTTCCCACATCTCCCGATACGTTTCAATATAAAATTTGATGCACCTCGGATATACATACAAATATCTCCTACACACCTTTTTATACAACTCCAGTATTTTTTCATCACATGCAAAGTCCAGCAGATAATCAAGCAAATGCGATAATTCGGCCTCTGACACGGTTCTGCTACAGACATCTTCAACCAACGGCAAATAAACCTCATAGGCTTTTTGATGTATTTCAACTATCTGCTCTGCAATCTGATAAATCCTTTCATCCATTAAATTACCTCAAAATATTTAAGTGCATCCATTATCGCTTCTACCTTCTCTTTCGGTGGACGCTTCCTCGGATGTTTTAATTCCTTTACCGCATTAGGAGCATCATACATTGTTAATCCCAAAGACCTTTTCACCTCTGCAATATAAAGGTACTTTTCCCTCGCCTTCTCCAAATTCCACCGTCACATTAATAACACTATCTGGTGATTTGTGGGACAAAAGTACAATGGTCTCTATATTCGCCGAAGCCGGAAACATATCCACGCAACACATCCGCTCCACCATATACCCACGCGCCTGCAGCACTTCCAAATCCCTGGCAAGGCTGGTCGGCTTACAGGAAATATAGACCATCTTGTCCACGCCATAGCGAATGATGCTCTCAAGGGCTTTCGGATGTATGCCATCCCGCGGCGGATCCAGGACGATAAAATCCGGTTTCTGCACAATATCATCCAATACCTTCCACACATCCCCGGCAATAAATTCACAGTTATCCAGATGGTTGAGCCGGGCATTCTCCTTCGCAGATTCCACAGCCTCCTCGACAATCTCCACACCAATCACCGTTTTTGCCACGGATGCCAGCATCTGCGCAATTGTCCCGGTTCCACTGTACAGGTCATAAATCACTTTATCATTACCGGCGTCCGCCACATATTCCCGCACCGTCTCATACAGGACTTCCGCCCCCAGGGAATTTGTCTGGAAAAAGGAGAAGGGCGAAATCCGAAAACGCAGCCCCAGAATTTCTTCATAGAAAAATTCCTGCCCGAATAACACTCGCGTCCCCTCATTGATTACCGCATCCGCCAGGCTGTCATTATGCGTATTTAAAATACCGACAATCTTGCCGTCCAGCGAAAGACCCTGTAAAACTTCCACAAATCCATCCAGCAGCCTAGACTCAGCCTCTGCATCCATCTGCGTTGTTGTCACCAAATCCACAAGAATTTCCCCTGTCCTGACTGCCTTACGCACCAGAAGATAACGCAGATAACCGATATGGCGCATCTTATGATAATAAGATGTTTGCTGCTCCTGAAAATAAGACAGCACGCCTGTCAAAATCCTCGAATAATCCTCGTCCACAATCTTACAGCCCGACACGGTCACAATATCATGGAAACTGCCGCGTTTATGCATACCCAGACAAAGCGGTCCGTCTTTGTAACTGTCTCCAAAAGAAAATTCCATCTTATTCCGGTAGGCAAATTGCTGCGGGCTTTCCTTGATTCCCTCGAAAATATCAGCAAATTCCCTGCCGCCCCGCTGTTCCCGATAAAGATTACAGACAGGCTCTAACAATTCCCTCACCTGCCGCTCTTTCAATGCCAGCTGCTCCTGATAGCCTAGATTCAGAAACGTACAGCCGCCGCAATTTCCAAAATGTTCACATGGCGCCTTTTCCAGTTCCAGGGGGGATTTCTCCAGCACTTCCAGCAATCTCCCCTCGCCCTTTCCTTTTCTGACCTTATTGACTGAAAAAGAAATTTTCTGTCCCGGCAATGCATTTTTCACGACTGCCCTTTTCCCGTCTTCCAGCGTTACAATCCCTTTATTGGGAAAATCCATTCGTTCTACGAATCCTTCCAATATCTGTCCTTTTTTCATAATCCTCTCCTTCAAAAAACACATCCTTTTATAGTTCAATATGTTCCGGGAACGCTTCTTTTCGCATGATCCCCCACATCTTGTCGATATAGGACAGCGTGTAAAAATTTTCGTAATAGTGATAGTAAAAAGCGCCTTTTAGCGTCATTTCATAAGTACCGTTATCTTCCTTGATGAAACCAAATCGCTTTGCAAGCCAAAATTCAAATCCATATTTTTTCTTCAGCGGCACACCAAAGAATTTTTCAAAATCTTTCGCTTTTACTTTCGTGCTGTATGCCGTCCAGAACAGCCAGTAAATCATTCTCTGCCGCCTGGTAAATCGAACCGTCAAAGATGAGGCGAGCTTTCCGGAACAAATTCTCTTGCAATAAGACGCAACATCAAACGTATTGATTTTGAATTGTTCTTTGAACAGGCTGGTGGCAGAGCAACCGAATCCAAGAAAGTTATCTCTGGTCATGGACGAGTAATTTGCATCCTGTTCACTTGAGAACGTCCAAATGGAACTGCGTAAATATCCTTTGCTCAAACAGTATTGCGTAATAGCATCCAGCAATTCTCGTTTTTCTTTCCCAGGCATCGCCGCAACAGAATTTTCCGTAAAAGTGAAATCAATAAGCGGGTAGATAGCGACGTGGTTAGCACCCAACGAAAAGGCTGCATCAATGTCAGACTTCAAATCATCATAAGTTTGTCCAGGCAATGCAAAGATAAAGTCCATAGAAACAGTTTCAAAAGGAACCGCCGCTAAAACAGACGATATCGCAGATGTGTCAATTTTCTTTCTGCCGAGGATCTTCTGATATTTATCACAGAATGACTGGATCCCGATGCTGATTTTTGTCACGCCTGCATCTTTCAGAATTTGCAGCGTCTCCACATTCACATTATCCGGATGAAGCTCCAACCCAATGCCCTCTGTGATGATAAAGTGCTCATTAAGCGCATCTATAATTTCTTTTATGCGGCTTGCCGCAAGCGCCGGTGTTCCCCCTCCAAAATACAGGCTGGTTACTTTTTTCCGTCCTGTATGCTGGCTGCCTACAAGGTGAATTTCCTGGATCAAAGAATCTATGTATTTGTCACACAGTTCAGTGGAATACCGCACTTTGCAATAGGGGCAGAAATTACATATGCTTTTGCAGAAAGGAATATGGACATACAGCCCAAGGTTTTCACATTCTGCATACGGCAAAATCTGGTCATATTCATTTTTGAATGTAAATGGCTGCACAGTTCGAGTAAGCCACATTCTTGTTAAACTTGTAATAAAACTCATATTGCTCCTGAATGTCCTTCAAATATGTATGAAACCTCTCAAAAATTATTCTGGGATTTCTTCTGAAAAATAACGATGCCGGTCATACGACTCGACATCGTTACTTTTCTTTTCCTTCTGTTGAAAATACCTTATCGTACTAAAGCCTAAATTATCTTCCTGCCAGCGTCTTATTCGTCCTCATCCTCTTCATCAAAGAAATCATCTTCAAAATCGTCCTCAAAGTCATCCTCGAAATCTTCC
>CAJUOE010000019.1 GCA_910587895.1 uncultured Lachnospiraceae bacterium
CCGCAAGCCCCATCTCGCGGCCCTTCGCCTCGCCTTCCGCAAGCCCCATCTCGCGGCCTTTCGCTTCGCCTTCCGCAAGCCCCATCTCACGGCCCTTCGCTTCACCTTCCGCAAGCCCCATCTCGCGGCCCTTCGCCTCGCCTTCCGCAAGCCCCATCTCACGGCCCTTCGCCTCGCCTTCCGCGAGCCCCATCTCGCGGCCCTTCGCTTCGCCTTCCGCAAAACCTTTTACTAGGCCGATCTCCCGGCCTTTTTCTTCCCCTTCCTTCATCGCCTTCCACTTACTTCTCTCCAGCGCGATCTTGTACATGGACGACATATCAAGATTGTTGACAAAGTTTTCAAATAGTTCGGCCATCTTTCTCTCCTTCACCTGTTCTGTAAATCCCGTGACCTCGTCTTCGGGTACGTCCAAATGTCTCAGCATAGAGGCTGTCACTCTGGCGATGATGCTAAGGAGCTCATCCGTAGAATGTTCCGACAGGTCTTTCAAATAGTCTTTCGGCAGATCCAGTTTCTGAAACTCCGTGGAATCCTGCAGACGGTTGATCAGCATCAGCAAGGACAGCTCATCTTTTTTCTCAACCAATTCTTTTACACTGTAAGAATTTAATTGCACCAGCTTGTAGAAAAACGAAGGAGTGAACGGCTCAAAGGCATCCTCACAGAATATCCTGTCTTTGATATTACATGGGGCTGTCCACGTCCCGGTGCCCTCATAGTACACGATGGGCAGGATCGGCGGATAACGGAACCCCTTTGTCTTGCTGATGCCTTTCTTTTTCCGTTCCATCTCCCGCTCATAGTCTTCCCATATGTAGACCATGTAGCGGAGCAACTGCATACTCACATTATAATCTACTTTTGTTTTATGTTCAATAAGTGAAACGAAGTAGAAGGTACTATTTTCTGATATTTTTACACGCTTTACCGTATCTGAATTTCGCTCCTCTGTGAACATCGGGATATAGCGTTCCGTGACATCTTCGATGTCTTCCGCCCTAACATTTTTGAGCAGAGGGATATCCATATAATTGCGCAAAAATTGGGAGCAGAGCTCGGCATTGCCGAAAATAAGTTTACTGCTGCTGTCGTGGGGTTTGCTGTTGGAAAGTTGGTTTCTTTGTGACACGGTTTTCTTTTGTTCCAATTAGAAGCTCCTTTCGATGTGGACAGATACATTGGCGTTTGCGAAACGCCAGAACCCGCATAAATACGGAATTCTTTTTGTCACAAAATAAAACAACTCCTCACTGGTTTGTGGTAAAATTGAGATGTGAGTAACAATTAACCATATCCACCAGAAAGGAGTTGTACCTACATGATACCATACAAACAGCTTTCTTTGGCAGATTTTTTTGCCGATTGCCAAAATACATTTGATAACAATAAATATGAGTTTCTTTCCATACTCGATGAAACCATCAACCTTGATAAAATTGTTCCGGTGTCTTTCATTTCTCATTTTCATGCTGCCACCGGCAGGCCCCGTAAGCATCTTCTTTATCCAATGCTCAGGGCTCTGTTATTACAGCTTATTTTCTCGATCCCTACCACTTCCCTCCTGATCATTTTCCTCAAATATTCTCAGGAATTACGGGATTTCTGTGGTTTTGATGTCGTCCCTGACGCATCTAAATTTACCCGTTTCAAGCAGGATTCCTTATTAGACTTACAATCCATGTTCGATCACCTTGTTGACCTGACCGAACCGATATGCCAACGGATTGATTTGGAAAAGGCATCCATGACGCTCTTCGATACCTCCGGCATTGAAGCCTGGGTGACTGAAAACAATCCCAAATATGCCAACCGTATTATCAAACAGCTCAAATCATTCAAAAAAGCCAACGGACTGGACGATTCCTTTGATCCCTATAAAGCCGCCTACGGCTCCATGCCTTCCCATGCCGCCGCCAGCCCCGCAATCCAGCAGATGTATATCAATGGGCATTTCTGCTATGCCTTTAAATTCGGCATCGTTACAAACGGGCTGGGTATCGTCAGGCATATTTCCTTTTACAATAAAGATTTTCTCGAATCCCACCCTGAGATCATTGTTGGAAAGAAATCGGATTCCCCGGATGAGGACAAGAGCCTCGCAGATTCCAAGGCGCTGATCCCGACACTGAAGGATTTCTTCCGGAAGCATCCGCTCATCAATCCCAAAACGTTTCTGGGGGATGCCGCTTTCGATTCCATCGAGATCTATAAATATCTGCTGATGGAAACATCCTTTGAAAAAGCGTATATTCCTCTGAAAAATAAACTCAGGCTCAAAGGAATCGATTACACCGTAAATGATGACGGCATTCCCTGCTGTCCGCATGACGCTTCCCTCCCAATGAAACGGGAAGGGAGCAGATCCCATTTGCGCTGCGGCCTTCCAACCATGAAATTTGTCTGTCCCAAAATGAAATGGGAACGGGACAGCCTCACAAAGAAAACAAAACGCGTATGCCATTGTGATACTCCGTGTACGGCATCTTCCTGTGGAAGGATGATCTACATTTATCCGGAACAGAACCTTCGCGCTTATCCCGGAACAATCCGTGGCACCCAGGAATGGGATTCCACCTACAAAGTCAGAGTAAATGTTGAAAAATCCATCAACCACTTCAAAGACAGTTCTTGTGTTGCCGGTCGTAAAACCCAGAATGAGAAGACGCTTCATGCCGACCTGCTTCTCGCCGGGATTACCCAGCTTATCACTGTAATGGTGGCTGACAAGCTGCACATGCATCAATATATCCGCAGTCTAAAACCTCTGATCGCATAACCTCACATACCACTTGCCATTTCGCAGGCAGATGTCCCTATCTGCTTTATTTTCATGTCTTAAAATCCGGTTATCCACATCCGCCACCTGAAAATCCGGCATGACCGGATTTTTTCCCTGCTGGAATTAAGATTGCGAACTTGTTTCGCAATTACCTA
>CAJUOE010000020.1 GCA_910587895.1 uncultured Lachnospiraceae bacterium
AGTTCCTCGGCCAATTAACACCATCGAAAGAGGAATCTGATCAGCACTTTTTCCACTGAAACATTACCCGCGTTATCCGAACAGGTAAGGGCGATGGATCCCTTAAAGTCCCCATCGACGGTAATCTCCGCCATACTCTGCCCGCTGCGTGCATCTCCATGCAGCGTCATAACCGCCGCAATTCCACCGCTGCGTGCATTTACTTCCTGTGCCGGCAACTGGCTTGTGCGGATAGCCGCCGTACCTTCGCTCGTTTCGCCATTCTCCGGCTCCAGGCGGTAATCTGCCTGTTTCAGGCCGCTGCCCTCTTCCGTTATCGGCACTGTGACAATTAGTTTCTTACGGCTTACTACCCAGTCCATGAGATTTTTATAGTCTGCTCCAAAAGACACCTCGCCGGGAACCGGAGCCGTCTCGTCCGCCCATTTCGCATAGAGTGTCGTCTTCTGTGAATCCGTATTTCCTTCCACTGTCTTTCCAAAATCCCACCAGGATTCTTCCAGTCCGTCTGCGTTCTTATACCATCCCTTAAACGTATAGCCTCTTTGCAATGGCTCCGAAACCTCCGACAGCAATCCCCCATAACGCACGTTCTGCATCTGGGGAGGAGCGCCTTCCCCACCGTTTAAATCAAAACTTATCTCATAAACATTTCTGTCATAATATACCTGCAATACCAGGCTGCCGTCTGCCGCCACAATGCCTGCCGGCTTGCCAATCGAAGGATTTTCACTCTGGGAAAATCCGGCATAAGGATTGACTTCTGCGGTTACCACGCTTCCGGTCTTTCCTGAGATATACTCGGTATCCGCATCCACTCTGGTGTATCCGTCGCCCTCAAGGTCCTGCTTGTAATGCTCGACACGGTACGGCGTTCCATCCCCTTCAACCCAGATAGCATAGAGCGTGGTATCCTCATCCAGCGCATAATCCTCTCCTGCCTCAAAAGGCTCGCCTTCTCCATCCGGATCCGTATTCCATCCGGCAAACACATATCCTTCCCGTTCCACTGCGTCTGCAACTGTAAATTCCGGAATATCATAGGACACTTCCTCATGAACATTGGCACGACAGGTTTTCTCCTCACTGGAAGGACAGGTTTCTCCGCCGTTTGCATCATAGGACAGCGTGACTTCTTTCTCATACACACCGTAATAAGATGAATCCTCCGTCAATGTAATCTCGGAGCCAGCCGTAACCTCTCCCTCATATGTATTTGGGCTTGCATCCCACCCAACTGCCGTATAACCATCCATCTCTGCCAGTCCAGGCGTCGTAAGCGTACCGCTTCTCCAGTCCTCGCTCATGTCCGCATCTATTGTCTGCACATTTAAAGCGCTTCCGGAATAAAAACTGCCTGCAAAAACAGTATACTCCTTAAAAATAGCAAACAAATCGGTATCTCCCTGAATCTTAAACGAATCTCCCGGCTGATAAGAAGTTCCGGAGCCATCGGCCTGCGTATTCCACTCAGCAAAGAGATGACCTTCCTTCTGAAGCTCTCCTTCAGACTGTACCGTGACATCATCATTGATCTCATATCTTCCGTCATCCACCACGGTTCCTTCGGCGCCGTTGCTGATGTAATAAACGTAATAAGCATAATTTGGATTCGTCTCCGATACGTATACCTCATTGGTCTCCTCATTAAGCACCGCATACCAGGTCTTGCCGCTGTCGCCCACATCGACAAAATTTATTTTCTTCATATCGCGTTCATGAAGCAAACGGTATTCATTGACGCCCTCTGCAATTACACGCCCTTCTTCTGCCTCCAGATAGAGGTTGATCGGATAGCTCAAAGTATCGCTGATAAAACTTTTCCGCAAAATCGCAGAATCGCTCTTCTTATCCAGAAATACGCCGTCCATTCCGGACTCTGTACCGCCATCTCCCACAAAATGTACTTTGCCGGAGAATGTCAGGGAAGTGTTTCCTTCATACTGCATGGAATTATAAATCGCGCCGCTGCCTTTATATTTCTCATATGTACAGGTATTTCCCTGAAAATATCCACCCTTAATGTCCGTAGTCGTTCCTCCGCATCCACAGTGGTAGATAGCCCCTCCGTGAGCTGCCGTTGTATTTCCAATAAACTGACCTCCTAAGATTTCAACTTTTGAGATGCATGTGCATAAAAATCCTCCACCAGTCCATTCTGCAATATTGCTGCTTGTTGTTTTATTATTCTTAAATATTCCATCCTTAATGACAAGCGTTCCAGGTCGTATATAGATTCCTCCCCCGAGCGTGGTTGCCGTACAATTTTCTATAACAGCATATTCAATCGTCACTTTTCCGCCCATCACCCCTATTGCACCGCCAGTATCTGCCATACAATTGGAAATTTCTCCTCCATTGATAACTACCGTTCCTTCTGTATCAATTGCTGCGCCATATCCTCCTTCGTATTTACAATTTATAATTTTACTTCCTGCATTCATGGTTAAATTCGAACCAGGATTTACCTTTACCATTGAAGTAGCAGATGCCATGGATGCCCCATCCACTGTAATTTCTTCCAGTGTCAGATTCCCGGCAGTTTCAATCATAAACTGCGCGTTACCGCTGTCCCTTACAATCCTGCCACCACCCTTAATGGTAACGTTTCCCTGAACCGTCAGGGCTCCTTTTATCGTAAGCGTAACGCCCGGATCCACGATCAGCTCTCCATCCTTAAGCGTTCCGGCAGTCTCCCAGGTCACATCCCGGCTCACCCTGCCGCAGCCTGGCTCTGTCGGTGTTTCATCCTCCACAGGCTCTTCCTCCAGAAGTTCCTCCGAACCTCTCGTCTCCATCGTTCTTGCAAACCGTTCCTTTTTCCCCTGCTTCGTTTCCTCTTTTCCACTGCCCGGCACAACCAATACGCTGATGGTGGGAAGTTCCACGCCGTCTGCCAGACAATAGTTTTCTGGAAGTGTCGGTGAAAAGACGTAAAGACCCCTCGTATCTTTATCGTATGATGGCGTACTGTTCCAGGTAACGCCCTCTATAACGACTGTCTCTGTCGGTTTTTCTTCCGGCTCCGGAGCTGGCGCCGGTATATTTTCCGAAGGCGCTGATTCGCTCCCGCCTTCTGGCGGGGCCGGCTCTGTCGGCTCTTCGGAAGGTGCAGGTTCGGTTCCCTCATCCGAAGGCGCTGATTCTGTCCCATTTTCCGAAGGTGCCGGTTCCGTTCCCTCACCCGAAGGCGCTGATTCTGCTCCCACATCCATACCTGTCTCCTGTGTTTCCCCGGACAGTCCTTCCTGCGTCCCGGTGGGAATCATCGCTCCCGAAACCTGTGCATCCTGAATTATTGCACTTTCCGGTGCAGTCTTCGGTTCCACCGTTTCCTGCGGCTGCACTTTAGGGGTATCTTCCAGCGGACGGCACACTGCCGTCAACATCCCGGGAAGATCCAGATCCCGCAGCTCGGTGCCGGCAGGAACACTCTGTTCCCTGATTTCCTGAGAAAGCTCCGGTGTACTTACAATCTGCTGTTTCTGCGCCGCCAATGCCAAATACCCGAAATGCTCTACGGGCAGCGACACAGTCATCATGCAGACGCAAAGCAGCCCTACCACCATACGCCGTCCAATTGGATGTTTCCGGTATCGTTTTGTCTTGCCTGAATAAGTCTCATACGTCTTTTTCATCTTTAACCACACTCCTTGTGAAAACTCCAACACCCTGTTGGGTAATTCCTTGTCATCAAAAAGCCTAATCCCTTATCCTTTTTGCTACCACTACAAACCTCCCATTTTCCGAATGGCCAGAACAGGTGGACAGCGTAAGAAACGTATCTCCAAATTCCGCCGTAACCCCTGTATCATAAATGGAAAGCTCCCTCACATTCTCATAGAAATCCGCAAACTCCTCCTCCGTATCCGCCTGATAGAACTGATAATATCGAAATCCGCTTTCGCCCTCACGCTCTGTGACATCCGTGCGAAAGGCAGCCATAACCTGATAAATGCGCTCTTCTCTTAACGTTTCAAATGATATCTCTCCATGTTCCCTGCAAAACGACTCGCTCTCGTATTTGTCCAGTTCTCCGAACATGGAATCGTCTTTCATATGATGTCCATATATGATAATGTTCGTTCCCGGGGTAGCAACATCTGCAATCTTTTTCACATACAAACATCCGTATTTATCTTCTTCCCTCTCGAAATTATGATGAAGGTAGTATTCATCATCCTCACACTGCATCACCGGGTAATCAATCCTGGTACCCTCTATCGTAAGCCAGCCAATTAAATCACTGTTTCTGGAATAAAGCTCCTTCCATTGGGCTGATGCTATTGCACCTGCTGCATTCTCTGTTTTTTCCTCTATTGCGTCCCCATCTTCTCCTTTCCCCACAACATCTGTAGTTTCTTCTCCCGCAGCAGTTGCACCGTCTTCTTCCCGCAGTGTCCGCAATTCCCTTTCCTGCCGCTCATGCAAAATGGACATGCAACAGGATTTCGCGACAGGAATCAGACATAAAATCATAACCACAAGCAACGCCGTCTTGATAAGCCGAATCGCATTTTTATCCCTCATATGCTTTTTTCCATCCATCATCCACGCTCTTTCCGATGCTGTGATAGTATATTAAGAATAACGAAATTACAAGCAACGCCGGATATTTCCGCAGTTTTCCTTTCTGCGCCCACCGTACCAGCCTAGAAATAATCTCCTCTTTCTCCTTTTCCGTAACTCCGCTTTCACCTGAACAAAAATACAGCAACAGATATGTAAACCCGGCTATCATGCCAACCGTAGCAAATATTTTCACAAAGCCATTCTCACCTGTCTTTGGCTCACTGGTGGGTTTTGGCGGTTCTGTTGCTTTCGGGGGCTGCTCTTTCTGCACGACCGCCGCCTTCTTCTTTGTAATTTGAATTGTCGCCTCCCTTATGCTCCGGTTTCCGGCATTATCCTCCGCAGCAACCTTCAGGGTATGTTCGCCTTCTCCTTTCAACGCAACATCAAAACTGTAATTCTCAACCATGTTATCGGCAAACTCTTCTTTCCCCTTCGATTTTGCCTTCCCACCGTCTATTTGATAAGATACGGATGCGATGCCCGCCGTAATATTCTCACCTGCCGTATCTGTTACATCAATGCTTACCTTCGCTTTTCCTTTCGCGTTGTCTCTGCGGATTTTCGTAAAACTGATATCCGGCGCATTGTCTTCCACAACTGCACCTGCACCGTCCGCCGTCAACGTCTTCTGTACCGAAATGTTACCCGCATTGTCCATACAGGTGAGGATGATGCTGCCCTTAAAGTCTCCGTCCACGGTAATTTCCGCCACGCCCTGTCCGCTGTGGGCATCTCCATACAGCGTCATGACCGCCGCAATCCCTCCGCTGCGGGCATTCACTTCCCGTGTCGGAATCTGCCCCGCACGTATGGCTGCCACGCCTTCCCGCGCCTCGCCATTCTCCGGCTCCAGGCGGTAATCTGCCTGTTTCAGGCCGCTGCCCTCTTCCGTTACCGGTACGGAAACCACAAGTTTCCTGCGGCTGACAACCCAATCCATAAAGTTCTTATATTCCGTCCCAAACGACGCCTCGCCTAACACAGGAGCAATTTCATCCACCCATTTTGCGTAAAGCGTGGTTTTGAGGGTACTTGTATTTCCTTCTACGGTTTTCCCAAAATCCCAGTAGGATTCTTCCGACCCGTTTGCATCACGATACCAGCCTTTGAACGTATATCCTCTCCGCTGAGGCTCCTGCGGCTCCCGCAGCAGGCCGCCATAGCGCACCGTCTGCGGTTCTGGGACGGCTCCTTCTCCACCATTTAAGTCAAACTTTATCTCATATACATTTCTGTCATAATATACACGCAGTACAAGGCTGCTGTCAGCAGCGACAATTCCTTGCATTTTACCAGACGCAGAGCTTGTATTTACAGTAAATCCAACGTATGGATTCGCCTCCGCCGTAACCTCTGTGCCCGCTCTTGCCGCTATGGTTTCCGTGTCAGCATCTACCCTGGTATAGCCATCGCCTTCCAAATCCTGCCTGTAATGCTCCACACGGTAACTGGCTGTCTCAACTTCCCACTGCGCATAGAGCACGGTATCCTCATCCAGCGCATATGCTTTTCCAGCCTCGAAAGATTCTCCTGTGCCATCTTTCTTTGTATTCCATCCCGCAAAGGCGTACCCGGGCTGTGCCGTCGCTGCCGCCAATATAAACTCCGGAACGTCATAAGATACTTCCTCATGCACGTTAGCACGACATCCCTTTGTCTCGCCCTGCGGGCAGTCTTCCCCGCCATTCGCATCATAGGACAATGTGACATCCTTCTCATAAATTCCGTAATAATCCGTATCATCCGTCAGGGTAACTTCTTCTCCTGCCTGGATTTTCCCGTCATAACCGTCCTTCTGTAAATCCCAGCCCACCGGCTGCCAGCTTTTGGCTGCATCCTGTGAATTCTTTGCATTTCCTGCATCCTGCGCGCTTTTTGCACTTCCTGCCATACCGAATGGTTTCAGCTCCTGCGTCCGCGTCGTCCCACTGGTCGCATCCTCCGGGATTTCCACAACCTGCTCTTCCACCTGCCCGGCATTTCCAGAATGGTAATACGCATGGAGAGGCCTCTTGAAGATGGCATACAATGTCGCATCCTCCTCTGTCTCCAAAACGTCGCCCTGCTTATATGTCCTGCCCTGAAGATCCTCCGCATCATTCCAGCCAGCAAAGGCATATCCATACCGCACTGCCGCCGGCGCAGCCTCAAACCGCGCCGAAATAATGGAGACTTCCTCATGCACGTTGGCGTAACACTTTGCCACGGCATCTTCCGGAGCCAAGTCCGCATGTTCCGCCTGGTATCTCAGGGTCACGTCCTTCTCATAGACGCCGTAATATTCCTTATCCTCCGTCAGGGAAATCTCCGTTCCCGGCTCAATAAGCTCGTCATGCCCTGCTGCATCCTCGCTCCAGCCAAGTGCGCGCCATCCTTCCATCTCTTCCAGCTCCGGGGCTGTCACGCTCCCACACTCTTCTCCCTGTGCCAGTTCCACGCTCTTCGTCTGTTTCTGCCCCGCACTGCCGGAATAGAAATCCGCCTTAAGGACTTTCCCTTTTGCAAAAATAGCATATAAGTCGGTATCGCCTTCTATCGTAAGTACCTCACCTGGCTGGTATGCCGTCCCGGTGCGGTCCGCCTTCGTATTCCATTCCACAAACTGATAACCTTCACGCTGCAGGCCGTCCGACGTCTGCACCGTAGCATTATCATTTATCTGATATGTATTGTCATCCACCACCGCGCCCTGCGCGCCGTTGTTAAGGTAATAGACATAATAGCCATAGTCCGGCTTATTCTGGGACAGATACACCTGGTTCTTCTCTTTGTCCAATATGGCATACCACGTCTTGCCAGATCCTCCCACGTCCACGAAGTTTATCTTCTTCATGTCGCGCTCATGAAGCAGCCGATACTCGTTCGTGCCCTCGGCAATCACATAGCCCTCGGATGCCTTGAGATAGAGGGTAACCGGGTAGCGGAGGGTATCGCTGATTCGGATCTTGCGGGAAATACCACTTGCAGGGTCTATATCCAAATAAACACCGTCTGCGCCAAAACCATAATCCTTACCCGAACCAAACTGGACATTTCCAGATAAATCAAGAACATTGTTCTCCTCACTTGCCCCTCTAAAATTAGCAAGATAAAAAACTGCCCCACTGCCCTGACTTCCGGCACCGCTACATGTATTTCCTTCAAAATACCCCCCATATAAATACGTCTCTGTACCCTTTTGTTCAATGGATGTTATTGCCCCTCCTTTGGCAGCAGAAGAATTTCCAATAAAACTCCCGCCATAAATATAGAATTTAGAAACGGCATTATAGAGGCAGCCCCCTCCCCAGGCAGAATCAGCCTTATTATTTTTATAAAGGCCACTGTTCACCCTCAGTTCACTATTCCTGGCAAAAACCGCCCCTCCATAACCTGATGGTGAACTGTTATTTTCCAAAACAATATCATTAAAAACTACCGATCCATATTGCACAAAGAGAGCAGCTCCTCCTCCACCCCCATTTGATACTCTTCCGTCACCATAATTAAAATCAACTCCAGGGGTTTGGACAGACACTTTCACACAATTTTGTATCCTGCATCCATCATCCAGTAAAGCGTCACTTTTCACAACCTCTATCATGGAATTGCTTGACGATATAGACATTCCATCAATCGTAACATTTCCCACTGTCAAATGAGCGCCATCATACACTTTAAAATATGCATTGCCGCTCCCCCTCTTAATCATTCCGCCGCCTTTTACCGTAACATTTCCCTGTACCGTTATGACTCCCTGTATCGTCAGGGTCACGCCCGGCTCTACGACCAGCTCCCCATTTGCCAGGGTAACATTCCCACTCCAGACAGTGTCCTCACTGATGGTTCCGCATCCGGGCTCCTGCCGCGGTACCGCCAGCATTTCCTCTTTGGCACTCTCCACAAATATATCCGAACTATTTCGAAGGAGCCTCTCCTGTCCGGGATCTTCCGGTTCTGTCTCAGACGCCTCCCCGGATATGCCGTCCTTTCCCTCTGCTGTCACGGTTATCTTCGGCAGCTCTACGCCCTCTGCCAATATATACCCCTCCGGCAATACAGGCATAAAAACATAGACGCCTTCTGCCCAGCCGTCGTATTCCATCTCACTATTCCAGGTAATTCCCTCTATGACAACCTTTTCTGTAGCTGCTGCCTCCACATCCGCCGACGTATCCGTTCCTTCTGACGGCTCGATCACATCCGGCTGCGTCGCCTCTTCCACAGACTCCGTTGCGGATCCGTCCATCTCTCCTGATGGCTCTTCCATTTCAGGCTGTGATACCGCATCCTCCTCTTCATCGACACGGCACAACGCCTCTAATGTAACAGGAAATTCCGGCTCCTGCCGTATAAGCCCCTGTCCAATCGTCTGTTCCCTTACTTCATCTGGAAGTTCCAGAAAAGATAAAATCTCACGCGGTGTTTCCGCAGCCCGCACAGTCAGGTCAAACGGCGAAACAGGAATTGATACAATCATCATGCATATTCCGAGAAATACCGCCATGAACTGCTGCCTGACAGGGTGTCTGCGAGATACCTCACCCTTTCCAGCCTGATGTTTCTCCCTTTCCCCCATCTCCTATCACCTTCCTTGGCATTAGATTTTCACAAGACAATCCTTATCTTTTTTATCGGTTTTTTCACCCAGTCCCTGAATGCTAATCCTGAGGTTCCGTATTCATTCCCTCTGCCTGTGCATCCATTTCCACAGATTCGCCGCTCATCTTTACGGGTTCTGTTTCCATCTCCACAGGTTCCGCATCCATTTCTACAGGTTCCTCCACGCAAACATCCTCGCACTTAGCGCCGCATTTGCTGCAATAGGACGCGTCTTCCTCATTCGCTGCACCGCAGGCAGGACATATCTTCTTGCCCTTATTCTCTGCAATCTGGGCTTTCAGCTCTTCAATCTTTTCAAGCGTCTCTTTGATAAGCGAAACCTCCTCAAAAAGCGGTTCCGAATCGTCCTTATGCAATTCATAATACTGTCTGCCGATTTCCAAATACTGTTTGCGTACAGACTCTTCCTTGCTGCGGATATCCATGCGCAGCTTTGCGATCTCTGTCGCGTCTGTCACCTTCTGTGATACGTCCCTGCCCATTCCTGTAATTGCATCGCCTAACTTCTCAAAAAATTCCATATTCGTCCTCCTTGTCTATTATCATTTTTCATTATTATTCTATCTCACGCAGATATATCCCATATACCCGGCATAAAGCGCTACCATAACTGCTCCTTCCGCCCGGTTAATCTTCTTCCCCGTCCATGCAAAAATCCACACGACCACGCTCATTCCAATTAAAATTATAGCATCTATGACATTCTCCATCAAGACCTCTATCGGGCTGATTGCCCCCGCAATGCCCAATACCAGCAGAATGTTAAACAGGTTGGAGCCTATCACGTTGCCTATTGCCATATCGGTCTCGCCCTTGCGCGCCGCCACAATCGAGGTGACCAGTTCCGGCAGGGAAGTCCCCATCGCTACAATCGTAAGCCCAATCAACGTCGAGCTGAGTCCAAAATTGTCTGCAATCGTCTTCGCAGCATTTACCACAGTATCTCCGCCCACTACAATCGCCGCAATTCCTCCTATGATATATAGCAGGCACTGCATTGTCCCCAGCGTCTTAATCTCTTCCGTATCTTCCTGTGTACTGCGCTGCTTTTTCGCATCCCTCACCAGCCAGATAATAAATGCGGCAAATGCAGCTAACAGAATCAGCCCGTCCGTTCTCTCAATCTTCATGCCCATATATCCCATGGCTACAAGGGCGATTGCCGCCAGGATTGAGAGTGGAAATTCTTTTTTCAGGCTCTCCGCCTTCACGTGCAGCGGGGAAATAACCGAACAGACGCCGCAGACTATCATCAGGTTAAAAATATTGGATCCGATTACGTTGCTGACTGCCACCTCATTTTCGCCATGGAAGGATGCCACGATACTGACCGCGCACTCCGGCGCGCTGGTTCCCATCGCCACCACAGTCAATCCTATTACCATAGAAGAGACCCTCAGTTTCTTTGCAACGCTCGCGCTGCCCTCCACAAAAAAGTCCGCTCCCTTTATCAACAGTACAAATCCGCCAACCAACAATAAATATTCCAATTTGTCCTCCTTATTTTCTGTTTATTTATTGTTTACGCACCAATATTATTAAGCATACCACAAACTTCATGACTTTAAAACAGCTTTATCGTCAAAAACACAAAAAATATCAACCTCAAATTTCGCCTCTACCCTTGACAAATTCGCATTTTTCACCTATAATTCACATTCATTACGAGGAGGAACGACAATGACTTTATATGATGAACTGGTTGCCCGGGGATTGATCGCCCAGGTGACAGATGAAGAAAAGATTAAAGAACTGATAAACAACGGCAAGGCAACCTTCTACATTGGTTTTGATCCCACGGCTGACAGCCTTCATGTCGGACATTTCATGGCGCTGTGCCTGATGAAACGGCTGCAGATGGCAGGCAATAAGCCGATTGCCTTAATCGGCGGCGGCACCGGAATGATCGGAGACCCTTCCGGAAGAACGGACATGCGGCAGATGATGACGCCGGAAACGATTCAGCACAACTGCGACTGTTTCAAAGAACAGATGAGCAAATTCATTGATTTCTCGGACGGAAAAGCATTGATGGTCAACAACGCTGACTGGCTGATGGATTTGAATTACATTGAACTGCTGCGCGAAGTCGGCGCACATTTCTCCGTAAACCGGATGCTGACGGCTGAGTGCTACAAACAGCGTATGGAAAAAGGACTGAGTTTCCTGGAATTCAACTATATGATTATGCAGAGCTACGATTTCTACGCATTGTTCCAGAAATACGGCTGCAATATGCAGTTCGGCGGCGACGACCAGTGGAGCAATATGCTGGGCGGTACGGAACTGATTCGCCGCAAGCTCGGCAAAGACGCTTATGCCATGACAATCACCCTCCTTCTGAACTCCGAAGGCAAAAAGATGGGCAAGACACAGGCCGGCGCTGTCTGGCTTGACCCGAAGAAGACCTCGCCCTTTGATTTCTACCAATACTGGCGGAATGTTGCAGACGCCGACGTCTTAAAATGCATCCGTATGCTGACCTTCCTCCCCTTAGAGGAAATTGACAAAATGGATGCCTGGGAGGGCGCACAGCTCAACACAGCCAAAGAAATCCTCGCTTATGAACTGACGAAACTGGTACACGGAGAGGATGAGGCGCAGAAAGCCCAGGATGCCGCAAAGGCCCTGTTCTCCAGCGGAAATGCTGCTGACATGCCCTCTGTTACCCTGACGGAAGAAGATTTTGCAGACGGCTCCATCGATATCCTTTCACTGCTGGTGAAATCCGGCCTCACCCCCTCTCGTTCGGAAGCGCGCCGCGCCGTGGAACAGGGCGGCGTCTCCATGGACGGAGAGAAGGTCGCGGATATCCGGACAGTTTACAGTGCCGATGCTTTTGCAGATGGACGCGTCCTCAAAAAGGGCAAGAAAAACTTCCGCAAGATATTAAAATAAATTTCATTATTTCCTTAAGAACAGAATTCCGAACGCTCCGGAACCGCAGTTGCAGGAGATAGTGGCGGATGCCTTGTTTACCACGATGGTTTTCCAGGGCATCCGTTTTCTTATTTCTTCCAGCAAAAACTGCCGGAATTCATAAGAACCTCCCGCGCTGATCAAAAAAGCCATATCCGGTACAATCTCCTCTTTGCGCCGCAGCGCCCAGCGCAGGTAAGCGCGCGCAAACCGACGCTGGCTGCCGATGCAGAGCCCTGCCGGTTTCATATGGCTGCCGCTCAGTTTTAAAATGGGATGCAGGGATAATATATCGCAGATTGCCGCTATATTCTTGCCAATCCGCCCATTGCGGTAAAGACACTCCACGGAATCCACGATAAAACTTGTGGAAATCTTCTCTTTCATGCGTTCCATTTCTTTCAGTATCAATTCATATGACGCGCCGCGCTTTGCCATCCTGGCTGCCTCCAGAACCATAAGCGCCATCCCGCCGGACAAATGGCCGGAATCCACAACATAGACCCCTTCCTCCTGCTTTGCAGCCTCATACGCTGTTTTATAGGCGTCGCTGACATACTGCGCCATGCAGATATGGATGATGGGCGCATTCGTCTTTTTCCGCTGTTTCTCAAAGAACTCCATGTATTCTTCCACCGACGCGCAGCTGCTGTACGCTTTCTTCCCATCCTTTTCGATATATTCAATCAAATCATCCGAGTTCATTTCCCTGGTATCCTGAAATCGTGCTTCCTCTGTCGTAACGTAATAATACATAACAGGAATCTGATAGTGTTCCTGCAAATCCACAGTCAGGTCGCAGACACAGTCTGTAGTAATCAACACGGTATCTTCTATCATGAATCCTTCTCTCCTTCCTCCGGCTCTTTACAGATCAATTCCTGCGGCAGCCATTGCCGCAGGCAACGCTCCATGGAATTCATCTCAATCGGTTTCATAACAAAATCCTGAAATCCTTCTGACAGGAACATTTCTCTTGCCCCGGTAACCGCGTTTGCGGTCAAGGCCACAATCGGAAGATTCTTATAATAATCCCCTTCCAATTCGCGGATAATGTGCAATGCCTCCACACCGTCCATGCCCGGCATCATATGATCCATGAAAATGAGATGGTAATCCTGGCTTTTCACCATCTCTATGGCCTGCGCCCCGCTCTCCGCCGTCAGAATCGTCATACGGTATGGCTTCAGCAGTCCCAGCGCCACCTTAAGGTTCATGGCGTTGTCGTCTACTACCAGTATCCTTGCCTGCGGAGCTGTAAACCGTTTTCCTGCCACCGTCTTATTTCCCGGGTTAAAGGACAGTTTTTCTTTATTGATGACATTTCCTATCGGCAATACATAAAACGGTTTGTAGACATTGCGCATATTTTCGGCAAGCGGCTCATGCGCCCTGCGTTCCTGCACAACCGTAATCTGAATCTTCTCCGAAAGCATGTCAAAATACTTCTTTGACGCCTGGTATTCTTCCCGACCCAGAAACAAATATCCATATTTCCTTCCGGACGCCAGTTCTTTCTTCGTCTGCTCCAGCGTCGCGCAGATGCAGTAATTGATGCCAAGATTCTCTCCGATATGCTCCATCAACTCCCGGTACGTCTCCTTCACAAAAGGATGCTGAAACTTATCCATGCGGATGTAACACAGGCAGTCCTTTTTATTCGCATCCTGCACCTGAATCATCGGTTTTTCGTCTACAATTTTCTGCGGTATCACCACAGTAAACACCGTGCCCTCGCCGTATTTGCTTGTCACATGCAGCACACCTCCCATTTTCCGCACAAGCTGCTTGGAAATGGCAAGCCCCAGTCCGGTTCCCTCTATGCTGCGGTTTTTCTTTGTATCTACCTGGCTGAAACTCTGAAAAATTTTGTCCAGATTTTCCTCTTTGATGCCAATTCCACTGTCCTTGATATTGACGATTAAATTGACGCCGTAACTCTCCCTACGGGCATGTATCCGAAATAACACGCCGCCGCTGTGGGTGAACTTAATCGCATTTGTCAGCAGATTGATCATTACCTGGCGAATACGGATTTCATCTCCATACAGATAATCCGGAATCCGTGAATCACAGTCCACCATCAGCTCAATATCCTTATCTCCCTTCCGCGCCATCGCCATATTGATGACGTCGTTCAACATGGAGGATACCTGATACCTGTCGCAGACAAGATCCATCTTCCCCGATTCGATCTTGGAAAAATCCAGGAGGTCGTTGATAATCCCCAGAAGATTCCTGCCCGAGAGATAGATATTGTTGCAGTTATCGCGAACATCTTCCGACAAATCCTTCTCATTGAGCACCAACTCACACATGCCCATAATGGCATTCATAGGCGTTCGTATTTCATGGCTCATGTTTGCAAGAAAATCACTTTTGGCATGATTCGCCGCCTCCGCCTGAATCAAAAGCTCTCGCTGCTGCCTCTGGTAACACCAGATCCGATACTGAATCATGATGCACATCACTGTCTCAGCCAGATAAACCAGCGGAAAACGCATTCGGTACGTGTCCGTATAATCATATCCGAGTTCATGCAGCGGCGACCACATATAGCAGGCGGTCAACACGCCCAGAGACAGGCTGACGATTCCTCCGTAAAACAGGTTCAGAAAATACATCATGGCCGGCGGCACTAAAAACAGCCATACCGAGCTGAATCCCTGTTCCCCGCCCTCTATTACGAAGTAAAGCATCATCACTACCATGGCAAAAATGATGTTTAGCGATACAAATTTTTCCTTCTTCCATATCAGCAGAATTGCCATATCGGCTACCATAAGAACCCCGACTCCGCCTGTGATCAGCGCCATGCCATAGGATCCTACGACCAGATTCAGGATGCACATGCCAAACCCCACCAGCACAAACAGGGAACAGAAACTTCGGATATTTTGCAAATCCAGTCCCCCGGCGTCATTTTTTATTGTAAGAAATAAATTTTTTTTCGTATTCATTGCACTCTCCGTCCCCAATCATAATCCTTTATGCCACCGTGTATTCCTTCAGCAAATGGCGCAGGTCTTCTTCGGCGTCCAAAAACAAATCCAAAAGCTCCGGCTCAAAACTCTTTCCCCGTTCTTCCTTCATAATGGCAAACGCCTCCTCCAATGACATTCCCTTCTTGTACTGGCGTTCCGAAACCAGCGCGTCAAATACATCCGCAATGGCAAGAATCCTTGCTGACAGCGGTATCTCCTCACCTTTTATCCCTTCCGGATAACCGCCGCCCGCCCATTTCTCGTGATGACAGGCCGCCATGTCACAGGCTATGTCCACAAACTCATGCTCCGCAATCCGGCTCATATTTTCCCGAATCAGCCTGCCGCCCTCTTTGGCGTGAATCTGAATCATTTCATATTCTTCCCTGGTAAGCTTTCCCGGTTTCTGCAAAACAGCATCCGGTATGGCAATCTTGCCGATATCGTGCAAAGGTGCGGCCTTACGCAGATAATCTACATATTCGCGTGTCATTTCCTCCTGATACAGCCCTTTCTCCTGCATCTTTTCCACCAGAAGGTTCACATATCCACTTGTCCGCTTTACGTGCTCTCCCGTCGTACCATCCCGGCTCTCAATCAGGTTTGCCATGGAGAAGATAATATCCTGCTGCAACTGGGTAATTCTCTGCAATTGCTGCTGCACCATGCCTTCCAGGCTCCTCCGGTAACCGTCAAGCTCCAGGGTGCGGTGAATGCGCTGCATCATGATCGCTGGCACAAAAGGTTTTCCGATATAGTCTACCGCCCCCATTTTAAAACAGGTCTCCTCTGTCTCCTCCGTGCGGTCTGCCGTAAGAAAAATAACCGAAATCTTTCGCCACTGCTCATCTTCCTGCAGCCTGCGCATCACCTCAAAACCATCCATAACCGGCATCTGTATGTCGAGCAATATCAGGTCGGGCTGTTTCTTTTCCAGAAAATGGAGTGCAAGCTCCCCGGAATTTACCGCCGCAACATGATAATCTTCGGCAAGAAGTTTCTGCGCCATCATCAAGTTTAACCTGTCGTCATCTACTACCAGTATCGTCTTTTTCATTTCCCGTCTGCCTCCCATTTTACCAACCATTCCTGCAGGCAGCGCTCCGCACTGTCATAATCAAAATCATTTACAAATTCCCGCACCTGCTCCAGCATTTTCTCCGCACGCACGGATAAGAGTTTATCAGCCTGCTCCAATGCCTCGCTCATCTCATACCCCTCAATCTGCGTAAGGAGCACCCGACAGCCTGCAAGAAATTCTTCGGAGGGCTGTTCTTCTGTCGCTTTCTCCTCCTTTGGCACCTCTGCCTGTTCTTCCAGGTCAAGCATCTGCGCCGCCTCCTTCAAAACACCCTGATAATTCAGATAAAATTCCTCCCAGTGCTCCTTTAATTCCTCGATACGATTTTCTTTCGCCGCAAGCTCCTGCTGTTTTGCCTGTTCGGAAAGCCCCGCCGCCCCAATTGTGAGAGACGTGCTTTTAACAGCATGAGCAACGATTCCGTAATCCTGCCAGTTCTCCTCATCATACAGCAATGGCAGTTTCTTTATGTATTCCTGTCCCTGCTCATAATATGCCTTCAGAAATTCCAGATACATCTCCTCGTCGTTTCCGCAATAAGGCATCCCTGCTTCCTGACTTATCAATCCTTCCTGCGGTGGTTCCTGCATCTCCGTTTCCTGTACTTCCTGCATCTCCGTTACCTGTGGTTCCTGCGGATGGTCTGCTGTGTCCGTTTCCTGCCTGTGTATGCCCTCTAAAATCTCCTCCCAGCCCGCATCTTCTGCAATTTCCACTTTCTTTTCCATCTCAAAAAATACCTTTTCTTCCGGCAGATACTTTTGCAGCATCTGTTCCAGTTTTTCGCCCATCACCGGTTTCGAAAGATATTCGTCAAATCCCGCCTTAAGATATTCTTCCCGGCTTCCTGCAACTGCATTTGCGGTCAACGCTACCACCGGGGTATCCACGTTGGGGTTATCCGTTTCCTGCCTCAGGCGGTGCAGTGTGGAGATGCCGTCCGGCTCCGGCATCATATGATCCATAAAGATTAAATCGTATTTCTTCCTTCTGGTATAATCCATGCAGTCTTCTCCGCTGATCGCCGTATCAAGCTGCAGCTCTGTCCGTTTCAAAAGCCCCCGCACTACGGCAAGGTTCATCTCATTGTCATCCACAGACAATACATGGGCGTCTGGCGCCTTTAAGAATTCCCGCGGCTTTAAGAGCTCTTCCTGTTCCCGCTCATACGCCTTTTGCAAATCGCCGACAGGCTCCGCATTCTCTACCTGCTGCGGAAAGCTTACCGTGAACATCGTACCTGCCCCCTGCACGCTCTGCGCCTTGATTTCACCCTGCATCCGTTTCACAAACCGCACAATCATGCCAAGCCCCAGGTCATCTCCTCCCACAGGCATATACAGCTCTTCCTCCGGCCCGGCAAGGCCGCGGTTTAATTTTTTCAGCTCATCCTCCGACATCCCGATACCGGTATCTGCCACCGAAAAAATCAGGGTAAATGCTCCGTCATCGCTCCACGCGCCTTCCGCACTGAAAGTGATGATTCCCTTCTGGGTATCCCGGATACTGTTGTTAAACAGGAAATTCAGCACTTTGCGGATTCTCACCTCATCCCCTGACAGAATCGAGGGCAGGTCTTCATCCACATTCAGCCGAACCTGTAAATGCCTGTTTTCCGCCCTTGCCTTCAATACGTGGAACGTGTCATTCAACAAGGAAGACAGGTAATATGAGCTGTTGTCAATTTCAAACCTGCCGGATTCTATTTTTGAAAAATCCAGCACATCGTTTACCAGGCTCAAAAGCGTCTTGCTGGCGCCGTTAATGTTATGTGCATATTCCCGGATGACAGGATCGTGGTTTTCCCTGAGAATCATTTCGTCCATGCCAATGACCGTATTGATCGGCGTACGTATCTCATGGGACATATTTTCAAGAAATTTGCCTTTCGATTCATTTGCCAGGACTGCCCGCTGTTTTTCCCGCTCCATATAAAACAGCTTCCGCACATTCTCCACAATCGCCAGCCCCAGCAGGCCTACCAGACCTACGCAGAGAATCATTCCGCCATTGCCCCGGGTCAGAAGGGACGCCAAAAGCTGCCCCGCCGCAGAAATCACAAGCAGCATGACCCCCACTGCAACAAGGCGGTATGATGATGCCTGCCGCTTCCTGTAATCCCTGTAGATGCAGAAAAGTATGTACAAAAAACAAATGCCGGCCAGCGCGCATGTAAAATACGCTGTTTCCATGAACTCAACCTGTTTTGTGACCTGCAAGAACGTACAGATTGCAAAATTGGCAATTACCGCAAATTCCAGAACTACATAGCCTTTCTGGTACCGCTGCCTCTGTACGCCATCCATGTAAATCAGCAGTGGGAACAACGCCAGCATCGCCGCCAGAAACGACAGCATCGCCGCCACCGAAATATTGGGAAATAAAAACTGGCGCAACCTGGATCCCGCTGCAAGCCAGAACGAAGTGAGAAACGTCCCCCAGGCAAGGTATTCCAGAAAAATTTCTTTGTGATAGAAACGACGCAACACTACGCTGAACAAAATGCTCAACCCGCTCAACAAAAGCAAAAACAACGCAAAGAACAGCGTTCCTCCATGCTGTTTCGCAAGCTCAGTTAAAATTGCCATCCTGTCCCCGATGTAAACGGTATTTAAAACGCCGGAAGACGGAGAATTTGACACCGATGTAATCCGAAAAACCTTTCCGGCATCTTCACGGTTCAGCTGTAGAAACACATATGCGCTGGCCGCATTCGTCCCAAAAGGTTTCGAGCCTTCGGCATTATAGCGTTGCCGAACCACCTGGTCTACCAGCAGCTCCAGTTCCTGCCAGGTGCCCATAGTACACAGCCAGGTATCTTCCTCCAGGTTTTCGGGCAGAACGGTCTCAATGCTGACGCTTTCCAGCCGGTCGGCCGGGCATCTGCCCGGAACCTCAACCGGCTGATTGCTCCCATCCGGTAGCACGCGCACCCAGCCTTCTGAGAGTGTCTCACATCGCCCTTCTTCCTGAATAAGTTCTCCAGGCAGGAATATTTCGCCTGAAATTCCAAACAGAATGACCCCCAAAACCATCAACACAAAGATTCCCCGGGTTGCCGCTGTAATTTTCCTGCTATAACTTTTCACATTTCTCCTCCAAATCTCTCCGGCTAAATCTCATACCAGGTGATTTTATCTCTGCGGTTAAATCTCATACCAGATAATTTCGTTTGCTGCAAGGCTCAAGGAAAAGCTTTCTCCATCCCCCTTGTATACGGTAGTCTCCTGTGGCTCATACGTATTATTGACCACACAGAATTTGCCGTTCTCAGGATATGCGTGTACCTCTGCGTTGTAATTGCTGCTGAACCAGCAATGCATCTTCTCTTCCCCATGAGCACTCCACAGGATGGCACGGTACAGAAGACGGCTGTTCTCAAAACTGTATGGCAGACCGCCCACATAAACCGCGCGCCCCCGTCCAAATTCATGAACGGCAAGCTGCACTTCCTTTTCCTGCTGTGCAAGCACTTTCGCGCCCTCCAATGCATAGATGTTCTTCTGGTATTCTCCAAAATCTATCTGCCCGCTGCAATCCTCCGTAATAAAATGCGCCTGCGTTTCCCAGTTATACTTATCGTAACCCAGGGTAAACCCGCGCTCTTCCTCCACGCCAAATACATTGGCAAGCTGGAAGAAACGCCCGTTGGCCTGATGCGCGCTGGGTTCTCCCACGCCAATGATGCCGCCGCCTTCATGGACAAATCTCTTCACCGCCGTCACAACTGCCTCGTCGCACCACCATGCGCCGCCGGTGTGCGCAGTATCCGCACCGCCCACATTGATTAACACGTCAATATCCTTTAATATTTCCGGACGCTCTTTGATATCCTGAAAACTGATGAACGATACGTCAAACGGCGCTCCGGACAGCGCTTCAATTACCCCGGCATAGGAGTAGTTCTGTTTCTGATACAGTGCGTGATGCACCATATGGCAGCCCCAGGCGCGCATCTTTCCCCAACAGTTTAAGACCGCAACGCGTTTGACACAGTAAGGCACACAGCCCTTGACATTGCCGTAAAGCTCCCGGAATTCCTCACAGACACTCTCCACATATTTCACAAAGTCCGGGAAATCCAGGGCAAGTTTCAGGTAGCCGCCATAGCCTATGCGGTCGATCGGCTTGCGCAAAATCGCGCGCCTTGCCGTTACCCAGTTAATTTTTGCCTCTTTCACCGGGTCGCCTCCCTCGCAGAAGGTATCGGGGAAGAAATAAGGCAGCAGCCTTCCTTCCGTATATTTCACGCCCTCGATATCGCTGATGAGCCGCAGCGTAGAGCCATTTCCCACGCTCCCGACCACGGCGTCAAGGCCAATCGTGGCAAATTCCTCCAGAAACGGTTCCGTGCCAATCCAGTGGTCGCCAAGGAACATCATGGCTTCCTTGCCGCACTCATGCGTGATATCCACCATTTCGCGGGCAATCTTTGCCACCTCCCTGCGCTGAAATGCCTGAAAATCCTGATATTCCTTTGAGGGAATCCGATACTGGCCGTTATAATAGCCCTGGTCTATGATATACTCCGGGCGGAACGGATAACCGACTTCCCGCTCAAACTGCTCCAGGATATAAGGGCTTACCGATGCGGAATATCCGTACCAGTCCACATATTTCTCCCTTGCCTGTTCGTCAAAAATCAGCGTAAACTGATGGAAAAATGTCGTAAACCGCAGCACATTTACATAAGGATGCTCCTCGATAAACCTGCGCAAACGTTTCATCGTATAGTCATGTGTCTTCGGCTGGCGGACATCAAACGTAAGCTGATGCTCCACATCCTGCCAGTCATTTGTCACTGCATTGTACATATGCACCGGATCCCAGATAATATAAGCAAGAAAACTCACCGTGTAATCGTGAAATGACTCTGCCTGTACCACCACATCCCCGGTTTCTTCCTCGTAACGCCACCGCTTCGTGGGGACAACTTCTCCGGTCGTACGGTCTGTCACTTCCCACCAACGGGTAATATCATCCCTGGTATTCGGTTTTAACATATCCGGATAAATCCCTTTCATCAGCGGAATCCGTAATTCCTCTGCCTCTGCCGTATAAAACGGCGTCATCACATACATCTGCTGAATTTCCTCAGGATTCGCCTTCGCCCATTCGTTGTCTTTCCTGGTTGTGTAATATGTGGAATAAATTTTGGCGTCCACATCCTTAAGCTCCTGCGGAAAATCCGTTCCATCGCAATCCCTGACTGCATCAGCACCCCACTGCTGCATAAGTTCCAGAGTCTGCGGAATCACATCTAAATCCGTTGGTATTGTAACCCTGCCTGTTTTATTACCCATAAAAAAACCCTCCTTTTCCTGTTGCTATTAGCATACGAAAAAAGAAGGTTTTTTACAAGGAAAAATCTCACTTTTTATCAAACATTTATGATATTTCATCCCAGGCTTTACAGAAATTGTTCTCCATAACCATAATGCTCCACGACATAATCAATATCTTTATCACCTCTGCCGCTCAAATTTACCAGAATGGAACCCTGTCCCATCTCTTTTGCCTTGCGCATTGCATAGGCAACTGCATGGGAACTCTCAATCGCCGGGATGATTCCCTCATAACGGGACAGCTTGAAGAATGCCTCCATGGCCTCCTCGTCTGTCGCCGTCTCATACTGCACCCTGCCAATATCATGCAGGTATGCGTGCTCCGGACCCACCGAAGGATAATCCAGTCCGCTGGCAATGGAATAAACCGGAGCCGGCTCGCCCTTATCGTCTTTGAGCATAATGCTGTCAAAGCCGTGCATCACGCCGCGCTCGCCATACTTCATGGAAGCTGCATGGTCGCCCAGTTTCTCGCCTCTTCCCAGAGGCTCCACGCCCACAATTTCCACCGGATCATTTAAAAACGGAATAAACATACCAATGGAATTGCTTCCGCCGCCCACGCAGGCACAGACCACATCAGGGTCAATTCCGGTCATTTCCCGGAACTGGTCTCTCGCCTCATAACCGACTACCGACTGGAAATCACGAACCATCAGCGGGAACGGGTGCGGTCCTAACGCCGAACCAATACAGTAGATAGAATCTTTATAATTTTTTGCATAGGATTCAAAAGCGGAATCCACTGCCTCTTTTAACGTTTTCAATCCTGCGGATACCGGCACTACCTTCGCCCCGAGAATCTTCATGCGCGTTACATTGGGCGCCTGCTTGGCAATATCCACTTCTCCCATGTGTATCTCGCATTCCAGTCCAAAATATGCCGCTGCCGTAGCCAGCGCCACGCCGTGCTGTCCTGCACCCGTCTCAGCAATCAGGCGTTTCTTACCCATAAATTTTGCCAGAAGCCCCTCGCCCATGCAATGATTGAGCTTATGCGCCCCGGTATGGTTCAAATCCTCACGTTTCAGGTAAATCTGGCAATTTCCAATCTGCCTCGACAGACGCTCACAGTGATACACAGGCGTCGGCCTGCCCTGAAATTCCCGGCGGATTCTCCTAAGCTCGCTGATAAACTGAGAAGAGTGACAAATCGTCTGGTATGCCTCCGTAATCTCCTCAAACGCCGGTTTCAGTTCCTCCGTCAGATAAGCGCCGCCATATTCCCCGTAGCGCCCTTCCTTATCCGGATGATTTTTCAAATATGCTCTGTAATCCATAATTATTCTCCTTTTCAAAATCTCTGTTTTCTATTTTAGCTTTAATTGGGTGAAATAGCAATCAAAAATCCTGCATAAATTCTGCAACAAACAGGCTGAATTGCTACTCAATTTTAATAACGGATGCGCAGCCCCTTCGGATAATGGTTTTTCACGATTCCATTCTGCGCCTTTCCCCAGCCGATGGAAAGGCCGTCCACGCACACGAGCGTCCATCCTTTCTGCCCGCTGTCGCGGGATGCCGTCTCACCGTGAAGATATTTTAACGCCTCCTCTTTCGAGGACAGCTCCACCCGCTGCCTGACTTCACCCGGATGCAGATACAGCGCCAATGCATGGGACGGTTCAAAACGGTTCTTCTTGCAGGTACCGAGATGAAGTCCGGCACGCACTACCTTAATCCCGGACAATTCCGGCATTTCCTTTGGCAGCAGGTAAAGGTTATCGGAAAACAGCACATACCTTCCCGGACATTTCTGTTCCAAATCAATCTGCAATGCCTGTGCCTGAAAATTCCGGAACCCGGACAATGCTTCCGCAGTCTTCGTCGTTTCTTTGCTCTTCGCACCTTTGCGGTTTTTTCTGCTGTTTGCAGATTCCACATACAGGCCAATGATTGCTGCATCTTCCGCGTTCTGTGAACCTGTTTTTCTCATCCGCGCCAGGAAATGTCCCTCTCCGCGCAGCTTGTGGGGCCACAGGCGATAAATGCCACTGCTTTTTGCATGGCTGAAATACTGCTCTCCAATCTCAGATATTTCTAGGGAAAACTCAGGATGTTTTTCCAGAAACTGCTGGATATTTTGCTCATTTTCCTCCGGCGCAAACGTACAGGTGGAATAAACCAGCACACCGCCGGGTTTCAGCATTTTTGCCGCATGGCTTAAAATTTCCTGCTGCCTTTTGGCACACAAAAGAACATTTTCCAGGCTCCATTCCTGCATGGCCTGCGGTTCTTTGCGAAACATCCCCTCCCCGGAACAGGGCGCGTCCACCAAAATCCGGTCAAAAAATTCCGGGAAAAATTCTGCCAGATGTTCTGTAGATTCATTCAGCACCACCGTATTGGCAATTCCCATCCGTTCTACATTCTGCGCTAATATTTTTGCCCGGTTCGCATAGAATTCATTGGACACCAAAAGCCCCTGCCCCTGCATTTTTCCTGCAATCTGGGTCGTCTTGCCCCCGGGCGCCGCGCACAGGTCGCAGACTTTCTCCCCGGGCTGCGGCATAAGCAGCTCTACCGCCGACATCGCGCTCGGCTCCTGAATATAATATGCGCCCGCCTCATGCCATGGATGCCTGCCGGGTCGCTCATCTGCCCCGTAATAATATCCCTCCACGCACCAGGGAACCGGAGACAGTTTCCACTCCGGTTCCCGCATCATTTTCTCTTCAAAACTCTTCCTTGATTCAAACTTTAAAGGATTATAGCGAAGGCCATATTCCCGCTCTCTCTGGCAGGAGCTGAAAAAATCCTCCGCCTCCTCCCCCAGGAGTGTCTGCATTCTCTGGCAAAATTCTCCCGGTAACTTTAAATTTTCATCAATCATAAATATGTTCCACTTCGAAATCTAAAATCTTACCAGTTCTGGCATCAATTACCACTTCGTATTCATACATTCCTTTCATAATTTCGACTTCATAGACAGGCACTCCGTCGTCATAATCAAAATCAACCTTTATTACCGTCCCAGCCCCTGTTTTCTCCAGTGCGATGGCCTTTGCCTTCTCTTCGCCGATATATTTGTTATTCGACTTTTTCAGTAATTCCCATTCATACTCCAGCACTTTGCCGGTACGCGCATGTATCTTTAACTCGTACTTCTTCTTTCCGGTCTTCATTTTGACCCTGTACATATCAATGCCATCGCTGTACTTTCTCATTACACTGGTAATCTTCGCATTTTTCACCTGTTTCTTCGCCAGTTTCTTTGCTTTGCTGATGCTGATGAGTTTCCCTCTGCCCCTTCTCACATGCCAGGAATAGATCTCCCATTCATATGAGATCAGTTTCCCATCAGAGGCGCGATAAGCAAGATTGTATTCTTTCTTTCCTTTGGAAAGTTCCACTTCATAGATAAATTTTCCGTCTTCATAATCCTGTTCCACTTTATGGATGCTTGCGCCTTTTACCTGTTTCTTTGCCAGTTTTTCCACCTGCCTGACAGACGTAATTCCTTTTGCCTGCACGGTACTCGGCACAAAACAAACCGTTGTAAATACCAGGCAGATGATTAACATAATGATCCCTGAGTTTCTAAGTTTTTTCATAGTACATTCCTCCTTGTCATTGAAATTTAAATGTTGATACCATTCCTGTTTTAAACCTTAAATTTCCCTACTTCCTCATTTAGCTGGTTTGCAATATCCAAATTAGAATTGGCTTCCTCACCAATTCCACCCACATTGTTTGTCAAGTCAACGGATTTCTCCGTCACGCTGCTTACTCCCTGCGCGCTCTCGCTCACGGCAATCCTGAGATCTCCTATCGCAGTCTTAATCATGTCCATCTGTTCCTTCAACTGCTCGCTCTCCTCTGCAAATTCCCGCATCATCTCATTCATCTTCCCGACGTCGCCCTGATATGTCTCACTGACCTGAAGCAGCCTGCCATATCCGCCCATCGCCGTTTCGTTCATGAAATGAACCATTTCTTCCGCTTCCCCTGCCAGTTCATCCACTGTTTTTATGACATCAGCTGTCACTTTCTGTATCTCCGTTGCCGCCTGCGCAGAATTAAGGGCAAGCTTTCCAATCTCATCCGCAACTACTGCAAATCCTCTTCCTGCCTCTCCTGCCTTTGCGGCCTCAATGCTTGCATTTAAAGAAAGAAGGTTTGTCTCCTCCGTAATATTGATGATATTCTTCGTAAGTTCACGCACCTCTTCCACTGCCCTTGATTTCTCAATCTTCCTCTGAAGCGCCTGCGCCATTTCAGCAGCCTGCAATTTCGCATCCTGCTGCTCCCTGACTGCTTTTTGATATATTGACCCAGCATGTTCCATAATCTGTCCGGAAGATCTGTTCCCATTCTCTGCCTGGCTGTAAATTCCTTCTATCAGCTCAAAGATCTGTACAATCGCTTCATTCACCTGATCCAGGGAAGAACTGGATTCCTCCATCGCCGCGCTCATCTGCTCCATGGTTGCGGAGACATCCGTAATGCTCATTTCGGCATGAGCCAGATCTTCCGCTATAATCGTAGAGGAGCCGTTTAAATGTCTGGAGCCTTTCGAGATATTGAGCATGATATTTCTTATATATGCCAAAAGTTCGTTTACGTTATTCGCAATCAGCTCCATCTCATCGCCCGTATGGACTTCAAGCCTCTGCGTCAAGTCCCCTTCGTTATTCACCAGCTCATAAATCTTCTGGTCCACAGCACGCAGACTCTTAACAATTGCGGTAACAATAATATTGATAATCAATAGCACGACCACCATACAGATTACCGTAATACCTGCAATCTGCCACAGAATCGTATTCAG
This sequence comes from uncultured Lachnospiraceae bacterium, assembly GCA_910587895.1. Classification (GTDB taxonomy): domain Bacteria; phylum Bacillota; class Clostridia; order Lachnospirales; family Lachnospiraceae; genus Petralouisia. The sequence goes on from CAJUOE010000020.1 coordinate 26,278, forward strand.
GCGCCCTACAACACCGGACGCATCATAATCACAGCCCACAATTCCCACAACCCGTTCTTTGCTGCCATCCATAACCGGCATATACGCAGAAATCAATTCTCCGTTCTCTGTGTAATCAATGTAATCCTGTACATATCCCTCACCAGCAAATACTCCCTGTAGTTCCTGATAAGACGTTTCAAACGGCTCCCCCATCTCAACACAGCTTTCTGTCTCATCCGAATCAATTCCATAATAGACCTGCTTTCCGTCTGTATATAAGGTATACAGATATTTAATGCCGCAATCCTGGCGTACATCTCTCATAGTAGATAACATTTCCCCGAACCCTGGACTCTGAGCGCCCTCCTGCGTAATTTTCTCCAACGCATCTCCATCAATGACTTTCACAGAAATTTTGGCGGCCATCTGCGCTTCTTCCACACCCATCGCTATCAGCCCATCCTTCGTGCGCATGTAAGCGCTAACGCCCATAACCACGCATAATGCCATAATCAGGATACTGGCAGGAAGTAAAATTTTACTGCGGATACTCAGACCCCTCGTTCTCTTTTTCATCTTCAATTTCTTCATCTCTTTTCATCTGATACAAGTTTATAGAAATAATTCCCATTGTGATTGCTATAATTTCCGCATTTCACAAAACATCCTTATCAAAGTATATCACGTCTCAAAATGGAATACAATTGATGTATTTTCCAAAAATAAAATGACCCCGAAAAACTAACGTTTCCGGGGTTTATTAGAGGCGCAGACCGGATTTGAACCGGTGAATCAGGGTGTTGCAGACCCATGCCTTACCACTTGGCTACTGCGCCGTATTTACTTTTCCGACTGTCCTAGGCTATTTTAACAAATACTTTCCCATTCGTCAAGACATCTGTGAATCTTTTCTCTCATATTATATGCAAAAAATTAATTTTAATGACTCCTACGGGAATCGAACCCGTGTTACCGCCGTGAAAGGGCGATGTCTTAACCGCTTGACCAAGGAGCCGGAAACTGTGAAATGATACCAACCACCATGTCCAGTTAGAAAACGATGTGGTACCATACCAACAACAGTTAGAATAGTACCACATCTTCTTAGTGTTTGCAAGCATTTTTCAAAAGTTATTCTCGAAATCCATTCTGGCTGGCCCAAACAGGCAAATCACAGTTTCACAATCGAAAATCCCCTACTTGATAATCGGCAATTCCACGCCGTCTACGGATACGGATTCCACATCCTCTATATTGATGAAACGGTTAAATCTTGAAATTAACTGGCAATCAGTGACGCCCTCTTCTCCAGTTCCGCCGCCGCCATAGGAGAAACCTCCAAGATACCGCTCACCGCTCATATCCACCGTATCTGATTTGTAGCCCATGATTTCCACTCCATCTCTTCCGCCCAGTATCGGCTCCCAGTTGCCTTCCGGAAGGGCTTCCACTACACAGGCTGTGATGCCGTCCTTCATTTTAATTTCTACAATGTTAAACGGTTCCTCACCATTTTCCGGGTCAAACTCCGTATCGAAAAACATTCTCAAACCTCCGCCGGTAAGCGAAACCTTGACACAATGTTCCAGCGGACTTCCGTCTAACTGCAGGTTCGGCATAGTACCCGTGGGTTCTAATACAAATTGTCCGATTTTTTTGTAAGTCGGGAATCCATGTTCATTGAGTCCTCCATCTTTTACTTCAATCGAATATACCTGTGCGTCCGGTGAAATCCCTTCCGTCGCGCTAGGACTATCTTCTTCTCCTCCGCTCGTATATGCAAGTGTGAGGGCATAATGCCTGGTCATGGAGGTGCCGTCTTCACTCACAACCGGTTCGCTGGGGCTTAACGCCATGCTGCCAAAACTGTTAAAACGCGGATTGACCACATATATTTCCGGGTCATCCAGGCGCGAACCGTCAAGGGCGTCCGTGCGGATGGTAAAATATGCCATTCCATTGTCCTTATCATACCAATACCTCTCCAACGTAAACTGCAGGTTGCCATCCGCCAGTGTCTCTCCAGACTCACGGAACATCTTTGACATCATTTCTGCCTCTTCGCCATTGTCGCTATACAGTGACTGCAGCAAATCCCAGGCGTTCATTCCGGTTGCCGCAAAGCAAATCCCATTTACACTCAACACAATCACTGCGATTCCAGCAGCAATCGCTGCCATCTGTACTTTCCATTTCTGGCTCCATTTTTCTTTTCTTTTCATCGTGTTTTCCATCATTTCCATTCCCCTTTCTTCTGATAATCTGATATCTGAAATTGCTTCCTTGTAGGTGTTATGCTCTAATAGCATCGCTCTCACTCCCTTCCAGCCGTTTTTTTATTTTTTCTCTGCCACGCTGCAACTGTGTCTGAATGGTACTTTCCGACTTGCGCAATATCTGCGCTATCTCTCGCACGGAATATTCCTCATAATAATACAAATGAATCGGTATGCGGTACTTTTCCGGCAAATCCAGAACCGCTTCCTTCAACGCATCGAAGGCATCGTTTGCCTCCCTCGGAAAAGCCTCGTCTGCATCCCATTCCTGCAATTGCATCATATCGCTGTTCCACTTGCTTTTTAGCAGGTTTTTACAAACATTGATGGTTATGCGGATAAACCAGGCTTTTTCATGTTCCGCAGACTTAAACCTAGGATGGTATTTCATGTATCTGAAAAACACTTCCTGAAACGCGTCCTCTGCCTGGTATTTGTCCTTACAATATGCCCATGCCAGCTTGTATATCATATCCTTATATTGTTGGTAACACTCGAGTATCTTTTCTTTCTCCCTTGTCTTCATAGTCGGTACCTCCTATATAAAGAAAACAATTCAGGACGACATAATATCTCATTTTATTTATATTTTTAAAAATCCCTTACAAATTATTTCATCTTCCATTCTGGAAAAACGACCGCCAAAATCATAAACATCATGCTAAAAAATATCATCATGACGATTACAAGGTTCTTCACACCGTTCAACTCCTTAAGCGCTGTATGATACTTCCGCCAGCTGCCGCCAAAACCAGGAACCAATCCACACAGCAGGCCTCCCAACACGCCAATCAACAACATTCCGACATTTCTACAAATAAGAAATAACACCAGGTCCAGGATGCCTCCTGCTATGATCACATATTTTCGTTTCTTCCCCTCAAGTATTACACACGCACCCAGCCATACGGACGCCATTATGATTCCGGCCATTAAAATTATTTCCCTGATTTCCATCTGTCTTTCCCCCATTTCTACTAGGCAAAATATAGAACAAAGCGGACAAGCCCAAAGGGGCTCCCCTAACCCCTCAATTCCCCGGGGATTGCACACTTTGCTGCGCCGAGTGCAGTCACGCAGTGACATTTTCCTCTTGCACGAGTGCGCATATTATTTTTATCTTATAGGAAAGATACTTTCACGCTTTAGCGTGACAAGGTCTTTCCTATAAGATAAAAAAACCTGTAAACACTAATGTCTACAGGTTTTCCATTATATTATTCTCTTAGCTCCCCGAGTAGGGCTCGAACCTACAACAAATTTCATCTGGAGAACCAGAATATACTTCTCCATCGAATATACATAATAGAAATACCTATTCAATATTAATTATCACAATTCTATGATTTGATATCTCTTCATTTTTGTTGATCCTGTCTCGGTAATTTTTCCATCATCCACTAACAATTTTAACAAATTTCTGGTTCTGGTTCTCCCAACATTCAACCACACAGCCACTTCTTCTACTTTATATTTTATGTTTGGCTGCATTTTTCTTAAAATAACTTGTTTCTGCATTTGTGTTTTTTCTGTCACTTTTTTTCTGTCACTTTTTTCTGTCACTTTTTTTCTGTCACTTTTTTCCATCACTTTTCTTGACTTTACACTAATAAATGATAACTTCAAAATTGTCCTATCTGGAGAATATTCTTCTATTACCTGTGGCTCAATCCACCCATGACTCTCCCAAACAGAATAAATATCCGGCACGCCACTTCCCGCACGTTCACCGATACCAATCATATTAAACATTTTCATAAGTGCCTTATTCCTTGGATCAGAAATCCCACCTTTCAGCATTTGCTTTTTTCCGGTACGTATACCGCCTGGATTTTCTAAAACAATACTGTCTCTCTCTTTCTTAATCACAATTCCCCTGGGTAAATAAAAATCCGTGTTTACAATACAATTAGCCAATGCCTCTCTAATTGCTTTATGAACATGTGTATCATCTATTCTGACCACTCCATCTAACTTGAAAGGAACTTTAATGTCCTTCACCAATTTACCATATACACGAAAAAAGAACTCAAATAGATTTCCTGTCCAGTCACCCGAACTGGACTGCAAACGATCAGTCCAACGGATTTCCGGATCAAGTAACTCTCTAAAATCAAGAAAATATTCTGGATACTCATACAAAATCTTATATTCATCTCCAAACATCAATAAACCTGCCGCTGTTGGATGAAGTTGTCCATCTGTCCGAGATACCCTTGCCGCACCGATTCTCTCCAAATAATCTAAATCGTCCAGTTGCTCCCATACATGTTCACTTCGATATGCCATATGCCGATTACGATATGCATGTACTGTCTCCATGTTAAGTGCATCTATTTGCATATTTTCAAGCACTTTCATATCCATAGTATCTTCTGTTTGATCACGAAGCATGGCTTTTACTTCACTAAATGTACAATGATAATCTCCTTCCCAATTTCTCCGATATGTCCCTCTGAACATATCACCTCCAGTATATATGGGTTTCTGTTCTCTCTTTGCTGCCGGAACATGAACCACCATAATCGTATTCTCTCCCAGTTGAAATATTCGAATATCCTGCTCTGTCAAAAGATTATGGCTTACCTTCTGAGGATTATTGATATTATTCCAGAAGTCTTTTAGCAGCTTTTCTTCTCCCTGCAGCCCTGTTGTATGCCAACTCCCATCCTTATTTTCCTCTACCCCAAGAATAATCACACCACCATAACAATTTGCAAATGCCGAATAGGTACTCCACAAAGAATCCGGTAAACCGTTTCTA
>CAJUOE010000021.1 GCA_910587895.1 uncultured Lachnospiraceae bacterium
GCCTCGCAAATCTGCTTTTCCACTAGCTTCTCGTCCAGAATATTAATCCCGACAGACACCTCTAGCCAATTGAGCCAAACAATTCGCCGCTCAGACACAACCAACCCAAAGTTCTCCAATCTGAACGACAGGCATAGGTCAACCATGTGTACAAACATCATCAGATTAAACATTTGTAAAGCCAGCTCAACCAGATCCTCAGCTCCCAACTTCACGTCAGCATCTAAGATATCCGTCAAGGGAATTATCCTGTCGTCTTCCCCTGAATCGCTAACGACCTCAACCAGCAACTCTCGTTGTGACTCACAGTCCGCCTTCTGTTCAACAAATCTAGGGAAGAACCGGTCAAACCTTTTAGGTTCTTCGGCTAAGCAAAGACGATTTTGGCGATAGATTTCATATCATGCACCTCGTTTTCTTTCTTAAATAGTTTCAGGTTCGCCGAACGCATTCTACTTTAGCGGAAAACTTTTCGAAAAATCCTCATACATCCGCAAAAATTTTTATGTTTTTTTAGAAGATTTTTAGAGATTTGCCTGTTATACTATAAATTAAGAAAACAATATTTCAGGAATGGAATTTATTTTATGAAGATATTACTGATTGAAGACGACGTGACGTTATGTGATACCATAAAGACACAGCTCACAAAAGAGGGGCATTTAATTGACGCCTGCCACAGCGGGGAAGAAGGGCTGATGCTTGCCCTTGCGCCAAATTCCGGCTATGAGCTTGCGATTATTGATCGGATGCTGCCCGTCATCGACGGCCTTGCAATTGTCAGGGCAATACGTGAAAAGCAAATACCGATTCCCGTCATCATCATTACCGGGATGTCGGAACTGGAAGATAAGATTGAAGGCCTGGACAATGGCGCGGACGACTACCTGGTAAAACCTTTTCATGTCCGGGAATTGTCGGCGCGCATCCGCGCCTTAAACAGACGTCCGCCTAAGACGCAGGAGTCCACAGTCCTGAATTTTGGAGACCTGTCCTTAGACTGTTCCAGCCAGCAATTAAAATGCGGCAACAAAACCCTTACGCTCACGCCCAAAGAATTCCACCTGCTCTGCGCCTTCCTGAAAAAACCGCAAACGATTCTTTCACGGGAGCAGCTCTTGCACCAAGCATGGGGTTTTGACGCGGAAATTGAGCCTGGAAACGTGGACAACTACATTTATTTTCTTCGCAAAAGGCTTAAGGCACTACATTCCAACGCTACCATCCGCTCTGTCTATGGCAGCGGATATCTACTGGAATTTTCGGAGGTCTGACATGATACAAAATCTGCGCAAAAAATTGTTTTTCTTGTTCATAGGTTCTATCATGCTATTATTTACAGCCGTCCTGGCTTTGATAATCCATAACAACCTCTACTCTTTACGCAAAGTAGAAGAGAGCAAATTCCAGCGCACCGCTTCCAATCTCCTGTCCGATTTGGACAGCTATGGGGATCCATATTCCATTTTCTCCTTATATGAACGTGATGAGCCCCTGATCTGCGATTACTTCGATTCATCCGGGCATACCATATACCAGACAGACGCCCGGAACTTACCCACGATTTCCGATATCATAGCATCCTTTGAAACAGAGCTGAAAAAAGAAGAATCCATACCATACGGCGTCCAGCCGGCGCACACGCAAAGCGGGATTTTCTATTTTTCGCATGAGGACATTCCTTATTGGGGTGTTTGCGGCAAACTGACAGATTCCCGGGGAGAAATGAATACCTTATACCTCATCAAGCGCAATCAGAAATTTACGGAACTGTTGAAAGAAGAGCTGAAATCTTACGCTCTCATCTGGCTTATGGTTCTGGCTGCCGTCGCCATGATCGGCAGGTTTCTCATTGCCAGGGCTGTGCGCCCCACAGAAACTGCAATTTTGAGCCAGAAATGCTTTACCGCCTCGGCGTCCCACGAGCTGAAAGCCCCGCTTGCCGTGATCCTCACAAATGCGGAGGCAGTGGCAAACGACCCTTCCCTGCCCGCCCACCTGCGCAAACATACAGCCGCCATAGATGCGGAATGCCTGCGGATGTCCGGTCTGGTACAGGATTTATTGCTTCTGTCCTCGATAGACGGCGGCGTCTGGGAACTCAACAAATCACCGATTGATTTATACACTTTAATCGTGTCTGTATATGAAAAATTTGAACCTCTGTGCAAGAAAAATCATATGAAACTGAATATTGATTTCAGAGATGACCATTATCTGGAATTTATCGCCGACAAAAACCGCCTGGAACAGATTTTGGGCATTTTCCTTGACAATGCCATCCACTATGGTAATCCAGATACTGCAATCAGCCTCATCATCCATATGGAACACAAAGAAACTGCCTTTACAGGAGCAGCCTGGATGGTCTTTACCATCCAGGATCACGGTCCCGGCATCAGGGAGGAAGACAAGCCTTTTATATACGACCGGTTTTACCAGGCAGACAAATCACGAACCCATACGCAACGCTATGGTTTGGGATTAAGCATTGCATATGAGCTCGTGGCTATGCATAAAGGAACTATTGAATTGTCGGACACACCGGGGGGCGGCTGCACGTTCCAGGTACGTTTCCCCCTTTGAGCAGGAGCGACCGCTGGATGTGTTACAGTTTCATCGTCAACTGAATCCGTTTCTTCTTCAGATCCACATTCATCACCTTGACCTCTACGATATCTCCCACGCTGACTGCCTCCAATGGATGCTTGATGTAGCGTTCGGTCATCTGGGAAATATGCACCAGCCCGTCCTGATGGACGCCGATGTCAACAAATGCGCCAAAATCAATGACGTTGCGCACCGTGCCCTTCAAGATCATGCCCGGCGTTAAGTCTTTCATCTCCAGCACGTCGGTGCGGAGGATGGGTTTTGGCATCTCATCCCTGGGGTCGCGCGCCGGTTTCTCCAGCTCCTTGACAATATCCTGCAATGTCAATTCGCCGATTTCCAGCTCTGCGGCAAGTTTCTTATAGTCCGTAACCTTCTTTGAGATGCCGGCAAGTTTCCCTCCGCGGATATCTTCGGGGACAAATCCCAGTTTCTCCAGTAATTTCTTCGCCGCATCATAGCTTTCCGGATGGACGCTTGTGCCGTCCAGCGGATTTTTGCCTTCGCTGATACGCATAAAGCCCGCGCATTGCTCATATGCCTTCGGTCCCAGTTTTGCCACTTTAAGGAGCTGGGAACGCGTCAGGAACCTGCCATTCTCCTCACGGAATGCCACTATATTTTTGGCAATCGCCTTGCTGATTCCCGATATGTACTCAAGCAGGGATGCCGATGCCGTATTCAAATCCACGCCAACCTTATTCACGCAGTCTTCCACCACGCCGTTCAACGCACCGCTCAGTTTCTTCTGGTTCATATCATGCTGATACTGTCCCACGCCGATGGACTTGGGATCAATCTTGACAAGCTCCGCCAGGGGATCCTGCAGCCTTCTGGCAATCGAGGCCGCGCTTCTCTGCCCCACGTCAAAATTCGGAAACTCCTCGGTCGCAAGCTTGCTCGCCGAATAGACGGACGCCCCCGCCTCATTTACAATCACATACTGCACAGGTTTTGGTATTTCCTTTAACAAATCAACAATGATCATTTCCGATTCGCGGGACGCTGTTCCGTTCCCCACGGAAATCAGAGAAATGTCATACTTCTCAATCAGTTTCTTTAAGACAGCCTTGGACTGCTCTACCTTGTTCTGGGGCGCGGTCGGATAGATGACGGTCGTGTCCAGCACCTTGCCGGTGGAATCCACGACGGCAAGCTTGCACCCGGTACGAAACGCGGGATCCCAGCCAAGCACCACCTTCCCGGCAATCGGCGGCTGCATCAGCAGCTGCTCTAAGTTCTTGCCAAATACCCGGATGGCTCCATCCTCGGCGCGCTCTGTCAGCTCGCTGCGGATTTCACGCTCTATCGCAGGGGCAATCAGGCGCTTATAGCTGTCCTCGACCACCGCACGCAATGTTTCCGTGGTATGCGGATTCTCCCTCACAATCGTTTTCTTCGCCAGATACTGCAAAATCTGCTCCGTCGGAGCCTCGATTTTCACGGTGAGGATTTTCTCAGCCTCTCCACGGTTTAACGCCAGAATCCGATGTCCGGCAAGCTTTGCCAGTCCATCCTCAAAATCATAATACATCTCGTATACGGATTCTGCCTCCGCGTCTTTTGCCACGGATACGATCTTTCCGGTACGCATCGTAAGCTCACGGATATATTTGCGGTAATCCGCCTCGTCTGAAATTCCCTCCGCCAGGATATCCATCGCTCCTGCAATGGCTTCCTGTACCGTATTTACCTCCTTTTCCGCGTCCAGAAACACTTCCGCCTCCACTTCCAGCGGCTTGTTTGTCATCTGGAGCAGGATGATATTCGCCAGGGGCTCCAATCCCTTCTCTTTGGCAATGGTTGCACGCGTACGCCGTTTCGGGCGGTAGGGACGGTAGAGGTCCTCCACGGCCACCAGCGTCTCCGCTTCCAGTATCTGTTTCCTGAGTTCTTCGGTCAGTTTCCCCTGCTCCTCAATCGAAGACAATACCTGTTCCTTCTTCTCCTCAAGATTTCTAAGATACGTCAGCCGTTCAAACAAATTACGCAAAACCTCATCGTTGAGGGCGCCGGTCGCCTCTTTCCGGTAACGGGAAATAAAGGGAATCGTATTCCCCTCGTCAATCAGTTTCACTGCGGCCTCGGCCTGCTGTGCTTTTATGTTCAGCTCTTCTGCTAATTTCGCAATAATATCCATTTTTATACCTGTCCTTCTTCTTTCTTATCCTTTTTATCATTCAATTTCTCACTTACGATAAACCTCGGACGATTCTTAATCTCGTCATATATTTTGGCAAGATAATACCCGATAATTCCCAGGCTTATCATAGTAATGCTCCCAATCAGCAATTGCAGGATGATAACCGTCGTAAATCCACCCAGAGCCTTTCCCAGGATATATTTTATCAGCGTCTGCAGCCCCAGGAAAAAGGTAAACACAAAAAAGATACAGCCGATAATGGTTACAACCTGCATGGGCGCTGCGGAAAATGACGTTACATTGTTTATCGCATATTTAATCAGAGAAAACAGGGACCATTTTGACTCCCCATACTCCCGCTCCCTCACATCAAATTCTACCTGCGTGGATTTGAACCCTACCCAGGAAGACAATGCCCTAAAAAAGACTTTCCGCTCCGGCATCGCATTCAGCTCGTCAATCGCTTTACGGTCAAGCAGCTTGAAATCCGACGCCCGCGCCATATCAATCCCAGTAGCCTTCGACATCAGGGAATAAAAACGTTTCGCCGCAAGCTTATGAAAGAACGATTCCTTTCCCCGGCTTGCCTTGACGCCTTCCACCACTTCATAGCCCTGCTCCCAGAGCCTGTACATCTTTACAATCACTTCCGGAGGGTGCTGCAGGTCGCAGTCTATAATCACGGCGCAATCCCCGTCTGCTGCTTCCAGTCCTGCGAACATAGCCGCCTCTTTTCCAAAATTACGTGAGAAACACACCGCCCTTGTACTGGCATTGTGCTCACATATCTGATTCAGCCTGTCCCATGTATCATCCGAAGACCCGTCGTTTACAAATATTATTTCGTGTTCAATCTTTTCCTGATTCAGCAGGTTCCCTATGACTTCGTTCGTCTTGCCAACCTGTCCGCCCTCGTTGTAAGCGGGTATAATAACTGATAACATCTGTTTTCCCTCCAAAGACACTCTTCCACAATAAACAAAACTAATTATAACAGAAAATGAAATTGAAGGGAAGACAAAAGACATTCCCAAAAATAAAATTGTATTTTTCTTCCGCAAATGCTACAATGAGGAGGAAGGCAAATGCGAAGCATTTTTGGAATGCCTTCCGACGACTTGGCAGGTGACGCAATGCGGCGCGTGCCGTTACCTTGAAGGAGGATTTTCATATGGAATACAATCAATACAATGCACCCAACACCTCATACATAGAAAAACGCTCCCAGAGCATGGCGATTGCCTCCCTGGCCCTTGCAATCGCAGGAATGGTACTGGGCTGCTGCGTCTACCCGGCAATAATTTTCGGCTCACTGGCAATCATCCTCGCGCTGCTCTCACGCGGCGGCGAGATGAAAACGAACAGCTATGCCAAAGCAGGACTGATTCTTGGCATTATCGCCATCGTTTTTGGAATCCTGTTCCTGGTTTACTCGCTTGTGGTTGTCTGCATCGAATTTGGCGGGTTTGAGGGATATATGAACTACATTGAAGATTTGATGGAAGAAATCGGCTATCCTGCCTCAGATTCCTATAACTGGTATCAGAACATGAATCTGTAAACAAAATTTTAAACCGTCTTGGAAATCCAATTCCAAGACGGTTTTTAGGAGGAAGGCAAATGCGAAGCATTTCTGGCATGCCTTCCTCCGACTTGGCAGGGGGCGCAGTGCGACGCGTGCCGTTACCTTAATCTATTGGCTTACATCCACATAATTTTCTGTCCCATCCAGTTCCCCGGTCAGGCTCCGGTAAAAATTAACGCTCACCTGCATCATATAAGGCGTTACCCATAACATGCCGATGCCGCACGACAAAAGCCCCAGCAAGGCCAGACCGATAAAGCTTAACTCAATATAAAAAAGCCTTCCCAGGTTGCCTTCCATCAGTTCCGCGCTCCTGTGAAACGCCTCCATGACCCCCATTTCACTGTGCTCTAACAGAATGATAAACACCTGTGAGAAACGCAGCGCAACAATTATCATAATGACCATTCCCACAAGATACAATGCTGCGCCAATCGCGATCGCCAGAAACGTCCCGCCAACCAGCCCAACTGAAAAACAAATCGTACCTGGCATGATGCAGACCATCTCTATGAGCATCAATAAAAGGTAGCCAAGCATATAGCGGAACGGCCTTTTGGAAAATTCTGTAAACATCATCCCAATGGATACTTCCTCTCCCCGGGCAAACCCAAAATACATCCGCAAAATCCCGCACTGAATCACAATGGATACCGCTGCGATGATAAATGCCGCTATCATATATGTAATGTACTGCACCGTCCTGCCGCCGGTAAGGATAAGCAGAAAATAGAAGGGCATCAATAACGCCGATGTTATCATCTGCATTAACAGGTTGGCGCCGATTGCAATTCCCCAATGCCCATTTAACTGTTCCCTTGATAATCGTTTTAACTCTGATGATGTATGTCTCATATTTAATAACGCTCCGTTTCAAATTCTTCCAAAGGTTTCGTCGCATAGTCAAAGCCTTTTCCCCTGACTGCATTTGCACGCACCTGTTTTTGGTTTTCTGCATAGGGATTACGCTGGGCTTTTTGATTCTCCGCCTCCCTGGAATCTGCCGGATAGCGGATTCTGGTGGAAGTTGTTCCGCCTGACACATAATTCTTCCCGCACTCGGGACAGACAGCCGTCTCAAGCCGAACCGACACGGACAGCACTTCGCCGCCCTTTTGCGCAGCCTTGCTGTATGCATTTGCAACGTGCTTTCCCTCGTGGGCGCGCACCCGGCTCGCTGCCGCCTCCGGTGAAATATGGGATGCCGCCTTAAACGATACGTTCTCATTGGAGCCGTCTTTATACTTACGATTCTTACAGGTCTGGCACTCTTCCCCGGGTTCCTTGCCCCGCAGGCTGTCTTTCCCTGCCTGCTCTTCCTCCTGTGTCTTGCGGTTACCAGAAAGCGCGTCCATTTCTCCTGTTTTCCTGCCATTTTGCACGGTTCCATCTGTCGCCGGATATCCTGGCCTGTAATCCTGATTCATGCCATTTGGATATGTATTCCATCCCACCATAAAATCTGCCATTCTGACATCTCCTTTGTTTCTTTCCCATTCCTTATGCCACAGTATAGCATAGATTCCCGCCGTTGACAAATGCAAAAATTCAGCCGCCGTTATTTACAGACCACCGTTTTGGCTTTGCTCCAGGCGCCGTAGAGTTTCTGTACTTTTTTCCCTGCCTTTGCATCCTTATACGAACGCATCCGCACATAATATTTCTCTCCCTTTACAAGTCCCTGCTTTATAGTCGCAGATGTGGCTCTGTTGTTCTTCACTGCCATAACCTTTGTATCATTCCTGTCTCTGAATTCCTTATCTGTGCTATACTGAATTTCGTAACCGGAAACATATTTGTCCCTGGTCCAGTTTACCTTGATCTTTTGTCCGCCCTGCGCCAGGACTGTTCGCATTTGAGGCTGCCTGGGACTGACTTTGACCGTAATTTTCACAGATGATGCATTATATTTCGAGGTTTTCTGCGCCTTCACAGTGATAACTGCAATTCCCGGCCCCTTTATGGAAACTCTTCCCTTGCCGTTTACACTCACAACTTTTGTATCCGAACTTGCATAGGTCAGTTTCCCATTTCCGGTCTTTAATTTTACATTCAAGCGGAAGGGTCTGTCTTTGTATGTTTTGTTGTATTCCCTGGTCGCCTTGATGCTCTGGGTTTTCTTTGCGATGGCAAATTTTATCTTATGTTTCTTCGCATATTTCTCGGCGTAGGAACCTTTTTTTCCGTAAATTGTAAGCAGGGAGCTGCAATCTTCAAATGCTGCGCGACCTATCTTTTTCACGCTTTTGGGGATGGTGATGCTTGTCAGGCTGTCACACTCCAAAAATGCCATTTCTCCAATTTCCGTCACGCTTTCCGGCAAAACAACCTTATCCAGCTCGCAATCTCGAAATGCCCGTTCTCCGATAGTCTTTACACTTTTTGGAATCACTATCTTCTTTAAATCACTACCTTCAAATGTGCCGTCGTCAATGCTTGTGATTCCTTCTGGAATATTAAAATTTTCCAATCCCTGGATTCCGGTGAACGCCCCAGCTCCGATGCTCTTTATGCTGTTTGGAATACGGATGCTTTCCAGCATACAGGCCGCAAACGCCCCGACTTCAATTCGTTTTACGCCCTGTGAAATAGTAACATTTCTCAAATTACTGCCCGCAAACGCCCCATATCCAATATTTGCCACGCTTCCTGGAATCGTTATATCTTCCAGCCATGTGCAACAGGCAAATGCCCTGGAACCAATATTTGTAACGCCTTTGGGAATTACGATATCGCCTGATTTTCCACCAGGGCAGCAGATTAAGCATTTTTTATTATCATAAAGCAAACCGTCTTCCACATAATAACAGGAATTACCCGCATCCACATATATATTTTCCAGATTCCCGCAATCCTCAAATGCTCCCGCTTCAATCAGTGACACATTTTTTGGGATTGTTATCTCCGCCAGGCTGCAACAGCCGCTAAACGCTCCTTCCCCAATACCAGTCACGCTTTCCGGGAGCGTAATTTCTGTCAATTTTATACAATGGGAGAATGATGCTTCCCCAATAATTGTTACTCCTTTTGGAAAAGTCACTTTTGACAGATATTGGCAGCCAGAAAATGCATATTTCCCAATAATCTTTAGCCCATCTGGAAAAACCACTTCTGTTATTTTTTTATTTGCAAATGCATTTTCACCAATAATTTTAACTTCTTTGGGAATTACGACCTTCTTGGCCTCCCCCACATATTCTTTCAATATTTCATTTTCAATAATAAATCCATCTTTAGGCGCAGCCGCTTCCTTTTCTGCCTCACCCCGCTCAAACCCTTCCTGCCCGGAAGCCTGTGCTGTTCCTGCAAATACAATCGGCATGGCAAACACCAGCGCAACGCTAATTACAAATGCAATAAGACGTTTCCATCTACTACGCTCATCCATCTTCTCATCCTCCACTGACAGCCCGATTTCTGCTGTTTTACTTTATCCTTCTGCTACAATGAACTCTATGATATCACGATTCATCATGCTGGCTTTTCTACATTTCAGAAAATGTAATCTTTTGTTTTTTTGCAAACGTTTCCGCATAAGAACCTTTTTTCCCATGTATTACCAGGCGCTTGCTACAGTCGTCAAACATCCAGGAATCAATCTTCTTCACGCTACCCGGAATCGTTATGCTCTCAAGGTTTTTGCAGCCGAAAAATACATATGATGTGATCTTTTTTATGCCCTCCGGCAAGACCATGCTTTTCAATCCGGTGTATGCAAACGCCCCTCCCCCGATACTCTTCACTTTTCCCGGAATTGCAATGCTCTTTAAATTTTTACATTCGTAAAAAGTTTCCTTCTCTATCTTTTTCAAATTACGCGGAAGTTTCACGCTCCTAAGCCTATCACAGTAATAAAACGCTCCTTCCCCAATTTTTGTCACACTATCGGGAATAGCAATCTTCTTCAAGTTAGAGTATTTGAATGCACCCTCTTCTATTTTTGTCACGCTATCCGGGATTACGATGCCTTTCAGGCTGCTTTCGGAAAACGCATCAGCCGAAATGGTTTTTACGCCTTTGGGGATGGTTAGCGTAGTCTTTAGCTTACAGGCATTAAATGCACCTGGTCCGATACTTTTCAGACTTTTCGGAAGACGAATTCTATCCAATTCACAGCCATGGAATGCTTCCGTTTTAATGCTTTTGACTCCCTGCTGCATGGTGATGCTTTTCAATTCACTGAGGTAAAACGCCTGTTTGCCGATGGTTTTCACACTTCCCGGAATCACAACATTTTTCAGTTTCGTACAATAGGCAAAGGCTTCCGATCCAATACTGGTTACCCCTTTCGGTATCCTGATATTTCCTGATTTTCCACAAGGACAGCAGATTAAACTTTTTTTGCTGTCAAACAACATATTATTTTTAGAATAATAATTGCGATTGCCAACATCCACTTTCAACTTTGAGAGCCGGCTGCATCGCCCAAATACCCTGCGTCCTATTTTTGCCACATTTTTGGGAATTTTTATGTCTGGCAGATTTTCACACTCCAAAAACGCTTCATTTTCAATACTTACCATGCTTTGTGGGAGGATAACTTTTTCCAGATTTACGCAATAAGAAAATGCCTGTTTCCCGATACTGGTTACCCCTTCTGGAATAACAATTTCCTCCAATCCATCACACCCGGAAAAAGCCCGTTCCCCGATGCTCGTTACCCCTTTCGGAATGATGACCTCCGTCAGCATCTGATCCGCAAAAGCTTCCTCGCCTATGGCTGTGACCCCTTTGGGAATCACCACTTTTTTCACCACTCCCATATACTTCTTCAATGTGCCATTTTGAATGACGAACCCATTCGCAAGCGCATCACCGTCATCTCCGGTCACTGCTCCCCCTGCCAGTTTTTGACTTTCCCTTCCCGATATCTGCATCGTTTGAGCAGTAACCGACAAGGATGCCTGAAACAGCAGCGTAACGCCGATTGCCAACGATATGAAATGTTTCCATAAATTTTGCTTTTTCATCCCATTTCCCTCCTCTGATTGTAAACGCCCTGCTACTTACACACCACCGTCCGCGTCTTACTCCATTTCCCATAAATATTTTCCGGAATGGCTGTCTCCAGGTAATACGTCTTCACCTCTTTGTAATTCCTTACCCGCACATAATATTTCTTTCCCGGTGACAATCCCTTAATCGTTGCCCTGAGATTTTTCGTGTTTATCGTTCTTTTGGATTTTTTAAACTTCCTGTCGCGGGCTATTTGAATCTGGTAACCGCTGGACTGGGCGTCCTTCTTCACAGATACCTGTGCCTCTCCCGGTTTTTTGCTGCTTACACGCCTGACTTTCCCACCTACCGGCGTTACCGTAAAAATTGCATAAGAATAGGCGTCATTACCAGTTTCTGGATGATTATACCAGACGTTTTGCACAATCTTGTATTTTCCAATATCCTTTAGGCTGCCACCCTTAACCCCGGCAGTCATGCTCTTAATTTTATATGTAGGTCTATCATCATTTTTCTCCAGATATGCATATTTAGAATCCTTTTTGATTGTTACTTTCGGCGCCTTAATTTTCTTTCCCGTATATTGTGCCTGTTTATGTGACAACTTCACGGATACAGATGGCATATAAGTATACATAAGCGCTGCAAACCGACCATACCGCGCCGTGACAGGGACTTTCCCATTTTTGTCTGTCTCTACGCTGACGCCAAGATAGTATGTGCCAGCCGGCAAAATCCCAGAAAACCCTATGTAGTCACCATACTCTGCGTCCCACCACCAGTCACCATTTGCATAACTATATACGTCGCCATATTCCTCATTATATTCCACGAAATCTGGATTTTTCCAACTGGATATATATTTCCCATCTTTATTGTATAAGGTTACTACGAAAGTTTCCGGATCATAATCTGTGATCTGCGTCGTCAGGCTAAATGTGAAGTAATTTAGCTCATTCAGCGTGAATGTATAATATTCTGTGGCTGCATTCTGCGCAAGGTGTCCATAAAACTCCCGCCCTAACGGCACTTTTGCCGCCTTCTTACGCGTATTGTTATCCTCAAACTTCGCCTTTGCAGATTTAAATATAGCAGTGACCCCATAATTCAGCCCTGCATCTGGAATCTTTGCATTCTTTGCCATCTGTATCCCATAGTAATAAACGCCTTTGTTCAACTGGTAAATCTGTTTCCCATTAGCCAGCTTTTTCCGGGGCGCCCAGTTCTTCCCATTCTGGTCTGTGAGGCAGGTTGCCAGTTTCCCTGTGTCCCCCTCCAGGCGAACTTCAAGCTGCCCGGAACTTTTTAAGGTCATCTGATACTGCTGCCCGTCGTCTCCTGTCACCAGCCGTCCCTGTGTTTTCTTTCCAAACTGTAATTGTTTTGCATTCTTTTTTGTATCCGGCGTTTTTGCAGCGCCTTGTTCCGTCACTTCCCGGACAGGGGATGCGTCGTCTGCCGTCACCGGAAGGGACGCCGCCTTGCTGTAATCTGCATAAACTCCAACATTGCTTATTACCAATGCCAACGCACAGATCATAGCCGTAATCTTTCGTCTTCTACTCATAAAAATCCTCCCTTTATCATCTTCTTAAGATTTATTATCTTTGATATTCCCTTTAGTAACAGCGTAGCACTTGTGCTATAATACGTCAATGAAATGGAACATATTAAAGCCTTCTTCATAATCACATTACATTTTACTTACATTTTTGGGAAACTTCCCCATAAGAAATGACGAAATACTATCATTTATGATATGATAGCATAGAATAAGACTTGGAATGGAGATGATTTTTTGAGACAACACAAAAAAGAAGAAACAGCTTTGTTTTACACC
>CAJUOE010000022.1 GCA_910587895.1 uncultured Lachnospiraceae bacterium
CCTGCACCCGCTCCATGTATTCCTTTTCGTATTTCTCATCGGAAGCCATTTTCTCAAGCTCAGAACTGGAGAATATGACGGAAACCTCTTTTGTACCGCGTAACAGGATATCCTTGGCGTTATCCCCCTTGTCGAAGTCGGCAACCATGAAATCCATATCACTGTAGCTTTTCCGCAGCTTTTCCAAAAGGGCCTGCGCCCCTTTGGAAAGCCCCGCCTCACCAATGCTGCCCGTCTGTGCGGCGGCCTTGCTCTCTGCCGCCTGCTTTCTGCTGTTTGCGGCACTTGCATAACCGCTTGTATAATTGCTGTAATTGTTTGTGATCTCCATTGCCATAACTATCATCCTCCTTGGCCTTAAATTTGAATTCCTTTTACATCACAACTATATGCTCAAATCAAAGTTATTGCCTAATGCCTTTTCCTCCTTTGTCAGCGCTTTCCCATTTATTCCATTTGCTGCATCTTTCGCCTTTTTCAACAATTCTTCATTTGAGGAAGCCACAACGACAACTTTATCCTTTGAGGGTTTTACCTGCTGTTCCCGCTTTTCTTCTGCTTCCTTTTTCTCCGTTTTCTTTTCATCAGCCTTTTTCTGTTCCCGCGCTTTTTCCTGTTTTTCTTTTATCCTGTTGGCGCTCTTTTCACTCTGCTCTGTCAGGCCGTCAAACATACCATGTTTCTTTTCAACAACAGAATAGGAACCCATTTTCCCGTTTTCATCGATATAGTACCCGCAGGAAACTAATTCCAGCCCATCTCTTGCAAAGGCATTTTTCAGCCAGTTATATGCTGACTCCACTCCGCTTAACATTTCATCCAAATCCTTTGCCGTCTTTTCATCATTCTCCGCTTTTGATAAATATGCGGAGCTTATCATTACCCCTTGGAAACCTTTGCTTGATGATGAAACCTGTCCTTTGGAAAAAGTACCCGCCGTAATATCAAAATTAGAATACTTATCCTGCAACTGGTTTAACAGGCCGCCTTTATTCTCTGTATCCCCTTTTTTCTGCGCTGCGGAAGTTTCCTTTGTTTCTTCCTTCTGCTTTGTTGCGTACATATTTTCATACGCATTGTTGTAAGTGTTCACTCCTGTAATTGCCATAATAATCATCCTCCTTCTTATTTTACCTGCGGCTCCTCTGTCATTCAGAACCTCCCATGCCCCCTTGTGGTAAGTCCGGGCATATCCTGTTTTACTTCAAATTTTGTAACATTAGTACAGTTATCAGATATTTCCCAACACATTACTGCTGTATGCACCAATCGCACTTTCATAAGCCATTGCCGCCGCCGACACCTGTGACCGGCTGATGAAGTGATAGTTTACAGCCGTATCAAAACCACTTTTTTTCAGGGCATCTTCCATAAGCTGTTTATGATATTGCAGCTCTGTCCGTTCTCTGCGCTCCGCCGCTGCTTCCTCGGCAAGCTCCTGATACCGCACCCGTCTTGCCCGTTTTGCCGCCTGTTCTGCTCTCACCTTTGCTTCAATCTTTGCCCGCACTTCCGGTTTCAGATCCCCGGTCACATATACATACCCCACACCTTTTTCATCAATACTCACGGCATAAGAAGACATCTCGAATCCATTCATTGACATTTCCGCCTTACATCTTGGAAGGTCATCGAGCCCTTTCTGGATTATTTTTTCATAATGGGCTGCTTTCTCCGGGTCGTTTGCCATCTTCTCTAAAATATTTGGAGCGATTACAATATTGTTATACCCCGCTATGCTTGCGCCGAAGTTGTCAATACTCCTTTGGTCATTACCGATATTTTTCACCATCACGTTTGCGCCATATCGCTGTTTCAGATACTCCACATACTGCTCCTCCCGCGATGCGGAACTATTTTCTGCAGTCTGCTTTACGGTGTCCGCAAAACTGGTTTTCCCTGTGGCATTATTTTTCTGACTGTCATTGGGTCGAGAGGGTTGACCGACTCCGAAAGGCTGTGGCCTGTCTGATTCGTTTCGATTCTGAAACTGACCGGGCATAATTTC
>CAJUOE010000023.1 GCA_910587895.1 uncultured Lachnospiraceae bacterium
AACAACTATCTGCTGGATGAAAGGAGTTTTCGCGGATATGGCGGAAGCGAGTATTTTGAGAGAGAGGAAAATAAACCAAACAACAATATGATTTTGATGCTCAGGTTCTTAGACGGGCAGTTTGCGGAGGTATTGGACAAAGGATTGCATAAATCGGAAGCGCTGGGCTGGACGGGATCTTTCATGAAACAGGGAATTGCCCTATTTCTGTTATGTCTTTATGAGGGGCAATGGAACGGTAGTGGGATCGCCGCTATGGCAGAGATGGCAAAAAGTGCAATGAGATTTTCCACGGAAGAATATCGAAATGGTACCTGCGGACTTGAGGGAATAGGAGAGAATGACCTGTTTTGTCATCTGTTTTCACAATGGAAGTCTATAGTGCCGATGTCATCTGATATAAGGAACCAAGCCATAAAAAGAATCACAGTGCTGCTGGAAAAGCGGACAGCGGGAATTATGGATGCAAACCGCAGGAACTATTATGGGGAATGCGCAGCGTATATCGCCGCGTTAGGCGAGGTGCGTGAATCTATGGGAGAGATGGGTGCAAAACAGATGCTTATGACATCGTATAAGGATGCGTACCCGCGAAGGAGTGCATTTCGGGAAGAAATGAGGAAGTATGGCTGGATTGATATGAAGAGAAAATAGGAGCAACATTCTTAATAAGGAGATTACGATGAGCAGCACAGAAGAACTGGAAAAAAGAATACAGTATTTGGAACAGGAAAACCAATACTTGAAACAGCTTCTGTCAGACGCTGGGATTTCCTATTCTGAAAAAGAAATCATCGAGAACGTTTACGAATATGATCCAAATCAGGGAGCAAGAACTATACCAAGAGAGATTACAGAAACAGATGCCAAAGTGTTCTTTAGCATGTTTTTGGGGGCGCGGATGTATACAGCAAACGTACCATTAAGAAGTCGACCAAATAAGTCAATTATTATACCCAATGTTACAATTTTTGGAAAAGCGGCTGTCCAAGAGTTGCCGGAAGCAAGATAAAATGTCAGGATTGCAAAAGGCAGGCATATAAGGAGTTAAAAAAGGAGCAGATTATTGACCATTTAAGGGGAAATTCGGAGGATGCCACAGATGTTATAGGTGTTTTCCCGCTTTTGACAGATGATACCTGCCGATTTATCGTCTTTGATTTTGATAATCGTGAAAAAGATGCGGAAAGAAATGATTTTGCCAAGACTGACGAACTGTGGAAAGAGGAAGTAGACAGCCTGAGAAAGATATGTGATATCAACAGGATTGACGCATTGGTGGAGCGTTCCCGTTCGGGGAGAGGCGCACATCTCTGGATATTCTTTCAAAAACCAATAGAAGCCTCACTTGCAAGGAAATTCGGCAACGCTCTGTTGAATAAAGGGGCTGAGTCTGTAAATTTAAAGTCATTTCGGTTTTATGACCGCATGCTGCCAATGCAGAACATATATGAAGGGAAAGGTGGAAACCGACTATTCCAAGAGGCTCATTGCAGATAACATCGTGCAGTCGCAGATGGCGGGAGGTGATCTGCTTTTCAATGTATCCGGGCAGTCAATTGTGATTAAGAAAATATATTTTCGGTTTGAAGATTCTTTTGAATGTGAGATTCAGATGGAAGAGTCCTGCAAAAAATATTTGCTGCCAAAGCTGACCATTCAGCCTCTCATCGAAAACTCATTCCAGCATGGGATCGGAGGAGCGATATGGCATTATCGATCTTGCGGCCTTATTTCACGCACATAGGATTTCTGACAAAGCAGTAGACTTTCATTCATGATTCTGATAAAATAGTTTAATATATTAATCTCAGAAAGACAGCGGCATATATCTTGCGATTTTGAGGCTATCCCAGGATATATGCATTTCATTTATGAATCAGGAAAGATTGGTAACGGTTATGAGTGATTTGGGCGGGGAAAAACAGCAGAAACTGCATTTTCCTATGATGGAAAATGACGAGTATCAGAAAGCGCAGCGACAGGAAATCAAACTCGGGAAAGAGGAAGGGTTGGATGTATCTATTTACTCCAACCCCGAATTTAACTGGCTGCAGATGGAGCAGATCCGAATGGGACTCAAGGATAAGGTGGATGCCTCTGTGTACGCCAATCCTGCTTACAATTACGAGACCATGCGGCAGATCAGACTGTCCCTCTACTCGGCCATAGATCTGCTCCCCTATCTGAAAAGGGGATTTGCGGATGACGACCTGGAGGAAATCCGTTTTGCGCTGATGAACCGGCTGCCGATTGATAAGTGGCTGCAGGATATGATGTGTGCGCCGCAGATCCATGAAATCAGGATTGGACTGTGTGAGGATATCGATATCACGCCTTATGCCAACATCAAATATAACTGGCTGCAGATGAAGGAGATTCGTCTCGGGCTTGAGAAAAAGCTGAATGTGTCGCTTTATACCAACCATCTGTTCAACCATGCGCAGATGAGGGAGATCCGTCTTGGACTGGAGGCGGGGCTTGATGTCACATCCTACTGCAGTCTGGTTTACTCGGCCACAGACATGAAGGAGAAGCGGCAGGCTATTATCAACCGTAAGCGGTCAAGCGGCACGGCATCCCCGGAGCCGCAGTATGGCGTGGAGCCGCAAAAGACCGCGGAGGGGGGAACGGCGCAGAATACGGACAAAGGAAATACGGCTGTTTCGCAGGACAAGAAAGAGAAAAGTTCCCGGGCAGCTTCCCTCCAAAAGAAAGAATTTTCTATATCTATAGAAGAAAACGGAAACAAGGCGTATGCCTATATCCCTTGGATTCCGGGTAATATAGTGACCAAAGAGGATATTTACAAAGATCTGGAGAGGCGGGAGATTGTTTTTGGCATCAAGGAAGATGCGATTGCCGATATGATTGACCGCAGGCGGCTGAATGAAAAAATACTGATTGCCGAGGGAATCCCGGCCCAAAAAGGAAAAGACGGCTGGTTTGAATGGTTTGTCAGACTTGATCTGCCGCGTATTCCGGCGCCGTTGCCTGACGGCGGAGTTGACTATGTCAATATAGAAGCCTTTGAGATGGTGGAGGAGGACGAGAAAATTGCCTTTTATCACCGGGCGGAAACGGGCATCAGCGGCAAAAATATATATGGGGAAATGATTCACGCCGAGAATGGCATGGAGCTGAAACCGATAAGAGGAATCGGATTTACGATCGAGCCGGACGGGTGTACTTATCGGTCTAAAATGAACGGGAAATTTGAGTTTACGGCCGGCCGCATTTTGATTACCAATATGCTGATTGTCCGGGAGAACGTAACCGCTGTGACGGGCAAGCTGGAGGTGGATGGCTCCGTCTATGTGGTAGGCAGTGTTTCTTCCGGGGGCTATGTCAAGGCAACCGGGGACATTATTGTCGAACATAACGTGGAGACATGTCGGCTTATAGCCGGCGGAAACGTTATGATAAAAACGGGAAGCTGTTCCAAGAACGACTGTTTTATCGATGCAGGCGGCGAGGTTTCCGGGAGCTTTTTTGAGGCTGCCAATATCCATGCAGGCGGCAATGTCAAGGCCAATTATATTATGAACAGCAGCATTAAGACGATGGGCAGGGTGATCGTATCGGGAAGCAAGGGCATGCTTCTGGGCGGCACCATCAGCGCGGTCAGAGGTGTGGAGACTTATAATCTGGGCAACCGACTGCACTTGAAGACAGTGCTTGACATCGGCCGGAACGAGCTGTATGAAAAGGCCCATGCGGAATATGAGAAAAAGCGGGAAAAACTCCTTAGCGATCTAAAAGCGCTGGAGCGGGAGTGGGGAAAAATCGTACAGCTTGAGGAAGCCGGAAAAGAGGTGCCGGAGGAGATACAGCGTAAAATTTATGCGGCGATTGAGGTGCAGGGACAGAAACTGGCGGAGATCGACGGCGAGGAGTCAAAATTAGCCAATCTGACCGGGCAGGCGGCCAAAGAACCTGTCTGTGTCAGGGGCAGGGCCTATGAAGGCAGTGTGGTTATCATAAACGGGATCAAATATACACTGTCGGCGGAGGTGCGCAGGGTTCTCTTTAAACTTCGCAACAAACAGGTAGTGATGGTAGCTTTGTAATGTGTGCGGACTGCACGGCAGAAGGAACATGACAGGGGCAGCACAGCGCATGCTCCAAATAATAAATGAGAAGGTACAGGTAAATTATGAAACGTGATACCATTTTAATTTTTGAGGACAACGAAATTGACCGTGCAATTCTGGTCGGATTACTGCAGTCAGATTACAAGATACTGGAGGCATCTAACGGCAAGGAGGGGATTGCGCTTTTGAATTCCCATTTTGCGTCGATCGCCATTGTGCTGCTTGACAATCTGATGCCGCTGATGGACGGCTTCACCGTGCTGGAAAACCTGAAGGAAAAGAACGTACTCAACAAGATTCCTTTTATTATGATTACCGGGGAAAGTTCGCCGGAGATGGAGAGAAAGGGCTACGAGTACGGTATCGTAAGCTATGTCAAAAAACCTTATCAGTCTGACGTGGTAAAACAGGTGGTGCAGAATGCCATCGGCTGGTTCCAGTACAAAATGCAGCTGGAGATGATGGTCAAAAAGCAGAACATCAGCATACAGCAGCAGAACAGTGTGCTCCGCCAGCAGACGAAGAAACTGAACCATGTAAATGAAATTCTGATTGATTCCCTGAGCAACCTTGTGGAGTTCAGAAATATGGAATCAAAACGGCATATCAAAAGGATACGGGAGTATTCCATGTGTCTGGGCAAGAGCGTGATGAAGCTTTACCCGGAGTATGAGCTGACGCCGGAGAAGCTGATACAGATCGGATGGGCGTCATCCCTCCATGATATCGGAAAGATTGCCATTCCTGACTCCATTATTCTGAAGCCGGCCAAGCTGACGGCGGATGAATTTGAGCTTATCAAGTCGCATACGACAAAGGGCGCGGAGATCATCCAGCAGCGGGTGCGTCTGAACGACCGGGCAATCTTCGATTATGCCTATGATATTGCGAGACATCACCATGAGAAATATGACGGGAAAGGCTATCCCGACGGACTTAAGGGGGACGAGATCAGCATAGCGGCTCAGATTGTTTCCCTCGTGGATGTGTACGATGCACTTACCTCAAAACGGGTTTACAAAACGGCATATGAATCGGATAAGGCATACCAGATGATCCTGAACGGACACAGCGGCATGTTTTCGCCAAAACTTCTCAAGGCGTTTACGGAGGTGAAGCCGAGCTTCGAGCATCTGCTGGACATGTACCACGATGAGGAGTGAGTATTTCACAGGCCATAAAGGTGATTGTTATAAAATTTATCAATATACATTACTTATTAAAATCGAGTGCGCAGGCACTCGATTTTTTTAGAAATAAGGATGGTATGCTGAATAAGTGGAAGTATATGCCAGCTCCGCACAGAGTATGGAAAACAGACCTTAAAAGAAATTTCCAAAGAACTGACAAAGGAGTTTGGAAAAGGTTTTGACGGTCTCCGATGAGGGCAAACGCAGCTTTTATGAAAAAGAGGCTGTCAACTCCGGCTGGTCGGTACGGGAGCTGAAGCGGCAGATTGAAAGCTCCCTGTATGAACGTCTTTTATTATACTGCCCAGAAATACTCAATACAAATGTGCAAACTGAATTTAACGCTCCTTGTCCGTGCATTTTTTC
>CAJUOE010000024.1 GCA_910587895.1 uncultured Lachnospiraceae bacterium
ATAGATAAAATTGATGCAAATACATATATTATCAGTGAATACCGGCATTGGGAGGAAACGCATTGCTATCTGTTGAATGGAAATACCCGAAGTTTGTTTATTGACACGGGGCTTGGTATTTCCAATATCTATGAGGAAGTGCTGAAGCTTACCGATAAACCAATTACGGCAGTAGCCACACATATTCACTGGGATCATATTGGAGGGCATAAGTATTTCCCGGATTTTTATGCTCATGCTGATGAATTGGAATGGCTGAATGGTAAATTCCCTTTATCAATCGAAACGATAAGAGAGATGGTCGTAGACCGCTGTGATTTGCCGGAAGGGTTTTGCGTGAGCGATTATGAATTGTTTCAGGGTATGCCAACAAAAGTGCTGAGAGACTATGACATCATTGATATTGGCGGCAGGGAAATTGAAGTGCTGCATACTCCCGGACACTCTCCGGGGCATATGTGCTTTTGGGAAAAAAGCAGGGGATATTTATTTACCGGCGATTTGGTTTATAAAGATATTCTGTTCGCTTATTATCCGTCTACTGACCCGGAAGCATACCTTGATTCTTTGGAAAAAGTTGCGGCATTGCCTGTAAAAAAAGTGTTTCCGGCGCACCACTCACTGGATATAGAACCGGAAATCCTAATTCGTATGCGGGAAGCATTTAGAAATCTTAAAGCGGATGGGAAACTTCATCATGGCAGTGGAACATTTCGCTATGGTGATTGGGGAGTATGGTTATAAATTAGAGAGGTGCTATTTTGAATGGGGAGCTTAATAATTATGTTATAGTTGTAGGGAGTTCGAGTAACGGATAAAATCCCGGAAATGCTGATAAAAGTGTGTTTCCAGGATTGCTTTATGCCTGTTGACTCTAAAATGGCTCTATTTATAAAAAGAGTGGTAATTGTTTAGGGGAATATATGAAACGTGATGAGATAATTGAGAGTAATAAAACATATTGGAATGACCATGCTGATTTGTGGTTTGGAACAACGGCACTTCCGGTGTATGGGGTACGATTTCCAACAGAAGATGACTTACATTTATTCAGTGATGTTGCGGGAAAGAAAATGCTGGAGATATGCTGTGGCAGTGGACATTCATTGAAGTATAATGCTGAAAAAGGCGCAGGGGAGTTATGGGGAGTTGATCTGTCCCAAAAGCAGCTTGATAATGCAGCAAAACTTTTAAGTGACAGTGGATATTCGGCAAGGTTATTGTGTTCAAAGATGGAGGATGAACTTGAAGTGCCTAAAGGGTATTTTGATTATGTATATTCCATTTACGGCATTGGTTGGACAACCGATTTACAGGGAACATTTGATAAGATTGCTTCTTACTTGAAAAAGGATGGCATTTTTATATTTAGTTGGCATCATACATTGAATTACTGTGTAGCATGGTCATGTGATGAACGTAAAGATGTTTTTGAAGATGAAAAGTTGGTTATGATGAAGAGTTACTATGACGAATCATACTTCAAAATGCCTGTGCATGATAGTCAAATTATTTTATGTAACAGAAAGATGTCAACATATATTAATGCATTGGCAAAAGCAGGATTTGTAGTAGAGCAGTTAGTGGAAGCGTCAGATAATAAATCATTAAATGCTACAGGAGATGTTGATCCTAAAACAAAGAAAGCTAAAATGCTGCCTATTTCGTTTTGTATCAAGGCAAGAAAACTTTAAGTTGGCTTAGAATAAGCTGTGGGTCATTTTCAAAATTAAAAACGATACAGTTTGTATGAGAAGCAGAATGACTTGAAAGGACAGAAATACAAAATAGAAAAATTAGAGTTTACTTAAGGAAAGAATTATGTGTGATAGGAATAAGTTGGCAGTTATAGCGAGAGCAGAAGCTGAAAAGCCGTACAACGGAAAATTGAATAATTGTGCGCCCAATATAGAGGATATCGTCACACTATTCCCAAAGTGGTCTGTGGACGAGGCTAATGGGCTTTGGTGTGCTGCATTTGTATATCATTGCGTCCTATTAGCGGGATTCAAAATTCCTGTTCGTCCGAAAGAATCCTCTTGTTCTCTTGCAGGTTGCGTGGCTTGGGAAGAGTGGGCGCAAGCAGATAACCGTATTGAATGCCATGGTGGGAATGACGACGTCTTTAAGCCTGCGGCTGGAGATATTGTTCTCTTTGATAGGGTATTCAACAATACGGATCATGACCATATTGGAATTGTACTTGAAAATTATGATGGTTATATTATAACTGCAGAGGGAAATGTTGAAAATGTTTCTCGTATTGTAGAACGTAAAAAGAACAGCCATATTCGTGTGTATATTCGTATCCCTGATAAATTTTCGTATTAGGACAACTTCACGTTAGCGAGGGAGATATAGCACTCAATCGAACTTCTCCTTAATGACCAGATAGATATGGTGCTGGCACCATGTAATAAAAGTGGTAGGGGAGAAGGGAAATTGATTGAAGCGGACAATCAGCGTTATGACAGGGAATGGCTCTGTTAACCACAACAGCAGAAAATTCCATGCAAAGAACACTGATCCGGAACGCACTCACTTGAATATAGATTACTGCAACGAAAATATCTAAGATGTTTACTATGAATTATTTGATGAGGCGCTTGCCCGGGACAATGAGAAACAGACCAGAAATGACCACATAATTGATGATTACTATGAGAAAATCTGTTCCGGCAAACAGGAAAAGGCATTCCATGAGATTATTTTACAAATCGGGAATAAGGACGATTTGGGGGCAAAGACGTTGATGGCGGCTATCGACGCCCTGACAAGGAAGCAGACAATTTTTAAAAATGGTATTGACAGTACATCCTATGGCATGATATTCTGCATGTAGTTAGAAATAACTAACCAGAAAATCAGATACAGAGTGCCGAAGGGCATTTTTCTTTACCGCTAAGGTTAGCAAAAACTAACTAGAAAGGAAGAAGATGAATGGAAGCTGTGGATATGGAAAATATATCGGAGGAACTGCTGATATTCCACTGCTCGCCGACAATGGCAGGGTTAAAAACAGGGAATCTGTTTAATTGTCCCGTTAAAAACGACAGGATGTTCTTAGAAAACATCCGGGAGATGAACAGACGCCTGATTCCGCGGGGTGTACGGATTGTTCCTTTGAAAAATATGGGACAAAGCGTGTTGGTTTACATGTACCGCCCTGACAGGCTGCGGGAGGACTTGGGCGACAGTGCGGCCAGAAAGATTTTGGCAGAGCGGGACTATCCCGTAGGGGAACCGGAGAAGTGCATTGTGTGGCTGGTGCGCCGCCTGAAGGATGAGGAAGCATTTCCGCATGAGATCGGACTGTTCCTCGGCTATCCGCCGGAGGACGTGGACGGGTTTATCAGAAACGGCGCGGCGGGGGCAAAGTGTATTGGGATATGGAAGGTGTATGGAAACGTAGAAACAGCGCAGCGCAAGTTTGTGCAGTACAAAAAATGCACGCGTCTGTACTGGGAGGCATTTCAGAAACACCGTTCATTGGACCGGCTTGTTGTGGGCTGTTCTTAAAGGTGTCTTTTATGATTTACACAAAAGCAATACATATATGGGAAGGATGGAGAAATCTATGAGTAAAGTGGCAGTAGTTTATTGGAGCGGTACGGGAAATACGGCGGCGATGGCGTCCGCAGTGGCGGAAGGTGCACAGGAGAAGGGGGCTGAGGTCTCCCTGATTTTCTGCAGCGAGTTTGATGCAGGGCGGATGGATGCGTTTGATGCGGTAGCGTTTGGTTGTCCGTCCATGGGTTCGGAGCAGCTTGAAGAGGGGGATTTTGAACCGATGTTTACCACCTGTGAGGGCAGGCTCACCGGAAAAAAGATTGCGTTGTTTGGATCTTACGGATGGGGCGACGGGGAATGGATGCGAAGCTGGGAGGATATGTGCCGGTCTGACGGCGCTGTATTTGCCTGCAACAGCGTCATCTGCAGAGAAGCGCCGGATGAAAATGCGCTGTCTGACTGCAAGGCTTTGGGCGCGGCGCTGACGTAAGGATTATGAATATATTGCATAAAAAAATGAGTTAGCATTCCCTAACATATTGGTTAGTATGATGAAACTTGAGTAAGTTATAAAAATAATGTTGACAAGGATTAAGGGAAGTCATATTATAATATATGGTTAGCGAGTGCTAACTCCCAAGAAACATAGGGATGTCTGACGGAGTCTGGCATCCGTTGTTTTTTGCATCAGGTTAGTAAAAACTAATACATATTCAAAAGAAGGTGAATGCATGATGCCGCTTACATTGGCAGAAGTCGGAGAGGTAAATATTATCAGGAAAGTCGGGGGAAAGCAGGAGGTTAAGGCACATTTGGAAAACCTCGGTTTTGTCGTGGGAGGGGCAGTCACAGTAATCAATGCCATTGGGGGCAATGTCATTGTGAATGTGAAGGATTCCCGTATCGCAGTCAGCAAAGAAATGGCGCAGAAGATTATGGTCTGAGCAGAGCATTAAGAAAACTTTTGCGGTAAAGAATACTGCAAGGGTTTACTAAGTGTTTCTAATATCATGGAATCCAAGACAGGATTCCATAATCAAAATGCAATCATAGAATCCAAGACAGGATTCTATGATTGAAAGTCCAATATGAAATGAGGAGGAAAAATGGAATGAAGACACTGAGAGAAGCAAAGGTCGGCGATACCGTCCGGGTCGTAAAGCTTCATGGCGAGGGCGCGGTCAAACGCCGGATCATGGACATGGGCCTGACAAAAGGCGTGGATGTGCAGATCCGCAAGGTGGCGCCCCTTGGCGATCCGATTGAGGTGACTGTCCGCGGCTATGAACTTTCCATCAGGAAAGCAGATGCGGAAATGATTGAAGTCGAAAGTGCATAAGGCGAAAGAATGACTGCGCAGGGGGTATCCCCCTTTATTTTCAAACCAATGGTTAGAGATAACTAATAAGAAGGAGAGGAAAAATTATGAGTATGCGAATTGCCCTTGCGGGCAACCCGAACTGCGGGAAGACGACATTATTTAATGCCCTGACGGGTTCCAATCAGTTTATCGGGAACTGGCCGGGCGTTACGGTGGAAAAGAAGGAAGGAAAGTTAAAGAGGCATGACGGCGTGACCATCACCGACCTTCCGGGAATTTATTCCCTTTCCCCTTATACGCTGGAGGAAGTAGTGGCGAGAAACTATCTCATCAGCGAGCGCCCTGATGCCATCTTAAATATTATCGACGGCACGAATTTGGAGAGAAACCTGTACCTGACCACACAGCTTACCGAGCTTGGAATCCCTGTTGTCGTTGCCATCAACATGATGGACGTGGTGGAGAAAAACGGCGATAAGATCAACACAGGAGAATTATCAAGGGCGTTAGGGTGTAAGGTGGTAGAAATATCCGCCTTAAAAGGGAACGGCATCATGGAAGCTGCGGAGGCTGCAATCAATGCGGCAAAGAACGGGAAGACGGTTCCCATGCACACCTTTACGGGAACGGTGGAACATGCTCTTGCCCATATCGAAGAGGCTGCGGTACACGGACTGCCGGAGGAACAACAGCGTTTTTATGCCATCAAGCTGTTTGAGCGGGACGATAAGGTTTTGGAGCAGATGAACCTGAGCGAGTCTGTGCTTTCCCATATTGAAACGGACATTAAGGCGGCCGAGGAGGAGATGGATGACGACGCGGAATCCATCATCACCAACGAGCGTTATATTTATATCGGGAGTATCATCAAGGGATGCTTAAAGAAAAAATCAGCGGGAAAGATGACAAATTCCGATAAGATTGACAGGATTGTGACAAACCGTTTTCTGGGGCTTCCGATTTTTGCGGCGATTATGTTCCTTGTGTATTACATCTCCATGGTGACAGTGGGGGCAAACGCTACGGACTGGGCAAATGACGGACTGTTCGGCGACGGGTGGCATCTGCTTGGCATCGGATCCTCCGCTTATGAAGAGGCGGCAGGGGAATATGGCGACGCGGCGCTGATCGTGGACGGTTATGACGCCTATGTGGAAGAAAACGGCGCGGCTCCTACAGGCGACTTCCCTTATGAAGTGGCGGATGATGAAACATTGGAGGTGACGGTGGAAACGGCGTCCCTTGCGGATTATGAAGATGCGCTTGCGGTGATGGAACAGTATGGCGATGAGCCTGATCCGGCAGCTTACGGCGTATGGGTTCCCGGTATTCCGGTGTTTGTCGGGAACGCACTGGAAGCTGTGGGTGCGGCAGACTGGCTTGCGGGATTGATCAATGACGGTATTGTGGCAGGCGTGGGTGCGGTGCTTGGCTTTGTGCCGCAGATGCTTGTATTGTTCCTGCTTCTTGCCTTTCTGGAGGCGTGCGGTTATATGGCGCGTATCGCGTTTGTACTGGACCGTATCTTCCGCAAGTTCGGACTGTCCGGCAAGTCCTTCATTCCGATGCTTATCGGTACCGGCTGCGGCATTCCGGGTATCATGGCGTCGAGGACGATTGAGAACGAGCGTGACCGCCGTATGACGATTATGACGACAACCTTTATTCCCTGTGGCGCGAAGGTGCCGTTTATCTCCATGGTTGCGGGCGCAATCTTCGGCGGTTCCGCATGGGTTGCAACGAGCGCGTACTTTGTCGGTATGGCGGCGATTATTATTTCAGGTATTATGTTAAAGAAAACGAGGATGTTCTCCGGCGACCCGGCTCC
>CAJUOE010000025.1 GCA_910587895.1 uncultured Lachnospiraceae bacterium
TGATGAAGTTAAACATTGCTTCTGGCAAGTAACCTAGTGAACGATATTGTTCGATAAATTGCAAGACAGATTCATCACGCTTGGAAAGCTTCTTACCTGTTTCGGATGTTTTCATTTCGGTATCATTTGCAGAAAATATTTGTGAATGCGCAAATCCCCGCCCAGTTCCGGGTGGAATGCAACGGCAAGCTGATTTTGGTATTGTACGCCGACAATGCGCTCTTCTACGCGGGCAAGGATTTTAACGCCCTCGGATACCTGCGCGACATAAGGCGCACGGATAAATTCCATTGGAAATCTGCCGATGCCCTCAAAAATCCCTTCGGCGTAGTGGAAACTGCCAAGCTGCCTGCCGTAAGCGTTGCGCCTTACGGTCACCGGCAAGGTGCCGATGTGTACCGTGTCATCATCTGCAATGTGTTCTGCCAGAAGGATGAGGCCGGCACAGGTAGCAAATACCGGAAGGCCGTTTCTGATTCTGTTGCGGATTGGTGCAAGCATTTCGAGTTCCCGTAAAAGCTTTCCCTGAACGGTGCTCTCGCCACCTGGCAGAATGAGGCCGTCAAAGTTATTGTTTAAGTCGTCCGCCTTGCGCAGCTGCAATGTCTCTGCGCCGAGTTTCTGCAATGCTTTTTCATGTTCCTCAAAGGCGCCCTGCAGCGCCAAAACTGCTATTTTCATTTTCCACGCTCCGCCATCAGTAATTCAATCTCATCTGCGTTGATGCCGACCATTGCCTCGCCCAGGTTGGCGGAAAGTTTTGCAATCATGGACGCATCGGTATAGTTTGTCACTGCCTTTACGATGGCATCGGCGCGTTTTTCGGGATTGCCGGATTTAAAAATGCCGGAACCGACAAATACGCCTTCTGCGCCAAGCTGCATCATCAGCGCGGCATCCGCCGGGGTCGCCACGCCGCCAGCAGCGAAGTTTACGACCGGAAGTTTCTGGTTGTCATGGACAAAGCAGATCAGATCGTAGGGAACGCACAGTCGTTTTGCCTCGTCAAACAGCTCGTCTTCCCGCATGGAGGTGATTTTTGAGATTTCCCGGTTCATTCTGCGCATATGGTGGACTGCCTGGACGACATCTCCGGTTCCCGGCTCGCCCTTTGTGCGGATCATGGACGCACCCTCGTTGATGCGGCGTAACGCCTCGCCAAGATCCTTTGCACCGCACACGAAGGGAACGCGGAATTTCGTTTTGTCGATATGGTAAATGTCGTCCGCGGGCGTAAGCACTTCGCTCTCGTCAATATAGTCAATCTCAATTGCCTCCAAAATCTGCGCCTCCACAAAATGCCCGATGCGGCATTTCGCCATGACCGGAATGGAAACGGCGTTTTGAATGCCCTGTATCATCTCCGGGTCGCTCATGCGGGCAACGCCGCCGGCAGCGCGGATATCCGCAGGAATCCGTTCCAGCGCCATGACGGCGCAGGCGCCTGCCGCCTCCGCAATCTTTGCCTGTTCCGGCGTCGTGACGTCCATGATAACGCCGCCCTTTAACATTTGTGCCAGTTCTTTGTTTAATTCATATTGCCTGTTCATATTCGTCTCCTCTGTCCTGGTTAATAAAAGTAAGAATTTCGCATTTACGGTTTGCAATCGACCAGCTATTACGATATACTATTTCTGGCTATATTAAAATATCCAATTTAAATATAGTCAGCATAGCCAGAAGGGAGGTTTCTATAGAAAATGTTGACATATTCTTTTGCAGATATAGGGTCAGACAGCCTGTACCATCACTTATACCAATGTGTAAAAAACGACATTTTGTCCGGTGAGCTTGCGGTTGGGACAAAGCTGCCCTCAAAACGCAGTTTCGCCAAAAATCTGGGCGTGAGCAATATTACAGTGGAAAACGCCTATGCACAGCTGCAGGCGGAGGGATATATCTATTCAATTCCCAAAAAGGGTTTTTATGTGCGGGAGATTTCTGGCCTTACGTTTCCTGTGGAGGAAACAAGTTCAGAATCATCCGGGCGAAATAGCCTGCCTCAGCAGTATGTAGCGGATTTTGTGAGCAACCGCATCAATCCCGGGCAGTTTCCGTTCTCGGTGTGGTCAAAACTTTTGCGGGAAACGCTTTTGAACCGGCACGAAGAATTGCTGGAAACGCCACCGTGGGGCGGAATTCTGGAATTGCGG
Organism: uncultured Lachnospiraceae bacterium; assembly: GCA_910587895.1. Classification (GTDB taxonomy): domain Bacteria; phylum Bacillota; class Clostridia; order Lachnospirales; family Lachnospiraceae; genus Petralouisia. The sequence goes on from CAJUOE010000025.1 coordinate 2,154, forward strand.
CGTGCAATCAGCGGCCATTTGAAGGAATTTCGCAATATGGAAGTATCGCCGGAACAGATTATCATTGGCGCCGGAACGGAATATCTGTATGGGCTGCTCATTCAGCTTTTGGGAAGGGATAAAATTTATGCGGTAGAAAATCCCGGCTATCACAAAATAGCCAAAATATATGAGGGCAATGGCGTTGGAGTACGGTTTATCCCGGTGGATAAAACCGGAATGGATATTGTGCAGTTAGAAATGTCTGCAGCCCATGTGGCGCACATTTCGCCTTCCCATCATTTTCCAACCGGGATTGTAACGCCTATCGGAAAACGATACGAACTCCTCGGCTGGGCGACGAGGGAAAAAGGGCGTTATATTATTGAAGATGACTACGATTCCGAATTCCGCCTTGCCGGAAAGCCGATTCCCACCTTGCAGGGAATTGACCGCTCGGAACGCGTTATTTACATCAATACCTTTACGAAAAGCCTTGCCTCGACGATCCGAATCAGCTACATGGTATTGCCAAAACACCTGCTGGAGGAATTTGAACGGAGGCTCTCGTTTTATTCCTGTACAGTGTCTAATTTCGAGCAATATACGCTGGCGCGGTTTATCGAAGAGGGTTATTTTGAAAAGCATATCAACCGTATGCGCACCCATTACCGCCGCATTCGCGACGAATTGATGTGCGCCATCCGTAAAAGCCCGCTTGCTGCCTGCTGCGAGATAACGGAAGAAGACGCCGGCTTGCATTTTTTACTCCATATAGATACAAAACTTTCAGACCATGATTTGCTGCAAAAGGCAAAGCAGGCATCCATCCGTCTTTCCAGCCTGTCAGAGTATTACTGCGATGGGACGCCAGACGTCCCGGCGCATACGTTTCCGATTAATTATTCGGGGCTGTCCAGTGAGGAGATACCATATGTAGTGAAATTGATGACGAAATGTGTATTTAAGGCATAATAATTGGTGAAAATTAACATTCCCTTTTTAGCAGGAATCTGTTATTATAGTGGCTGTAATTATTAAATTTTTATAAAGGAGGTTTTTGTTAATGAGAAAGAACAATGTGTGGAAACAGGCACTTGCTCTGGTTCTCTCTGCGACACTGGTATTGGGGAATGTATCACCTGTTTCCGCGGCTACCGGCGATGCAGGAACTGAGGAAGGCGCTGGAAATCAGGAAGTAGTAACAAGTGCAGATGCATTGCTGCTTACTGCTGATGGTGAAATTGTATCAAGTGGTGATGGCTACGAGGAGGCTGGCATCCTGTTTCAGAAGGTCGGCGTTGATATCGTGGATGCTCCGAACATTACACCGGGTGAGGGTAATGAGCCGGGCGATGACGGCGGTCATGGCAAGGTGTTCAGATTTTCAAATGAAGGCGACGATTACACAAAGACGGGTGAGGACTATCTTACATCAGTAGAAGGTTCTCTTCGCAAGTATGATTTTTCAAAGGGTGTAACATTGTCCTTTGATATTTATCCGGAAGAGCAGTGTACTGACTGGAACTATCTGTTCGTAATTGGTATGCTTGGAGAAGTGAAGAATACCGTGACCGGAACAATTGGTTTTGTTTCTGCGTTTGACAGCCAGAAACAGAAAGAGGATCAGATTGCTGCCGGTGTAGATGAACCTGGTTCATGGACTGCATATTTCCCGGGTGGCAACTGGATTGAAGCGAACAAGGGCGATTTGGAATGGGATTACTTCAAGGCTGGTAGTCTGAATCTTGATCAGCATATCCACAAATGGTACAGCATGGAGTATATCTACACGCAGGAAGGACTGACGATTGCAGTCAATGGCCTTCCGGTATTATCTTATCGTGAAACAAATGGTTACATATCTGATGTTCTCAGCCAGATGAACAAAGGACAGCTTCGTCTTGGCAAGGGTGTCCTGACAAATCTGGAAGGATATGTTGGTCTTATGGATAATTTCAAGGTACAGCCGGTAGCGCAGCATCAGCATACCTATGTATCTGGAGATGACGGCAGACGCGTGGATCCTACCTGTACAAAACCTGGATATGTTCGGAAGGGTCAGTGTACAGGGTGCGGCGTTATTGTAGAAGAGATTATTGACCCGCTGGGACATGAATATGGCGAGCTTAAAGCAGCAACAGACGCGACCTGTACAAAAGCTGGATATGATGCGCATTTTGTATGTGAGAGAACTGGATGCGGTCAGTGGGCTGTTGCAGACGAAACCGCAGAAGGCGGAAAGAGAGAGGTTCAATCCGACGAGATTAAGACAGATAAACTGGGACATGACCCTGAAATAGCTATCACGAAAGCGACTACAGAGAAAGACGGCGCTATCGTTGAGACCTGTAAGAGGGAAGGATGTACATCTGATCCGAAGACAACCGTTATCCCGAAGGCAAGCGACATTACGCTGGCGGGAACAGAGTTTACATATACTGGCAAGGAAATTAAGCCGGCAGTTACCGTAAAGGACAGCGAGGGTGCGACGATTTCGGCAGATAACTACGATGTAAGTTACAGCAATCACGTAAACGTTGGTACAGCCACTGTCACGATTAAGTTTAAAGGCGATAACTATGAAGGAACAGCTACCAGGACATTTAGAATTAATGCTGCTGCTGTTTCTGCAAACTTGGCGTTGGGCAAAACAAGCGTTACATTGTATACAGGCAGTGCGAAGAAGTCTGAGACCATAAAGGTAACGGCTATCGCAGGCGCATCCCAGACGGTAACCTGGAAGTCTGATAATGAGAAGATTGCCAAGGTGGACAGCAAAGGAAAGATTACGGCTGTAAAAGCAGGAACAACAAACGTAAGAGCTACCGCAAACGGTATCACCAAAGTCGTTAAAGTTACGGTGAAGAACCCGACTATCACATTAAAGAGCGGAAAGAAGAAATTCACCAAGAAGACCGTAAACGTTAAGAGAAAGAAAAAGACGACGTTGACCGTAAGCGTAAACCCGTCTAAATCCGGTTTCAAACTTGGAAAGATGACTTCCAAGCAGAAGAAGATTGCAAAAGTAACTCTCAGCAAGAAGGGTAAACTTGTAATTCAGGGTAAGAAGAAAGGCTCATTCAAGATTAAGATTACGAGTGGAAAAGCTACAAAGACACTTACCATTAAAGTAAAATAATTCCGTGATTCGGAATGAATAAAGGAACAGCCGCGCGAATGCGCGGCTGTTCTTCTTACATACCTTGACAAACCTTATCTTTTACTGTCTACCCAAGATTCACGCTGGCTGAAATTCTTTTTCAAGTTCAGATACCTGTTCCAAAGTGAGTCCTGAATACAATGCTATCTTTTCTAATGGCAAATCTCCATCTTCTATCATCCTCATTACGGATTGCCTTTTCTCCTGCTCTATCCCTTGCTCTATCCCTTGCTCATATTTTTCCTGATAATGCATCTGCAACGTCATATAATCCAACCTCCACTTCTCATTTTTTCTGGCTGACTGTACTGCTTCATCCAATTTCCTGGTAAACTCATCCTCCGGCGCTTTCCCATCAATAAAATCAAGCAGCCTCTTCAATTCTGGCGTGACATCATCCATTGTCCCTTTGGTATTTAAAATTATCTTTGCCGTATCATCACCTAAACCAAGATCCGGATTTTGGATGCAGCGGTTTTCAAAGGTATAGATATGTCTCCCTTCTCCAAATAAATCAAAGACGCAGACAAAAATGACAAAGCTCTTCTTCAAGTCCTTATAGTCCTTCCCTTTTTCCAAAATATTCAGGTCTATCATCCCCTGGTAATATCTTGTCCTCTTAGGCAGGTTCCGATTCGTTGTGGCTTGCATTTCAATGTTATAAACAGCCTCTTCCTCATCCTCCACATAAATGTCCAGACGTACACTTTTTGCCTCAGCCGATAAATCTATCGTTTCCTGCGACCCAGGATACTCAATGTGGGATATTTTCATACCCAGCACTCGTTCTAAAAAGGGCTTACAAAATTTTGGGTTCCTCATGATGACACTAAACATGAAATCATCTTTTATTTGCAGTTCTTCAAATGCTTTCGACATAAAAGCTCCTTACTGTTATTTGCATTCAAATTCTGGTTATGCTTATAATATAGCATACAAAAAACGGATGCTCAAGGATTTTCCCTGAAAATTCAGATGCCCCATAGAAAGAAATAAAATTTTTCTAAAACTTACATCAGGAAAATGTTGACAATAAATTTTATTAATCCTATAATAGGTCTACTGCCTCAAAATAGCTTATACAAAGGGATGTGATAAATATGGATAGTAAAAATACACAGAAAATCGAAGAGAACAAGATGGGCGTCATGCCCGTCAACCGGCTGGTGTGGAACATGTCGTTTCCGATGATGGTTTCCATGCTTGTGCAGGCGTTATATAACATTGTCGATAGCATTTTCGTGGCGCAGGTGTCTGAGGATGCGCTGACAGCGGTGTCACTTGCTTTTCCGCTGCAAACGCTTTCGATTGCGGTCGGCGCAGGTACGGGTGTCGGCATCAACGCGATTCTTTCCAAATCATTGGGCGAGAAGAATTTTAAGAAGGCGAATGACGTAGCTTTGAATGGCGGATTCCTCTATATAGTAAGTTATCTGCTTTTCCTGATACTGGGGTTTGTGGCAGTCAAACCGTTTTATGCAAGCCAGTTGAAGGGAAGTTCGCCGGCAATTTTTGATATGGGCGTGCAGTATCTGAGCATTGTGATGATTTTCTCTCTGGGAATATTTGGACAGTTCTTTTTTGAACGGCTCCTGACCTCTACGGGGAAGACGATTTTCAGCATGGTATCGCAGCTTTCCGGCGCGATCACAAATATTATTTTGGATCCAATTCTTATTTTTGGAATGTTTGGCCTGCCTAAAATGGGAGTTGCAGGCGCGGCAATCGCAACAGTCATCGGACAGTGCGTGGCAGCAATCGTCGCTGGTGTTTGTAATGCGAAGTTTAATCATGAGATTAACCTTTCCCTGAAAGGGTTTCGTCTGAGCGGGGCGTTGATTGGAAACGTTTATATGGTAGGAATTCCTTCTATTATAATGCAATCCATTGGCTCCGTCATGACCTACTGCATGAATAAGATATTGATTGACTTTTCGTCCACGGCAGCGGCGGTCTTCGGCGTGTACTTTAAGCTCCAGAGTTTCTTCTTTATGCCGGTCTTCGGGCTGAACAATGGTATTACGCCGATTATTGCATACAGTTACGGTGCGCAGCAGAAGAAACGTATGATAAAGACCATTAAGATCAGCATGGGAATTGCTTTCGGCCTCTTGTTGTTTGGGTTTGCCGGGTTTGAGCTTGTTCCGCAGGTCTTGCTGAAGATGTTCGATGCGTCGGAAGAAATGATGGAAATCGGCTGCCATGCACTGCGGACGATCGGATTCCATTTCCTGATTGCCTGGTTCTGCATCATTGCGGGAACAGTTTTCCAGGCGCTTGGGAAAGCAGTTTACAGCATGGTTGTCTCGATTATGAGGCAGTTGGTAGTGCTTGTCCCGGCAGCATACATTCTTGCAAGGGTGGGCGGACTGGACGCAGTCTGGTGGTCATTCCCGATTGCAGAGCTGATGTCCCTGGTGGTGTCGGCATGTTGCCTGTATAGTATTTATAAGAAGATCATTAAGCCTTTGCCGGAAGGCAGGGAGTAACGTAGAAGAGTTCAGGTCAGTGGGAATAAGTGGAATTGTTACCCTGTCCTGAACTTTTTTCAAAAAACCCTTGCATTTTCCCCAAATATGCATTATACTAATATCTGCTGTGGCATGATAGCGATGAAACGTGAGGTTGCTGCCGCAAGTACGGCGGGTTTTTCCGTGGAGCGAATGTCAAGTTAGGAAACTGGCGACAAGTCACTGTATCACAACAAGAAGTCTGCAAGAGGCAGAAACAGCGTGTGTAAAGCATATGACACA